>NC_007643.1:195000-552500 GCF_000013085.1 Rhodospirillum rubrum ATCC 11170
CGAGACTCCGTTAGTAGTGGCGAGCGAACGCGGATCAGCCCAGTGGTATTTATGTCTAAACCGGAACCGTCTGGAAAGTCGGGCCATAGCGGGTGACAGCCCCGTACGGGTAGATGGCATTTATATCCTCGAGTAGGGCGGGACACGTGAAATCCTGTCTGAACGTGGGGGGACCACCCTCCAAGGCTAAGTACTCCTTGACGACCGATAGTGCACCAGTACCGTGAGGGAAAGGTGAAAAGCACCCCGATGAGGGGAGTGAAACAGATCCTGAAACCGGATGCCTACAAGCAGTCGGAGCCTTTTCGGAGGTGACGGCGTACCTTTTGTATAATGGGTCAGCGACTTAATCTGGCGAGCAAGCTTAAGCCGATAGGTGTAGGCGCAGCGAAAGCGAGTCTTAATAGGGCGTCGAGTTCGTCGGATTAGACCCGAAACCGGGTGATCTAGCCATGGGCAGGTTGAAGGTGGAGTAACACCCACTGGAGGACCGAACCCACGTCTGTTGAAAAAGACGGGGATGACCTGTGGCTAGGGGTGAAAGGCCAATCAAACTCGGAAATAGCTGGTTCTCCGCGAAAGCTATTTAGGTAGCGCGTCGGATGATTACCACCGGGGGTAGAGCACTGGATGGGCTAGGGGGCCGCGAGGCCTACCAAACCTAACCAAACTCCGAATACCGGTGAGTACAGTCCGGCAGACAGACTCAGGGTGCTAACGTCCTGGGTCAAGAGGGAAACAACCCAGACCACCAGCTAAGGTCCCCAAGTCACGGCTAAGTGGGAAAGGATGTGGGACGGCCATAACAACCAGGAGGTTGGCTTAGAAGCAGCCATCCTTTAAAGAAAGCGTAACAGCTCACTGGTCTAATAGCTATCCTGCGCCGAAGATGTACCGGGGCTCAAGCCGTGCACCGAAGCTGTGGATTCTTTCTTCGGAAAGAGTGGTAGCGGAGCGTTCCGTAGGCCTGTGAAGGTGTCTCGTAAGGGATGCTGGAGGTATCGGAAGCGAGAATGCTGACATGAGTAGCGACAAGGAGTGTGAGAAACACTCCCGCCGAAAGCCCAAGGGTTCCTGCGCAAGGCTAATCCGCGCAGGGTGAGTCGGCCCCTAAGTCGAGGGCGAAAGCCGTAGACGATGGGAATCAGGTTAATATTCCTGAACTCGTGAGATGTGACGCCTTTCGGACGTTGTTCCTCCTTATCGGATTGGAGGGGCAGGCAGGAAAGGCCGGGAAATAACCTCACGTATGAACCGTACCCCAAACCGACACAGGTGGGCTGGTAGAGTATACCAAGGCGCTTGAGAGAATGGTGTTGAAGGAACTAGGCAAATTGCCCCCGTAACTTCGGGAGAAGGGGGCCCTCGTGGTGGGCAACCATCATGGGGGGGCACAGACCAGGGGGTGGCGACTGTTTACTAAAAACACAGGGCTCTGCGAAGTCGCAAGACGACGTATAGGGTCTGACGCCTGCCCGGTGCCGGAAGGTTAAGAGGAGAGGTGCAAGCTTTGAATCGAAGCCCCGGTAAACGGCGGCCGTAACTATAACGGTCCTAAGGTAGCGAAATTCCTTGTCGGGTAAGTTCCGACCTGCACGAATGGCGTAACGACTTCCCCGCTGTCTCCAACACCAACTCAGCGAAATTGAATTCTCCGTGAAGATGCGGAGTTCCCACGGCCAGACGGAAAGACCCCATGAACCTTTACTACAACTTCGCAGTGGCATTAGGCGATGGATGTGTAGGATAGGCGGGAGGCTTTGAAGCATAGGCGCCAGCTTGTGTGGAGCCACCCTTGAAATACCGCCCTTCCGTCTCCTGATGTCTAACCGCGGCCCGTGATCCGGGTCCGGGACCCTGCGTGGTGGGTAGTTTGACTGGGGCGGTCGCCTCCCAAAGAGTAACGGAGGCGCGCGATGGTGGGCTCAGGCCGGTCGGAAATCGGCTGATGAGTGCAATGGCAAAAGCCCGCCTGACTGCGAGAGCGACAGTTCGAGCAGAGTCGAAAGACGGTCATAGTGATCCGGTGGTCCCGCGTGGAAGGGCCATCGCTCAACGGATAAAAGGTACTCTGGGGATAACAGGCTGATACTGCCCAAGAGTCCACATCGACGGCAGTGTTTGGCACCTCGATGTCGGCTCATCACATCCTGGGGCTGGAGCAGGTCCCAAGGGTTCGGCTGTTCGCCGATTAAAGTGGTACGTGAGCTGGGTTTAGAACGTCGTGAGACAGTTCGGTCCCTATCTACCGTGGGTGTAGGATACTTGAGAGGAGCTGTCCCTAGTACGAGAGGACCGGGATGGACATACCTCTGGTGTACCAGTTGTCACGCCAGTGGCACCGCTGGGTAGCTAAGTATGGACGGGATAACCGCTGAAAGCATCTAAGCGGGAAGCCTCCCTCAAAACCAGGTATCCCTATCAGGACCGTGGAAGACCACCACGTTGATAGGCCGGGTGTGGAAGCGCAGTAATGCGTGAAGCTAACCGGTACTAATCGTCCGATCGGCTTGATTGACCACGCGCAGCGGTCAGCCCAGACCTTGGGCCCCATGCGCACCTTCAGCAAACCTTCGAAGAAACCAACCGCCAGAACGAACCAATACACAACACATTACCCGTACCCCAAAGGGGCCGTTTCGATGGCCTGGTGGTCATTGCGGGCTCGAAACACCCGATCCCATCCCGAACTCGGCCGTGAAAGAGCCCTGCGCCAATGGTACTGCGTCTTAAGGCGTGGGAGAGTAGGTCGCCGCCAGGCCTTCCAAACGACCCCCAAAAGGGCACAACAAAACACCACAGCAGGTTCAGAAAATCCCTCTCACAATGTCAGCTCAAACGGCCCGTCTCCCTTTATCGCGGGGTGGAGCAGCCCGGTAGCTCGTCAGGCTCATAACCTGAAGGCCGCAGGTTCAAATCCTGCCCCCGCAACCAGATATCAAGCCGTTGATTCCAGACCGGAATCAGCGGCTTTTTGCTTTGGGGATTCCGCAGCTTCCAGGCCAGCGTGGAAGCGTCGTGGAAGCGCCAGAGGGAAAGCCCCGGCGCAAAATCGGCGGGCATCCCCGCGTATGCGGGGAACAGGTTAGCCAAGTGTGAAAAGCCGAGGCCTCGCCCGGTTCATCCCCGCGTATGCGGGGAACAGAGGGGCGACGGCGCTTCGAGCCGCCATTGAGACATGACTGGTATTGGTTGTGATGTGTCTCAATCGCTTCGGACAGTCAGACTTTGTCAGGGCGCTGCGCCCTCAGCATTTCGGCCGCCCGCGCCAGGATGCGCGAGGCGGCTTCACTGCCAACCTCCGCCACCGCGGCGGCCAGCACCACCAGAGCGACGCGTAAACCTCCACCCTTGGCGTCTCCGCGAACGACCTTCGAAACGCTTTGTTCAGATACGCCGATCTGCGCGGCAATCGATTTTTGCGCGCCAAGCTGGCGCAACAGACCTTTGATCATGTGGGACCCTCCATCTCACCAGAATAAATCATTGGGCTCTAATCACCCAGAAAAATCCACCTAGTGCTTATTTTCTGTTTGTCGCGAGTCGTTAATAAGCGCAAGGTCGATTTAATAGAGCGCTTGCCAATTAGGTGAACGATAGCCGAAGTAGTAAAGAAGGCAGAAGATCATGGCATCATCCAGCCACCCCTCCCCCAGATGCGGGGGAACCGTTACCATGGTCTGCTCCCCGCGCATGCGGGGAGCAGACCAGGATATCGGGGCCGTGGCCGAGGAGGCCCGGTTCATCCCCGCGCATGCGGGGAACAGGAATCCCAAGGTTTCGCCTGAATCGACCCGCGCGGTTCATCCCCGCGCATGCGGGGAACAGGCTGCCGGGGCGGACGAGGGCCGGGTGGATTACGGTTCATCCCCGCGCATGCGGGGAACAGAGATCGGTCCAGGCCCGACTGCCCAGATTGACCGGTTCATCCCCGCGCATGCGGGGAACAGCGATCACCCTGGAATATTTGCGCATGGGGGCGCGGTTCATCCCCGCGCATGCGGGGAACAGACTCACGATAGCAGTACCCGGTCGAGCCATCGCGGTTCATCCCCGCGCATGCGGGGAACAGCCGACAATATTGGGAGCAAGCCGGTCATCGAGCGGTTCATCCCCGCGCATGCGGGGAACAGACCCCAGGCCGTTTGATTTTGCTCGCTGATCTGCGGTTCATCCCCGCGCATGCGGGGAACAGTCCCGCCATCGCCCCCATGACCAAGTCAAGGGCGGTTCATCCCCGCGCATGCGGGGAACAGAGCCCCACGGCCTCGGCCTCAAGGGTCGCCATCGGTTCATCCCCGCGCATGCGGGGAACAGAGCGAAAATCACCTATTGCGATCGTGATGAAGCGGTTCATCCCCGCGCATGCGGGGAACAGTTCTGGTGATGGGGACCGCCGATCATTTCGGGCGGTTCATCCCCGCGCATGCGGGGAACAGTCGTTAAGACGTTGCAATCGCGCGAACAGGCGCGGTTCATCCCCGCGCATGCGGGGAACAGGGCGCCGGTGAAGTCGGCCTTCCAGCCTAAGGCGGTTCATCCCCGCGCATGCGGGGAACAGCGCAACAGGGTGTAACGCACCTCGCCTGACGCCGGTTCATCCCCGCGCATGCGGGGAACAGCGGGCCCAGGATGACGGCGGAGCGCTGGAGGCCGGTTCATCCCCGCGCATGCGGGGAACAGGGGGCAGATGGGCGACTTCAGGGCGCTGCTGGCGGTTCATCCCCGCGCATGCGGGGAACAGAGGTCGGGCTGTCCGTTGAGGCGCTGCAGGAATGGTTCATCCCCGCGCATGCGGGGAACAGCTCACGGTCAAGCACCAGACCCATCTCATGGGCGGTTCATCCCCGCGCATGCGGGGAACAGTCATCAACGGAAGTCGTTGATTATCATATCTTTTCACGATGTCAAAAAACTTACCGATGTTCCGTTTTTGTTCTAGGTGCGATTTCGCGGCTCGGCGGGCTGCTTTTTGTCTTTGGCGATCGTCGTGCCGGGGCGGCGGTCGCGGTTAGTCGGGCGGCTGTTTGACGGGGTGGAAGCGGACCAGGGTCAGGCCGTCGATTTCGACCGGTTCGCGGCGGTTTTCGCCGACGGCCTCGAAGGCGAAGCCCGAATCCGTTGGGGCGCTCCAGGTTATCACGGCGCTTCCCTTGTCGATCATCTGGGTCACCTCGTCCCAGATGCGTTCGCGGACACGGCGGGAATAGACCCCGACGTAGACCCCCGCCCTGATCTCGGCCAGCCAGAGGGCGAGGCGTCCACGCAGCCGGGGCGGGGCGTTTTCAACCACGATGACCATCATCACCCGAAGGCTCCTCTGGCGGGATAACCGGATCGACGGCCTCGGGGGCGTCAAGGGGCGGTTCCAGGCCCCCGGCGCGCAGGATCTCCTCGATGTCGGGAATGATCTTTTCCAACAGACCGGATTTGCGGAACTGGTCGCGGCAGGCGATACGGACCTGACGCTCGGGCGGGCTGTCGTCGCCCTTGCCGGCGGCGATCTTCGCGGCGATCGAAAAGGCGGTGGGAACGACGGTTTCGACCTTATAGAGGTCGGCGACGTCGTAAACGAAGCTTTGCGGCTTGCCGCGATGGAGAAAACCGATGGCCGGGGCATAGCCCGCCGCCAGAATGGCCGCTTCGCACAACCCGTAAAGACAGGCGGTGGCCGCCGACAGACAGCGGTTGGGGATATCGGCGCCATCCCAATCGTTGTGATCGTAGCGCCGGGCGTTCCAGTCCACAGCGTATTTTTTGGCGAGCAGGCGATAGATCTCGCGCACCCGCACGCCCTCCATGCCGCGCAATTGGTCCACCGACCGGCGGGCGGGCGGGTCGTCGTCAAAGCGGCGCCGATACATTTCGCGAACGACATTCAGACGGGCGGTTTCATCAAGGGCGTTGCGCGCCTGGAACAATAATCTGTCAGCCCTGGCGCCGCCGGGCTGCCCGGCGGCGTAAAGACGGGTCCCGCGTTCGCCGACCCAGATCACCAGACATCCCACCCGCGCGCAGAGAACGATGGCGGCATGGGTGATGCGCGTTCCCGGCTCCAGCATCAGGCAGGCCAGCCCGCCCACGGGGATCTGCACGCGCACCCCCTCTTGATCGATCAGAACGAAGGCGCCGTCCACTACGTCGAGTTGGCCGCGCTGAAGAAAAACGATCGACGAGCGGTCCTTGATGGCGATGGGCCGCAAGGGGACGAAGGCGGGATCGGCCATGGGGCTTATTCCGCCAGCCGCCGCAGCAGCATCAAGCCGCAGCCATAGGCTTTGGCCTTGCCGATCCCCCGTACCAGGGCTTGCCCCAAAAGGCCGGGATCGCGAACGGTGAACACGCCCTCGTAATCGATCACCGAAAAAGTGATGGCCTTGCCGCCACGGGGAACGCGAACTTGGCGATAGCCGCCGGCCGAACACAAGGCGCGCTCGAAGAGCACCCCAAAGCCCTGCTGGCGATCGAGCAGCCAATCCAGCGCGACGCGTTCCCGATCCTCGACCGTCAGCGGGGTGGCGGAGCGGGTTTTGGCGTGCATGATCGCGTCAACCCGCTTGCCACGCGTCTCTCCGGCTTGTTTGACGGCGGTCGCCGGATTGGCGCGCAGGGTGAACCCAAAGCGCTGGCCTTCACGAAAGGCCGGAGCATAGGGCTTGGTTTCCAGCCGCCACAGCCCTTGCCCATCGCCGGGCGGACGGGCCGAAACGATCAGATAGCGCCCCGGCTCGGCTTCGCGGAAGACAAAATCGCGCGAAGCCTTGGGATCATCGGCGAACAAGGTCCACACCAGCCGGTGTCCGCCATCGGTGCCGCCCTGATCGCGGAGCAAGGCGGTCAGGGCTTTGCGGGCGCCGGTGTCGCGGGATAACTCGGCGCGGGTGATATGGCTCATGGTGCGCTCTCTCCGTGAATGAGCCGGCGCCAGTCCAGCCGGCCTTCCCAACGATCGGTGAACTGCCACAGGGCGCGGTTGGTTATGCCGTCGCGACGTTGGCGTCGCTCCAGGGCGGCGGTGTCCTCGTCATCCAGGCCGGCGGCGATCTCGAACCACACGGGGGTTGGCCGGTCGGTGTCCCCCGGCCACCCGCCCGGGTATGCCTTGTGGAACTGGCGCGCGGCGTCCCATTCGGCGCTATCGTAAGCGTCGAACGCCGCCAACAGCCCGTCGGCCTGAAGAAGGCGGGGGCGTGGTGGCCACCCCAAAGGGCAGGCCTTGCGGCCCAGATAGGGGGTGAAGCGGGGGCGGAGCAGTGCTTGGGTCAGTTGGTCAAGCGTTGGCCCCTCCGTTCCCTGGCGCCGCCAGATCGCCGGGGTGGCGATGGCGTTGGTCCGGTAAAGGCGGTCGGAAAGAACGGTGTTCAGATCGTCATCGTTCAGTTCGTCGCGCCGGGTTGACCATCGCGCGTTCTTGCGGGCCTTGGGCGCCTGGGCCGTGTGGTAATCGCGCAAAAGGCGGCCGGGGCGATCCTGGCGAACGGCGAAGCCTAGCCCGCGATCAAGGGCCTCGTGGGCTGTCCTATCGGCGCGATCAATGCCCAGCCCGGCGGCGAGTAAACCCAGGATCGCCGATTTCGCGGGGACGTCCCAGGTGCCGCGGCGCTCGCCCACCGCGATATCGCCCCAGGCGGCCATCGGGCCGACCAAGCGAAACACCAGGAAGTCACGGACGGCCATCGTCTTACTGGCCCGTCGGCGGGCAGACGGCGTCGCGCGCGGCGGCGATCAGCGCCTTCAGGCCCGGGGTGGCGGGATCGGTGACATCAAGGGCGACGCTGCGCAGGTTTTCGCCATAGGCCTTGGAAAAGCCCTCACGCAGGGCGGTCAGGCGCTGGATCGAGGCCGCCAAATGGTCGGCCTCGGTGGCGCGACTGCCAACGGCGTATTGGAAGGCGGCGGCAAGGCTGCGTGGCGTCTCCTCGCCGATTTCCAGAAGCGCATACAGTCCGCGCGCCCGGCTGGCGAAGGTGTTTTGCTTGCCCGTGGGGCTGATGGTGCAGGCCGCCTCGATCAGCAGCGCGGCGGCTTCGGCGGCCAGGGCCTGATCGCCGGCCAGATTATCGACCAGCAGATCGGCGTTAATGCAGATGTAAAGATAAAACAGCCCCGACCCGTATTCGAGGATTCCCAGGAACCCCGCCCCGCGATCTTCTTCCTGGTCGGCGTTCTTGATGTCGTCGACGGTGGTGTAATAGTCGTCTTCCGGGGTAGCGCGATGGGTGGTGAAGGCGTGGGCGACCTGGACGGCGGCTTCGACATTGAAGCCGGGATTGCCCGCCAGCATCCGGCCGAACATGGCGATATCGACGGCGCGCGGCTTGCTTTTCAGGACCAGCATCGCCTTGTCATCAAGCGTGGCGCTGGTGGCCAAGCGCTCGGCCAAGGCGTCGATCGCGGCCAGTTCATCGGGGCCGAGATGAACAAGTTGTTCGGTCTGCGCCTTGCCTTTCTTGACCTTGCCAAGTTTGTCATGGTCGATCAGGGCTTCGGCGCGGGTAATGGCTTCGGCTTCCTCCACCCCCCTGGCCACCAGGGCGCTCACCAGGGCTTTGGCGAAATCTTGCGAGCGCGTGCCCAATTCGCCCGGCAGGCGGCTTTGGAACAGCTCCGACTGGCGGAAGGCCCGCTTCAGGCTTTGCGAGGAAACCCGCAGGCGTTCGGCGCCGCCAAAATTAAGGGTCTTGGGGCGACCGGTGTCATCGCGATTGAGATTGGACGCGGCATAGGCGGTCAGCACATGCAATTGCAGAAAGCGCGACATGATCACGGGGCTCCTAAGGTCGACAGCGGAGTTGGGGAGAGGACGGCGGCGGAGGGGGCGGATTGGTCTTCGGCAGGGGCCTGAAGGCGCCAATAGGCGCCGGCCCAGCGGCGGCGGGTATGGGCATCCCAGGTGAACAGGCTTGCGCCCAAATCGCCCACCGGGGCTTCGCGTTTGAGCAGGGCGACGGCGCGCCGCGCCTGAGCCCATAGGTCAACCGGATCCTTGGCGCGCAGCAGCCGACGGAACCGGCTTTCAGCCATCAGCGGGGTATCGTCGTCACCACCCAGCAGGGCCGCCGTGGTGTGCGACGGCGTGTTGGTGCGCACCTGGGCCAAAACCATGGCGGCGACCGCCAATCGGTCTTCCCAATCACCCGTGCGAAAATCCTTCAGGATCTCCCGCTGGTTGATTTGGCGGTACAGGGTGCGAAAGGCGCCGATGGTCAGCGCACCGGCGACATCGATGGCGGGGGGGAACACCTGATCGGCCACCCCCAGCCGGCAAAGGGCCGCCCGATCGGCCTTGGCCTGACCGTCGTCCTTGTCGATCGATTTTTCCCACCATTCGGAAAACGTCTCGTTGAGAGGACTGGCCCGGTTCATGCTGGCTCCTTTGCAGGCTGCTTGGGGTTTTTGGGCTCGGCGATATCAAGGGTCTTCGCCACCTCGCTCCATGGCGCCAGGGCGCGCGAAAGCCCGTCGCGGGCGAACAACAGGCGGTGGGGATCGGCGTCGGTCAGACCATCAAGATCGACGGTCGTATCAAACTGGCGCAGGGTCTGGCCGCGCAGGGTTTTCAGCCATAGTTTGCGCACCGCCAAATGCCCATCGGGCTTGGCGATCAGGTCTTGAACATGCCGGCGGAAGGGGCCTTCCGTTTCTTGCCAAATCGGCGTGACATCGATGGTGGCGGCATCGGCGGGAAGCTCATCGGGAAGGCGGAAGCCGGGTTTTCCGGTTTTCGGATCCGTGGCGCGTTGCCCCCAGAGCGCCAGCCGGATGGCCAAGCGTAGGCGCTGGCTGGCCTTTTGCGTCGCGCCGATCATCTGGGCGATCGCCGTTCGCAAGGTCGCGGCGTCTTCGCCATAAACGCCGACCCAGGGCAGGCGGATGTCGAGCCATTGGCGGGCCTTGGCGTTGTCCATATCGAAGCCGAAAGCCTCGATCGCGTCGCCGGCCAGGGTGGCGCCCAGCAAAGCGCGGCGCCGGTCCCAGATCTCGACGCCGACGGCCGGGGTTCCATCATACCCCCAAATCGCCAACCAATCCCCATAGGTCGCCGCGCCGCCGTGGGGATGGATGGGCAGACGTCCGGCCTTTTTGTCGTCGCGATAGGGGGACAGCGGATGCGTCCACCCCTCGTAATTGGCGCCATAGTTCTGGGTGCGAAAGCCCACCGCCATGATGGCGCCCGCCGGCCCGCCGAGGACGCAAGGGTGGTCCGGGGAGGCCTGTTGGAAGACCAAGCGCAAGCGGCGCGGGCAGCCAAAAAAGCTTTGCCGTTTCGTCGCATCAGCGGGGGCGACGATTTGGCCGTGGGACGAGGTGATCGCCGCGGCCAGCCAGGGAAAAACCAAGGGCCAATTGGCATGGTCGGCCGGGTCGCCGGCGATCGGATCGCTGCCATCCCATTTCTGATCGGGGACATTGGCCCAAATGCGATCCCAAAGCGTGGCGACCTCACCCCCGCCAGCCAAGCGGCGCCGGGGGGCGACCAGGGTGGTCAAAGGGCCGCCGCCACGGATCGAGGTGCGGTGGCCGGCGCCGCCGCTTGGCGCATAGGTTTGCAAGGTGATCGTCGCGGCGGCGGCGTAAGGCAGGCAAAGGGCCGAGGCGTCGCGCCGCTTGATAAACAAATCCGCGTTGTTTTTTAAAGTATTTTCGCCGGGGAAATCGATGAATAATCCGGTGATGGGCCGACAATCGGCTGCGGCCAAATCGGACGTATCCTGATAGGCCCGCGGTCCGTCGCCATCGAAATCGAAGGCGAAGGCCAGGGGGGAAAGGGCGGCTTGCAAGGTGGCGGGCGCGGGGGGGGTGAGGGAGCCCTTTACCCAGTCCGCAGCCTTTTGGCAGGGAAGGGCGACATAAACGACGCCGATTAGAAACTCGAGGACGGCGGCATTGAAATCGGCGCGGGGGAAATCCAGGCCGACGATGGGATCCTCGGCAAAGCCCTCGGTAAGCTGATGGGGGGCGACCCAGTCCCGCTTTCCCGAGACCCGGCGGACGGGCAACCATCGTTCAAGGAGGAGATTAAAGGCCATGGCGGTCTCTCTTGGATCGAAGGGATAAAAACGAAAACCCGGTCTTTTCAGGGGGAAAGGGTGTGCCTTGGCGGCGATTTATAGACGCGACGCAACCTAGAGATACACTTTAGGGCTGAATTTTAAAAAAGAGCAAGGGGGAACGTTAGTACCTCTTAGAGACTTATGATTTTTTAGAATCCCCGCTGGCGCGGGGAACATCGGATTAGTACCGCTAAGAGACGGTTCATGCCGCAAAGGCGGCCGCCGATGGAGGGCCACCCTAGATCAAAGCGCCTTAAGAGAGTCTCAAGGCAGGATTTCGTCGATCTGAAATCCCTCGCTGGCGGAGTAGTGCAGGCGCCGAACCGCGTCGTCCTCGTCGCTCCAGGTTGCGCCCCAAAGATCGGGATCATCGGTGGCGGTCAGCGCCACCAGCAAAGGCGGGTCGCTACGATCGGGCCACCGCGCTTGGTGCGCCGCCATCGCCTTGGCGGCCAGGGCATCGGGGGGGATCGGCGTGCCAAAGCCCCGGCGTACCGAGACCTCGGAAAGCCGCCAAGCCCGCCACGGATCGGGATCATCGAACCAGGGCCGCAACTGGCCCTTCTGCCAACGGGCAAGGCGCAGGCGAATGCCTTGGTCGCCCAGGCGGGTGGTGGCTTGGGTCTCGGTCTTCCAGGCGTCGACCTGTTGGGAATAGCCCGCCGAGCGCTCCAGGCTGACCACGTAACCAACCGCCCGCTCTGCCTGACGCTTGCCTTCGGCCTTGAACGAGGGCTGTTCCAGGGTGGGGGGCAAAGGAGCGGCGGAATCGCCAAAGACCGCCTCGATTAGAAGGCGCGGCGAGGCGCTGAGAAGCGGCAGGCCGCCGCGCTCTTTCAGAACGCTCAGGGTTCGCCACAGTTGGCCGACATCGCGATAAACGAATTGCCCCTGTGGAAACAGCGCGGCGTACCATTGGGCGGTGATGGCGCCCTCGGTCGGCGGGGCGACCACCGACAGAACCGGCGGTGGGCGGCTGGGACGGTCGGCATGGCGGTGCAGCCGTCCGGCGCGCTGGATCAGCAGGTCCATCGGGCAGAGGTCCGTGACCATAACGTCGAAATCAACATCCAAGGATTGCTCGACAACCTGGGTCGCCACCAAAATCCGGCCGCGTCGGTCGTCGGGCGTGCTGTTTTTTCCGAAACGCCCAAGGGCGTTGTTTTCATGGGCCAGCCGATCCCCCAGGGCGAAGCGGGCGTGGAACAGCGCCACGTCGACCCCCGGCGGGGCCAGGGCGCGCAGCCTTTGAACCGCGGCGATGGCGTCGGTGACCGTGTTGCGGATGTAAACGCCGCAGAGCCCGGCCGAGGCGGCGTCGATCAACGACTCCAGCGCCTGATCGACGGTGGAGAACAGGCGGAATGGCAGATCGCGGCGGGTGCCGCGCGCCGCGTCTTGCGGGGTTTCGACAAGGCTTTGGGCGCTCACCCGCGTCACCAGGGGAAAGGCGTCTTCGGTCAGTTTCACCGCCCCGGCGTTGGGCAAATCGCCGCCCCGGGTTCGTTGATAGCGTCGGCAGAGGTCGCGGCGCTGGCTTTTGGTCAGGGTCGCCGACAGCACGATGGCGCTGCCGCCCAGGGCGCTGTGGAACTCCAAAAGACGCGCCAACTCGGCTTGCACGTAATCATCATAGGCATGGGCCTCGTCAACAACTAAAACGCGCCGCGACAGGGCGCAAATCCGCAGGGATTGATGGCGCACCGGCAGCACCGAGAGCAGCGCCTGATCGATGGTGCCGATGCCGATTTGGCCGAGAAACGTCTTCTTCATATCGTCGGCCAGGAAGGCGGCGCATTGGGCCTCGGCGCTTTGCTCGTCGGCCAAGCGCGTCTCGCCGTAATACTCGCCCCCGGGCCGCCGGCTGTCGGCAAACAGCGGGTTCAGGTCGCGGTCGCCATGGGCCAGCACGATCCACGGGGAAATATCGGTATCGGGCTGGAACAGGCGCCGATAAACGGCGGCCAGCCGCGCGTAAAGGGCATTGGCGGTGGCCTTGCTGGGCAGGGCCCAATAAAGCCCCTCGGCCTGTCCGGCGGCCATCAGGCGATGGGCGAGCAGAAGGGCGGCCTCGGTCTTGCCCGATCCGGTCAGGTCTTCAATGATATAAAGCGTCGGCTCGCGGGGCGGGGCTTCCGCCGCGGCGAAGCGTTGCAGGGGCGAGGGCCGGGCCTGGGGGCCGATCAGATCGGATAGATCAAGCCCGGGGGCGATCGGCGCCTCGCGCAGGGCGGCCTTGGCCAGGGCGTCTTTGGCGTTCCCTTGCGCCTTTTGCCAGTACGCCTCCAACGAGGAGTCCGGCGGCGCATAGGGAAACCACGTTTGGTTGGAACCGATCCAATCGGCCAGGATCAGCAGCCCGGCGACCTGCCAGATCTCATCGGCGCCATCGACGCTGGCTTCGGGCATCGGCAGGAAACCCAGGCAGTCGTTCACAAAGGCCAGGGCGTCGTCCCGGGCGGCGGGGGACAGGGCCTCGGCCAGATGAAACCCCTTGGACTCGACCGGGGCGCCGTGGTGACCAAAGGCGGCGTCGATCCATTGGCCAAGCCGAGCGGCGATGACGCTTAGCGGCGCTGGCCCCGCTTGGACGGCCGTTTCCCACAACCGAAGCCCAACGCCGCCATGCCCCCTTTGGCTCGACCCGATGACCCCCGGCGCCGCCGGAATGATCCCGGGAATTTCGACCTTCTGTTGGAAATTCTCGGCGAATTTCCCCAGATCGTGAAAGGCGGCCAGCAGAATCAGCGCCCGCCGGGCGTCTTGCGGCGAAAGGCCGGCCGCCCGGGCGATGGCGTTGAGAAGCGCCGGCCGAAGATCCAGAAGAGCGGCCATCGCCGCGGCGACATCCAAGCCGTGATAGGCCAGGGGATGCCACGCCGGGCCATCGGCGCGGGCGGGGCGCGCCTTTCCCCAATAGCCTAAAATCCAACGCGGGAGGGTCATCAGATCGGTTTTCCGATAGGGATCGGGCCAGCGCGGGCTCACGGCCGTGGCGACCAGGGGCGTCGCCAGGGGCTTTGCCAAGGAAACGGAAAGCGGGGTTCAACGCCCCCTCAGCGACCACCTTTCCTCTCGGCAACCTTAGGGGGCGCATCTCCTGACATCAAGGCCGGCATGGCAGCCCGCGCAGCAAAGCGCTCTTGCGGCGGATTTCCGCGAGCACCCCATCGTCCATCACGATGTCGAGCACCGCATTGGCGACGGCTCCGGCAAGCGGATTTCCGCCAAAAGTCGAGCCGTGCGCGCCGGGCCTCATGCCGAATGCCGCGCCGCGGGTGGCAAGGCAGGCGCCGATCGGGAAGCCGCCGCCGAGCCCCTTGGCCAGACTCATGATATCGGGGACGACGCCGGCTTCCTGATGGGCGAAGAGATGGCCGGTGCGGGCCATGCCGCACTGTATTTCATCGAAGATCAGCAAAAGACCGCGTTCGTCGCAAAGCTCGCGAAGCTGGCGCAAGAAGCCGTGGCTCACCGGCCGAATGCCGCTTTCCCCCTGAATGGGTTCGATCATAAGGGCGGCGGTCCGTGGGCCGACGCGGGCGCGGACCGCCTCGATGTCTTCAAGCGGGCATTGGTCGAAGCCATCGACCGGGGGGCCAAAGCCATCGAGATATTTCCGGTTGCCGCCAGCGGCCATCGTTGCCAGCGTTCGCCCGTGAAACGCGCCGTCAAAGGTGATGATGCGCCAGCGCTCGGGACGGCCATGGGCGTGATGGTGGCGCCGGGCGATCTTGATCGCGCATTCATTGGCTTCGGCCCCGGAGTTCGCAAAGAATGCGACGTCGGCGAAGCAGGCGGCCGTCAGGCGCTCGGCCAGTCTCTCCGCTTCGGAAATCCGATAGACATTGGACAGATGCCAAAGCTTGCGGCCTTGCCGTTCCAACGCCCCGACCAGATGCGGATGGGAATAGCCCAGGGCGTTAACCGCGATGCCCGCGCCGAAATCAAGATAGCGCTCGCCATTGGCCGCGACCAACCAAGCCCCTTCGCCATGGTCGAACAGAACGGATGCCGGCGAAAACACCGGAAGAAGCGCATCGCTCATGTCCCGTCCCCCCTGCTCAGGGCGGATCGCTTGCGGCGAGCGGCCTGAACGGATGCGCCCCGGGCCGACGTGAAAGTCGTTGTCATCCTTGCTCATCGCCGCCTTTCCAGGACAGGGGGGAGGGGGGTGCCGAAAACGCCTTTGAAACCATTGCGGAAAATCCTGGAGGCGGCACGCCGACCGACCGACCGGCACGCCAGAACCCAAGTCCTGTCAAAGGCTTGCGGGTCATGTGGCGAGCCCGCTTTTATCTCGCCGTCCGGTCGTCGTGATCTTCCCCGTTCCCCGCCTGACCGCTGTTTCTTTCCGGTAGCCCGCCAGGACGCGCCAGCGTGCGGGCAGGGTCATCGGGCGGCGCAGTACGGGAGAGAGCGACGAACAGGCCGTCTGAAGGCGGTCGGAAGACGGAAAGATCGCGCACTGGCCCCGCCATCGGCGTGTCGCGCGACGGACGGCTGGGTTGCACCGGAACAGCAGCCGGCGTGCGGTTGGCTTGCACAACGAACAACGGCGCCGTGGTCCAAGATCGCATCGTGGTTCGGCTGGCGAGATAATCCTCGTAGCGGGTGGGACCGGCATTTTAGGCGGCGAGGAAGCCGGGTGAACCGTAGTGGTCGAGCAACTCGCGCAGGTAGGCCGCACCGGCCAGAATGCTGTCACGGGGATCGAACGGGTCGTCGCCCAGCGCATGGCGGCGGCGCAGATCGGTCCAGGTTTCGGGCATGATCTGCATCAGGCCCAGGGCTCCCTTGGGCGAGCGGGCTTGCGGATCGCCGCCACTTTCCAACCGGAGAACGGCGCGAATCAGGTCTGCGGAAAGGCCGAAGCGCCGCGCCGCTTCGGTGATCGGCGCGGCAGTTGGAATCTGGGCGACCACCGGTAACGCGGCTGTCAGGGACAGGCCGGAAAGGAGGAAGGGAAAGGCGAAGCGGAGGGTATGCACCCACCCGGCGGCTCCGGTCCGGTCTCGATGATCTTCGTCGTTTCGGCCTTGGAAAAACCGCGCTTGCGCAGGAACTCGTTACGATCGGCAAAGCCGATCATGTCCCGCAGAACATCGGTATCTGCCCCCTTTTCCAACATCGTGCGCAGTGCCACCCTCTCGTCGGTTGTGGTGCGGGGCGGGTTTTGAGACAAACCGGCCCCTCTTTGAGGCTGGGAAGGATCAAATGATCATCGCTTGGCGCTCAAGCGTCTCAAAGGCCTTGCCCAGGCTTTCCACGGCGAGATCCACATCCTCGGCCGGCCCAAGGTCTAGCATCAGAACGTGGTCGGTTTCACGATCGATCAGGCTTTCGAGGATCGAGGCCATGGCGATGCGGCGTCCTCCATCCAGGCGACATTGAAAGACCGAAAGCTGCACCCATTGGCCATAGCCCTTCATGGTCTTGAAGACCTGGCGCCAACGCTTCGGATCGGCGATATCGTAAGCGACCACATAGGCGTGTTCGGCGTTGGAGCGGCGGGTGCCCATCGACAGAGGCCTTTGGCTAACGAGGACAATAATGAGGGTAGCGGGGAATATCGCCAGAGACGAAGCGGGCGAGCAAGCGGGCCTGCACCTGAATCAGGCGCCGCATGGAAAGCTGATACCCAAAGACCGGGTGGGTGGTTTCCTGGTCCAATCGGCGTTCATAGGCCGCGATCAGGCCGCGTCGGGCGTTTGGCTTCAAAGCGCAGCCGCCGCCAGCGTACAGGAAATCATTGGTGCCGATCTCGCCATTGTTTAAAACCATCAAGACGGTGGAATCGGCCAGAACGGGGCGAAAGGATTCGATCAGATCAAGGGCGAGGGCCGGGCGACCGGGGCGCTCGGTGTGATAGAAGCCCTTCCACGGATCAAGGCCGGCGATGCTCAACGCCGACGATAAGGTGCGGGTGAGCACGGCGTAGCACAGCGACAGGCAGGCGTTTACCGGATCGGCCGGCGGGCGACGGTTGCGGCGCTCGAAGGCAAAGGCCGGAAGGGTGGTTACGGCCTGGGTGAAAAGCTGTGGGAAGGCGCGGAAATAGACCGCAGCGGCTTCCCCCTCGATCCCCAATAAACAGGCGGTGGTTTCGGCCGTGGTCGCCCGCTCGGCAAGGCGGGCCAAGCGGTCCAACGCGATCTGGCGCTCGGCTTCCGCTCCCCGCCAGTTGCGGCGCAACAAGGTCCGGCCATTGCGGATTTTCGCCGAAACCAGATCGCGGGCGAAGGCTTGGCGTCGCCTTTCGTCACCGGCAAGGGCGTATTGGGCCGTACGAACCGCGGCGCTTCTGGGGCCCTGGCCGCCGGTGGATCCCAGGAACCAAAAGCCCGAGGACATCCAGGCCACGGGGATCTCGCGACGCAGCAATTCATGAATGGCCGGTGTGGTCAGAGACACCGGGCCGGCCAGAACCACCTCCGATATCTCGTCGAGCGCCAAGCTGCGGTCGGCCTCGCCCTCGACCTGGATGACAAGCGTATAGTCTTTCTTGCCGATGCGGGCCCCGGGGGTCTGTCCGTAAAGTGGCAAGGCCGGAGAAGCCGGGGGCGGAGGGGTTCGCGCGATCGATCCCTTGCGGAACCAAGCGATTTCATCGGGCAGGCAGATCGGCAAAAGCGAACAGCGGGGGCATTTGGCCGAATGATCCAAAGGCGGCGGCAGCCGGCCGCTGGCCACGGTCAAGCGCAGATCCGATGTGGCGACCAGGGTGGCGGTGACCAACGCCTCGGTCAGATCCACCGTTACACGCTCGCGGCTTTCGGCGAACCACAGCGCTCCTTCAAGGCAGGTGTAGCCCGCCTCGCGGAGCAAAAGGGCCTGGGCGCAAACCTGGGCGCGTTCGGGCAGATAAGCCCCCTCGTCGACGGAGGGGCGTTTGCCGACCTTGATCTCGACCGGGATCACCATCCCCTCTTCGACATCGAGAAGATCAAGCTCGGCCGTCAGCCCAAGGCGCTCCGAAGACAGCGATAATCTGCGGGTTTTCAGGCTTTGGTCTTCTCGCAGGACCATGGGATCGGGGAGGGCGGGAGTCGGGCCGCTTTCCGTGGCTTGATGGGCGCGCAGGCCGGCGATGAGATCCACACTGCGGGCCTTTTCGCCACGCCCCCATTCCAAAACAGCCAGCCGGGGACAATAGATCCAGGCGTTGACCATGCTGGCGGGCACCAGGGCATCCTCGGCGGTCGCCGGTGGGGCGAACAGGGCCAATTCGCCCTGGGAGGGGAGATCTTCCGCGGAAGGCGGTGTGTCGGAGGGGGCCATCGGGGCGTCTCTCCAAAACCGATCTGGTGGGGCTAAAGGCAGACAGGGATCTGGATACCTTGAAGCAAATGGGGGCGCCGCTTTTAGAGAGAACCCCCCATGAGTCAAAAATCCCGGAAAGGAGAGCTTTTAACGGCGTAACCAGTTCCGATCTTCCCGGCGGTGGCATCGCTGCTTCAATCAGCCGAGGCATCAAAGAGATAAAAAGGGGTCCGCCCCCTTTAATCCCGGCAAGGCGGAGATAGCGGCGCGGGTCAGGGGAGTTTCAATGAGGCCGAGGCATTACTGCCTAGGGAGACCCCGTCGCCTCGCTCGAAGAGGCGAAAGAAATCGCGGTGTTTCAATGAGGCCGAGGCATTACTGCCTCGGGAGACACCACCTCCAGATTGCCGAGGCGCGCCGCAATGGCTGATAGTTTCAATGAGGCCGAGGCATTACTGCCTCGGGAGACGAGAAGACCGAAACCATCGTTGAAAAGAAGTCCGGGTTTCAATGAGGCCGAGGCATTACTGCCTCGGGAGACGAGGTGGCCGAGGCCGGCTATCCAGTTGAGGCGGACTTTTATCGGAAGTGCGTGTTTCAATGAGGCCGAGGCATTACTGCCTCGGGAGACTCCCGCCCCGCCGGCCAATCAGCCGACCGTGGAGCAGCGCGTTTCAATGAGGCCGAGGCATTACTGCCTCGGGAGACGGGACTGCGTCGAAGATGATCTCCAGGGGCGTATGTTGTTTCAATGAGGCCGAGGCATTACTGCCTCGGGAGACGCCTTTAGCCGTTCTGCAGAAAAGCGCCTCTTTAGGCGTTTCAATGAGGCCGAGGCATTACTGCCTCGGGAGACGGCCCCCTAAAATAGCATAATGGGGGCGGGGGGATAGGGGGTGATTTGCGAGGGGTCGAAAAAAATGGCTTGAAAAGGGCTGTCCTCAAGCCGGCCATTCGAGGGGCGGTGTCAAAAAGAACGGGAAAATCAAATGATTGGCTCATTGCGAGCGCTCCGCGAGTCGTTTGAGTCAGCGGACCCCTCGCGCGAGGGGAGGCTCTCTTCGGCCGGGGGCCGCCGCACCGCCCCAAGGAGGAAGACGCCGCCCCCCCGGTGGGCGTCCCGGCCAAGCAGGATCGGTCCGCTTACCGGCTTGGGGAAGGTCAAATGGGCCAGGGCGGCCAGACCATCGCGGGCGCCGCGGCGCAGCGCGATGATCTTGATGGCGGGGAGGGGCAGGGCGCGGGCCAAGCACTCCTTGGCGATCAAGGCGGTTAGGAAGGCTTGGGGATCATCGCCGCGCTTGGGGTGGCGGGGCGGATGAAAGGCTGTCGCCGATCGCCAATACAGGCCGGATCCGAGCACGGGGTCGGCAGGCGACGGCCGATCCTGGGGGTGGAGGGTGAAAACGCCATCGGCCCCGGCGATCAGATGGGTCATTCCGGCCAGGGCCTTGACCAGGGTTTCGCGATGGCCGCATTCCTCGGGCGACGGCGGGCGATGTTCGGCATGGCTGGGGGGAACGATCAGCACCCGCGCCGGCGGGCCGGGATCGGCCAGGAAAAACAGGTGGTCATGGTGCCCCGGCCGCACCGGGGCGCCATCGCTCTGATGACCACAGAAGAAGGCGGGCAAGCCATCCTGGGGGCCTAGCCCCAGGGTATCGCGCACCCGCGCCATCACCGCCCGACGCAGGGCGCCGGCCAAGCGCAGGCATAGGGCGGGGGCAAGCGCCGGGCCGTCCAGGATGAAGCCATGGACAGCGGGGGGAGCGGCTATCGTCGCAGGGAGGGGCGTCACGCCTTTTGCCGTCGGCGCGTGCCCTATCGTTTCGCTTCGTCCCATCGGTGGGGCTCCCCCAGGTCGCCAGAGATTATAGGGGCGGATCGCCTTTGGCGAAGCGCTCGTGGTTGGTTTTGCCCAAAGCCGCGAAAATCCGTGTTGCGTCAAGGGGGGCCGGGTAGCCCCAAAAGCCCTGGGAGGGGAGGGCGCCGCCGAACCAGCCACCGGGAATGGCGTGATTCAAAGCCTGGATCAGGGGGGCGGCGCCATAAAAATTCGTTTCCTCCGGAGAAAGGATCAGCACATTGGCTGGCGATCCCGGTGGTAAACGATCCATGACCACGGCCGTGCGATTATGGGGTAGGTGCACCAAAAGAAGGTCGTCAAACGGCCGCTCGGCGCGGGATAGCGCGTCGCGGCCCGCCGCCTCTTCGGCTGGGGAAATTCCCTGGGCCAAGCGGTCGGCTTCGCGGACGCGGTCGATTTCCTCGGGCGTGGCGCCCATCGCCCGCAGGGCGGCGATATGGCCCTTGTCGTTGGCGGCGACCAGCGCGTGCCAGCGGGTCCACCGCTCGGCCGGCAAGGCGAGCAGGTGGAAGGCCTGTTCCAGCGCCGTCGGCTGGTTTTCCCCCGCCGCCGCGCCGTGATGATCGATGACTAGGGCGCGGGGGGGGAGGGGGGCATCCAGGTCCAGTTCCACCAGCACCGGGACGGTCGTGGCGGGCAGGGTGGCAAGATCATCGGCATAATCGGACAGGCGCGCCCCCCAGCCGAGATTTCGATCGCGCACGGCTTGCTCCCCCAGGGTCTCCCGCACCAGGGTGGCCAGGGTTTTCATTTCAAGATCCTGGCCCCCCAGGAAGAAGAGAAAGGCGGGAGGAGTCATGGGGCGTACCGCCACAACGAACTGACCGCCCAGCCGACCCCGGCCAAAATCGCCGCGACGACCAGCCCTTTTCCTGCCTTACCCAAGAGGGATCCTTTCTCCTTTGGCAGCAACAACAAACCAACTGCCGAAAGGCCCAAAACCATGGTCAGCGTGTTCAAGACCAAAGGCAGGTGGGACCAGTCCCAGGACGCCGCGGATTTCAACGAGGTCTTTTCTTGAAGGACAACGGGCATGGGGCCCGCATCCACCAGAACATTCATTCCCAAAATCCCTGCGACCAGGGACAGGGAAAGGCCGATCGTCGCGATCAAGTTCAGCGTCGTTGCCGCCTCGGCGGCCTTGCGATCGGCCTGGACATTTAGAAAGGCGTTGTGCTCCTGGGCTTCGCGCATCACTTGCTCATAAAGCCGGTCCGTTCCCAAATGCCTGCGCCACAAAGCGAAGAGGGCGCGTCCCTGGACGTGATTGCTGATTTCGGGAAACCACAGGCGATGGGTAAAGTCTAGGGTGGATTTTTGCAGATCCTGCGCGTCTTGGTCGTCTAACTCGTTGGCATCAGACAAGCGATCTGAGAGCGACAGCAAAATAGCGGTCTGAAGGTGGGCGATCAATCCCATGTAAAAATAATGACGTCGGAAATGCTGGTGTATGGCATCTTTAAAGTAACCGCTATCTTTATCGCCGACAGAAACAAAGCCATAGCCAGAAACCAAATACCGTGTGGTTAAATTCTCCTTTGGGTTCCAAAAGGCATCGTAACAGTGGTTTTTTTCGAAGTCGGTCAGATATCCAGAGCCATAGGGTATTTTGGCAAGGCCAGGAGAATCCAGAAAAGCCAGGCGGACCCAGTCGCCGTAAGAAATTTCCTTTGGCTGGTCTACGCTTATCCAGGCCATCGCCGGGATGCGTTCATCCGTGACTTGCATCCACGGGTGTTCGAAGAAAGCCTTACCCAGAACCTCCTCCCAATGGCGGGCGCGGGGTGTGCGTCTGGTGTCCTTCGCCGCCACCTGCTCCCAGCAGTCCTCAAAGGTCAGAGGGGGCTGATGACGATCTTCTTTCGGTCCATGCCAAAAGACCTCTCTTGGGATGTTTCCCGGGATGTTTCCCGCCTTTTTGTCGGTTTCCCAAAATGGAGGATAGGCCCGTCTCAAAATTTCGAGAATGGTTTGTACTTTATCCAAGGATAAGAGATGTTGCGTTGAAATCTCCAGAACAAAAAGAGCCGTACCTGTTTCTGAAATTAAGTACAAATGGCAGCGCTTGACAACGAAAGTTAGTGAAAGATTCTTGAAAACCGCCGTCATATGGGTGATGCCCGACCGGCGGAACTGGCGTAACAGGCGGTTTGGATCGTCTGTTTTGGGGAAAAGCACCTTCTGGATAAAGGGGTGGAAATAGACGAAGGCGGCATAGGCCTCGCGTTTGTTTTTTTCTTCGTCTGAACCTTCATCAAGGGCGCGGAGCGGATCCTTGACCTCTTGCCAAATCTCCTCGTCCTTCAGCCCATCCTCGACCTTGATCATAGCCTTTTTCAAGGCGTCGGTCGTCGTTTTGGGGCCGAGATCCAGATTAAGGGGCCAGAAAAGAATCTCGGTAAAGCCGTCCACCAGGATTTTAGAAGCGTCTAGACCGTCCGTCATGGCGTTCCATTGGTTGAAGGGTAAGGGGGATGAAGGCCCTAAGTGGTCTTGGGTTCTCCGGTTCGGCGCAGTCTTCAAGGACGATGTGCGGAGGGCTTGCGGTCGCGTGGCTGGCCACGGGAGGGGGTATCGGAGGCTTCCCCCTCAGCATTTGGCTAACGTCGCACGTCTATCGCTACCGGCTTTCCGCCCTGATCCTTGGTTATGACGACAACCCGGTCGTTCTTCTTCAAACGTCCCATGCCGCAGGCTTTGAGAACGGCTTTTTCGATGAGGATATCGCTCCCTTTCCCATCGGGAATGATGTAACCGCGCCCCTTTATAGGGTCATAGTGCTTCACTGTGCCCCTAATCTCGGGTCCGGCGGGTTTGGCGGGTCCGGCGGGTTTCGGGGAAGGTGGCGGCGGTCGGTCGGCCCTGGACCCTTTTCGAGGCAAGGTCGCCCCCGTCGTTGGAAGGGACAGCATCTCGATCGTCGCTACGGGATCGTCCGTTCCCGGGGGGGAGCGGGTTAGGCGAATGTCCTGGAGGAACTTCTGGTTTGCGGGACCGCGCGTATAGACCTCGACGAACCACGCGTAGGTCTTTTCCTCCGCTCCCGACAGGCGCTTCAGGAAGGCTGCTTGCTGGTCGTCCGTATAGGGCGGATGGACCGGGCGATCGCCGATGTGGCGGGGTTCGCCGATGCCCAGCAGATGCGCCAGGATAACGTCGTCCATCTTATCCACCACCCGCCGCGCGGCCTGCGCCGGGTCCAAATCGGCATCACCGACCCCGTCCGACCAGAGCCGATGGGCGCGCTTGGTGGTAAACGGATCGTCCACGCGATAGCGCCGCCCCCGGTCGATGACGCTGACCTCTGTCACGTCCACGCGGACCCGGCCCAGGCCAAGGGCCTTGCCCATCCCCAGCCTGTGCCGGAAGTCCTTGGTCGGACGGCAGGCGAAAAGCAGCAGGTCCAGGCACTCTGTGGGCAGATCATCGAAGTCTATGGAAAAGGTGAAGGTCACGCCCGGTTTGACGGGGCGGACCATGTTGCGCTGATTGTTGGATGGGTCGTTTTCAGGGGTTCGAGACTTGGATTGTTCCACAGCCTTCACCCCCAGCGCCTGGGCGGTGGGGTGAAGATACATCTTACGGCCGCGGATCTCGTGATTGGCCGATGCTAAATCGGTCTTGGCAATGAAGCCGTCTTTCACTCCTTTCGGGCGGAAATAGAGCGCCGGGGAGGGTGGCTTTGGCGAGGCCAGGATCTTAAGACGCACCGAGGGGTCGGGTGTCATGAAGGCGTCTTGCCCCCGCTCACACCGCGCCGGGCCGCAGCGCACGCGGCCTTTCAGGGCAATGGTATTCGATCCATCCGTTCCCGCCGTATCCTCGGGCCGCACCTCGACAACGCCAAACATCAATTCGGTCGGCGACAGGCTGGACCGGTTTGAAGTCAGCGGCTGCGCATCCTTCGGCACGTAGTCGTAAACGCTCTCTTTGGACTGGCGCCAGATTGAGGAAAAGGAGATCGCCGCCACCTCAAGCTGTTTATCCGTTCCCGTCTTGAGATCGAAAAACACGAGGTCTCCCTCTTTCAGCCGCAGGGCATTGCCAAACGGGGCGGGGGACTCGGCACGGCGGGTTCCGACTGGGTGGAAGGGCAAGGCCCCCCATTCACTCTGGTCTCTGCCGCCCGATTGGGTTTGTGTGCGCTCGTCGGCCAGGGCATGGAACAGGCGGACAACGGCCGATGGGATAGGCAGACGAGGAGCGCATTCGAGATCCTGAGGCAGAGGGATAAACACTTCATGCTTGCGCGTATGGGGTAAGTCATTGACGCGGTCGTCATGGTGCATGACCCGCAGAATACCGCGTGTCATGGTCTGGCGCTGCTCCTCGGGGACGTCGCTCTCGAGAATCGGCCGCGACAGCTTCGAATTCCTGGATTTCTGCCCGATCAAGAATTCGGGTTTTCCAGGGGTTTGGAGCTGTTTCACGCGGGTGACCAACGGCTTATAGGTGATGGCCTTGCCATCCGGGGTCAGGGGCAGCGGCGTTATGTCCATCAGATATGTTGCGGGCGCTGCGGACGAGTAGGTTCCCGCCCTCATCATAAATTTGAAATCTTCATCTGGAGTTGGGGGCTCTTGCCGATTTGTGCCCGGCGGAGCTTTTGGCCACGTCAGAGTTCCGACAAAAACCTTCTGTGCCGGCTTCCAGCGCAACGTCTTCATAAGCGTAAGAAAGCTGTGCGGGATTGGAAAAGAAGGCGGCGGGGATTCCGGGTATCCTGCCCCCGGCTTTAGCTTTATCGTCGGCAGAGTCAGCGGGATCAAATCCCATCCTTCGCTCTCGGTTTGTGCCACCCCCGGTTTGCGCATCACCATGCCGATAGCCGATAACGCCTTGTTCATATCCTGGCGCACCGACAGCGCCCGATCATCGAGCACCCGCATCGCCGAATTCGTCGCGGCCTCGATCAGCGCCGACAGCATCCCCTTGAGAGTGGTGGGGGGGATGGCCGGCTTGCCGTCCAGCAGATAGGGCGCGACGATCGTGCAGGTCTCGCCATTCTCCCCCCTTTTCTGTTCGGCGCCGATGACCAGCGGATCTTCGGTGGTCAAGGTGCAGGTGATGCGTCCAGACAGATGCCCGTCGTGCCAGCGGTCATGGCTCCAGATATCCCATTCCTTGGCTCCCGCCCTGTCGTTGGCCAGCGCCACGCGCACGTTCTCCAAGTCATGGGTTGGGCCGAGGGTTGGGCCGCCATCCCGTACCGGGACGAAATGATAGGTATTCAGGAATTCGCCGGGCATCAGACCGCTTCCCCCTTGCAATAAAGCCTGCGAAACGCCGCGACGGCCTCCCTCAGCGGCGAAGCCAGGGCGCTGTCTTGGATGGAAGACCACGAAACCGGCGTGTCAATCCCCGCACCGCCGGTCTCTTCCGGCAGTGGCAATGCCTGGGTTCCCGCCGTGGTGCCCCGCACCTGAACGGTGACCATGGCCTGGGTGCCGCCATAGCCTTTGGTCCCGCCATAGCCGAAGCTCAAGTCGCCCTCGGCCAGATCGCGCAAGAGCAAGACCAGCAGGCCAACGTCCTCTAGTCGACTTCGGCGCAGATTGAGGCGCAGGCGGCCCTTGAATTGGGGGCGGTGGAAGGCGTCGATGTCGTATTTGGCCGAGCCGCTGACGCCGCCGGTGAAGCGATCGATGGCCACCAATTCCTGATGCGCGACCGTGGTATGGCCCGACAGGGGCCGAAACGGTTCCACATCCAGCGCCGCGCGCCAGGACGCGGCTCCAAACAAACGGCTGGTGGGTAAGCAGCGATCGGTCATCATGTCCGCCGCCGGATTATCCTGGCCGGCGGGGCCGCGGCCGGGGGCGTGCTCGAACGCAGACGCGTCGCCGGTCAGCGTCGCCAGGATGCGTTCGGCCCGGCTGCGCAGGACCCCCTTGATCGAAGCGGTGGGCAGCACGGCGTTTCCCTTGCCATCCACCTTGGGCATGATGCCGGCCGTGCGGGTCTTGCCAGAGCGCGTCCTCGCCTCGTCCTCGGTAACGACGCGCGCCGGCTCCGAGATCAGGAAGCGGTGATCGAATGTCAGCGTTACCTCGCAAACGAGGGTGGCTGGGGATTGAACCACCTCAAGCGTGGCCTTCGCCGTCGTCTGCCATGGTCCCTTGTCCGGCACCGGCGTTAGCGCCGCCGCCCAGGTCCCGGGCGCTCCCTTGTCGATCCAGGTCCGCGCCGAGGCGTCGGTGACGCGCGACAGGTTTGTCAGCCTCCAGGCAAAGCGCCCGTGGCCCCGTCCCGTCATGGCGCCCAGGGTCAGGGGCGGGACGCGGTCGTCATCCGAGAGGTTGAACGCTTCCAGCAGCGCCAAGACGCGATTGACCAGCGCGTGCCCCTTGTCGGTGCAGCAAGCCGGCAGATCCAAGTCAAGAACCATGCGGAAGGCGGTCCCCGGCGCCACAACTTCCTTGTAGAAGAGATGCTTGTCCAGGGCGGTGCCAGAGGCGCGGTTGATGCGCACGCCGGTATCCACGTCGGTCCGCCGATCTGACATCCAAAACGGTGTCGGCGAAGAGGATGGAGACGTGTTTTCCTTGTTTTGGCTGAGAAAGGCGGTCTGAAACTCCAGTCGTCCACCCTGACCTTTTCCGTCCCCATCCGGCTCGCAGCCGAACAAAAGCCGGTCCCTCTCTGGGTCGGGCAGATAGGCATTCGCCCAAGCCAGCATGGCTCCTTTCAGGCCGCTGCCCGTCAGACAGGGGCGCTGGTCACTATCGAGCAATACCGCTTTGGCCTTGGCGATGTCGTCAGTCTGCGGAGCGCGTCGCAACTCCTGGCGGGCCTCAAAGCTGCCGCTTCCCATATGGAGGGGCGTCCGGGTGGTCAGCTCTCCTTCGATGCGCCAGCGCCGGACCCGATCGGCAGTCTGCAAAGATGCGCTCATGGCTGGGTCTCCATGGTCATCGATATCTCCACCACGCCCTCCCTTGCCTGCGCGAGCGGCATGGTCTTTGGCAAGGCGGGATCGAGATGGATGACGCCGTAGCCGTTTTCGGGAACGAATGGCGTTCCCTGCCACCACTCGGCCGGGTCGGCGCCCAAGCCGTAATGGTCTGCTAGGGATCTTGTCAGCGGTAGGCCCTGACGACGCCACTTGGTCAGGTACTCGCGTGCCCGAGAGTCTTGGCCATCGGCCGCTTCCAGGCAGAACACCGCGCCGGGATCGGTGAGCAGAAACGGTCGGTAAGGATGATTGGCCTGATAGCTATGGGCCGCATAGGCGCCACCCCAGAGGTGCTGTCGCGACCAGTGGCGCGTCAGGCGAACAGCGCCTTCAGACGCCTCGGACCAATAGGTTGCGGTGGCCTTGAACAAGGCCTCGGCGTCGGTGTCTTCGGACAGGTCCGGTCCCAGCATCAGCGCCGGAGTCTGCAGCACGAGCCTCCAAGCGACGCTGTTTCCGGTCACCGGCCCATGCGACAGGTGGTCTTCCAGGATTTGCCCATCGCACCATGTTACCGTGGCACCGGCCTTGGTCTTTCCTACCCACCACAGGCCGGTTTCGCCAAGCAGGTCTTTCAGTTCGGCCAGAACCCGCTCGGTCTCTCCCGGAGACGCGTCATTGAGGCCGATTTCGCCGATCCATTGGTGCTTATCGGTCAGAACCGTCTCGTAGGCGAACAGTTTGGAATCTTCGCTCCGCCGCCGCTCGTGATCGATGCTGGTGCGCACCCGGAGGTCCTTGTCCGGCTCGTGCCAACCACGGGCTCTATCGGCGGCGGCGACGTCATCGTCTTTCCAGTCGGGGGCGAATCGGGGGGCGGAGAAAAAGGTCTCGCCTGTTTTCGAGATCTGAAAAACGGTATCGGGTTCGCACGTCCGCAAATCCCGGATTGTGTCGTCCCCGGCTGCACCCAAGGTGAGTGGCAAGGCGACGGGGCGCCGCATCCGATCGGCTGACCACCCTTCAGGGCGCGCTAAGGCGACGGGCAGGAACGATCCCACCCTCAGGCGCGCGAAGGCCGCCGACAGGTGGGGGCGCGTCGAATCGTAGTCCTCCTGATCGATATGCGAAGACGGCGTGCCCAGGGCGGCGCTCCATTGGGCGGCGATGGCCCCTTTCAGGGTCGCCCCGGAGAGTATCGTGTCCGAAACGAAAAGATTGTTGGACAGAGTGCGTGCCGGCACACAGAGCGGTTGATGGAATCGCAAGACCATCGTTACGGCCTCGGGGTCGGCATCGGATGCGACGCGGGGCCGCAGATCCAGGTCTGAAAGGTCAGGGGCTGGCGGTTCATCGGCTGGCCTGTCGCCCACCGACACCGACAACACCCGCCCGAAGCCCAGGGTGCGCAGCGCGCCCACCTGGGTGTTCCAGGCCAGCGCAAGCCGAATGGCCTTGCACACCCGCGACAGCTCGTCGTCCCCGACCGCCACGCGCACATGGCCCTCGAACGTCACCTGCTGCCCCACTGGAAACGGGGCTTCGATCACCTGCAGCATGCCGCGCTGGACCGCGCCGCTTTCCTGGTCCAGGCGGATCCGCACGATCTCATCCGTTCCGGCAGAGCGCTCAGTTTCATTTGGTGCGGTGGTGCAGATGAAATCATCAAACACCACCGCTTTGGCGCGCTGGTGACGGTTCTGTCCCTCGGCGCCGAACCACGCCTTGCAATCATCGGGCGACACCCCGGCCAGTTCGCCCAGTTCCGTCAAAGCCGTCCGCACGCGGCCATGCACCAAGGTGCCGGGCAAAATGATTTGCTTGCGGGCATTGCGCAAAGTGGGGCTGTCGAGGCCGGGCCGGCCCATGCCCGTGGCGTGGACGAGAACCGGCGCCTGTACCGTCAAGTCGATTGTGAGCCTGTGGTGGCGGATTGGCGCTTGTGCGGCGATCATGAACGATCCTCCAGTCCGGGCTGGGACGGAGAAACGTAATCCCAAAGTTGTTCAATGTGGTACCAAGCGAGCCAAGACTCGTTACCCCGACGTTCCCTGCTTTCGTCAAGATCCCGGTACCCGGAGGCGAGGCCGGCAAGCAGCGGTTTGAGCGTTTTTTCGCTGAATGTTTTGTCTAATGCCATCTCCTCGTTCGCCGCTTTGGCGTTGTCGATGCTATGATTTGTGAATAACGCCCGAACCAGTCGCTTCATCTGGCGCTGCGGCAGGCCGCCCTCTGATCTCAGGGGCTTCATATGCTGATCGAGCGCTTCCACGCCCTCTCGTGTTAAGATCAGCCGGCGCGGATGGGCGTCCAAGCCTTCGCACAGATCAGCGAAACGGGCTGCCACATCGGCGCCGATGTGGTCGAAGGACTCGAGAACCTGATAAGCAAGGCTGGATAAATCGCGTCCCACCGCCTTTTTTGCGTGATCGGCCAGCGATCGGGCCAAAGAGACGACCCGATGGATGGGCGCTTTCTCATGGCAGAAGACTAACCCAAGGGCATGGTCCAGGGGCTGATCGTCGATGGACCAGCACTTGCTTTCATTCAAGAACAGCCGGGCCACCTCCCACCCTTTCCAGGCGGGAAGGACCAGGATGATCTCGTCGCCACCCCACAGCAGCGTCTCCAGGCGCAGGCGCTTGCTGACCTTCTCATCCCAATCGTCGTCGTCCCGATTCTCGTGTTCGGTGTTGAACCACCACGCGTCATCGTTTGGCCCAGTCTCCAGAGCCTGTTCGAGCACGGCGTGAAGGAAGCGCGCCCGATTGGCCTTTACGGTCGCGTCAAACCTGCGCAGCGCCGCGATGGCCTCCTCGTCGGCCTTCGCACCCTCGAACTTTGCGCAAGCCTTCCGCACGACCGTATTCTGACTCTTCGAAAAGCGGTTTCCGTCCAGATACAGCACCGCCATCTTGTTGTTCAGCGGCCCCCAGGACTGGCTGGCGGCGATATGATTGAAATGCAGAGCGAAGTGAGTGGCCTCAAGGTCGGCCAACAGCGCGGTCTCTCCAGGGAGGTCGCGTTTTAGAACCTCGGCATAAAAGTCTGTTTTCTGTTTCACGCCATGCTTGCGCCGGCACCGGGTGCTGGGGCTTAGCGGGAGGGATTGGCCTTTCATTTTTCGCTCATCCCCCGCCGCCGGGCGCAGGTGATCCAGCGCGCACACGGCGTTATCCTGGTTTCCAAGGCGCGGAGTCTTATCGGGGGGGAATGTGGGCACGGCCAGCGAGGGGGTGGCCAACTGTGCGCGGCGGATCCGGGCGATCAGGCGCTCGCGGTCGCGCAGGAAGGCTCCCGGCGTGGCCGTCACCCGCTCGACCAAAAGAGTGGCATGGCGATACTCGGCCCGCAGAAACTTTCGGATCTTCCGCACCAGTTGGTCCGCCGCGGCCTCGTCTCCCTGGAAGCGGAACAGACCGACAGAGGCCCCGGTGGACAGCACATCGCCGCCGCTGTCCGGCTGAAAGAACCTATCCTGAACCTTGTAAACCGCATCCAGCAACAGCAAGCCGCCGCCACGAATGGTGCTGAGATCCTCGGTGTCCAGGATGAAGGAGGCCATGTTAACCCCCTCCATTTGGATATAATGCGTTGCGCCCACCCGTCTTCCCCCTCTGAGCACTCATTACTCCCGCAATCCCCGCGCGGGGCAGGAAATACCCTAGGAAGATGCACGCGGGATTTCCAAGAAAATTCGCGCAATGGTTTTCAAAGGGGGGCTATGGCGTGTTCCAATGGGGTGGCACCACCTTGATCTTCGTAAAGGGGCCGATACTATTTTTAGTAGAAAAAATAAATTCTATCTATAATTCTAGCCTAGCAACCTGCGGAACACCCCCTTTCCCCTGACGTCCTGGCATGATTCCCTCTTCCCGAGATCGATTTATGGAGAGGGGCCATACGGGGCGGGCGATGGCGACGATCCGGCCCGCCTACGGCACCGGCCATGGCGCCAAAAACATGGCCGTCGTCAGGCACTTCGCCATCAACCTCGTCCGAGCCATCGCCGACAAACAGATCATTAAACCCAGACGCAAGGTCGCTGGATGGGATGTCACCTACCTCGCATCGCTTCTTGGCTTAACCCCGTGTTAACTTGGATTCGGAGCCCAGGATCAAATCGCCACTTCCAACGAATGTCGCTCTCGGTCATCGCGTGCCCCCGCAACCAGATATCAAGCCGTTGATTCCAGACCGGAATCAGCGGCTTTTTGCTTTGTGGACCCTGCCGCTTCCAGGCCACCGTGGACGCGTCGTGGAAGCGCCAGAGGGAAAGCTCTGGCGCAAAATCGGCGGACCAAGAGCCTGGACGCCCTACTGCCCGCGCTGTATCTGCGCGGAATTTCGACCGGCGACTTCCAGGAGGCCTTGTCGGCCCTGCTCGGCAAGGAGGCGCCCTGCCTGTCGCCCGCGGTGATTTCCCGGCTGACAGGGGAGAGTGGTCAGACGAATACGAGCATTCTTGCCATCGACGTGCCGCGCGACCGTCAGTCGAGCTTCGATCCGTAAGTAATCGCCAAGGATCAGCGCCGCTTTCCCGGCTTTGACGAAGGGACTGTCAGGAATTTCGTGTGCGGGCGGGTGGTTGAACCTTACGCTATCATGGCTCGAATGAAGCGGTCGCCGAAGATGACGGCGAACTTGGGCCTTGGCCATGGATCCCTCACGGGGCGGCATTGCCAAAGACCTCCAGGACCAGGAAATCCCTGCTCATCATCACGGACGACACCGCACCGCCGTGCCCCCCTTCCGTTCAACGCGCCGAGATTCGCGTGACCGAGCACGACCATTGCGACCGCAAACGCCCGCCGGGACTGAACGACTGCCTGTCGCGTCTCGTCGATGCCATGAAGGCGGTCCTTTGGGAACGGTGCAATACCGCCCGACGAAAGAAGAGACGTCTTTCATCGGGCGTCCAAGGTCGAGAAGGGGCGTTTATCCTTGGGTATAACGCATCAAGACCAAGAATGGATGGTGTCAATAACAAGGCACGTCGCTCCCGTTATGGGGTCGGTTCCGCCATGTCCGTCCAAAGGGTGCGGTAGAGACCGGGGCTGGCGATCAGATCGCCGTGCGTTCCCGTCTGGACGACGCGACCGCGCTCCATCACCACGATCTGATCGGCGTTTACGACGGTGTGCAGGCGGTGGGCGATGACCAGCACGGTTTTCCCGGCCGCCAGGATCTTGAAGGCCTGATGGAAGGCCGCCTCGCATTCAGGATCAAGGGAGGCGGTGGATTCGTCGAGCAAGACGATGGGGGCGTCTTTCAGCAGCGCGCGGGCGATGGACAGCCGTTGTTTCTGTCCGCCCGACAACCACGCCCCGCCTTCCCCAATGGGGGCCTGATAACCCTGGGGAAGGGCCTCGATGAACGCATGGCACTGGGCGTGACGGGCGGCGGCCACCACGTCCTCGTCGCTGGCGTCCGACCGGCCGATGCGGATGTTGTTGGCGACGGTGTCGTCGAACAGGTGGACATCTTGCAGCACCATCGAGACGCGGCGCATGAGCTCGTCCGAGGCCATGTCGCGGAGATCGACGCCACCGATGCGGACGGCGCCGCTTGTGACGTCGTGAAAGCGCGCGATCAAGTGGGCCACCGTGCTTTTTCCGGCGCCGGACGGCCCGACCAGGGCCGTCGTGGTGCCCTCGCGCAGGGTGAAGGTGACCTCGGACAAGGCCGGCTCGTCCCCGGCCTCGTCGTAGCGGAACGATACCGCGTCGAAGACGATGGCGTTGTTCGACGGCACCTTCGGCTCGACCGGTTCGGGCAGACGGGGCGCATTCAAGAGGGTCTGAACCCGCTTCAGGGCCAAGGACAAATACTTGATATCCACCAGCAGCATGAGCGAGCGGGTGATGGGCGCATAGAACTTCTGCGCCAGAACCATCGCCATCAGGTAACTGGCGGGAGACAGCGCTCCTCCCAGCATGGCGAAGGCGCCGACCATCAACAGCGCGATGAAGCCCATTTCCAAGACCACGGCCATGGCCATGATGCCAAGCCCGCCTTGGATCTCCAGGGCGACGGAGACCCGTCGCTGGGTGTCCAGGCTATCGCGCAAGGAAGCGAATTTGGCGCCCGCCAAGCCATAGCCGCGGATGACGCGGAGGCCGTCGATGTATTCAAGCAGCCGTCCGGAGACCTCCGCATGGACATCCACGCGCTTGGCCGACAGGCGCATGAAACGCCCTTGCGTCAGTCGCAGAACCGCGAACGCCAGGGGCACGGAGGCCACGGCGGCAAGCCCCATGCGCCAGTCGATGACCACCAGAAGGATGCCGATGAACAGCGGCAAGGTGAACCCGGCCACGATCTCGTTCACGACCTTGGTGAACATCTCTTCGACCATTTTCACGTTTTCCGCGACGGTCGTCGTCAGGGCGCCAGTACGCTGAAAGGTGAAGAAGCCCAGGGGCAGCTTGCTCAGATGATCCATCATCGTGAAGCGGAAATCCCCCATCATACCGTAGCCGCTGATGAAGGCGGTGCGGGCGCCAAGGACTCCGAAGGCGAATTGTCCGGCGAGGCCCGCCGCGACCAGGCCGGTCAGCCCGAGGATCTCGCCCATGCCGAAGGGTGCCTCGCCGAACACCAGCATCAAGGCGCCATAGAGGGCGGCGAACGGCACGGCGGCGCAAAAGGTCTCGCCAATCTTGAACAGCATGCCCCGCCGGACCCGCGCGGCGTGAGGGCCGTCGGCCATGCGCAAAACGTCCAGCACGATCATCGGACCTCTCCTTGTCTCGCGGCGAAACCGGGCTGGGAATGGGGGGGATGCGCGGCCGATCCGTTCCCGCCGTCCCAGGGCGACGTGTAGGCGGACCAAAGGCGCTGGTAGACGGCGCAGTGGGTCAGAAGGATGTCATGGCGGCCGACGTCAACAAGGCGTCCGTCGTCAAGCACGGCAATCTGGTCGGCATCTTGGATGGTCGACAGGCGGTGGGCGATGGTGATGACAGTCTTGTCCCGGCACAGCCGCTCGAGCGCGGTGCGGATGCGGCGTTCGTTGACGGGATCGGCGAAGGCCGTGGCCTCGTCCAAGATGACGATAGGGGCATCCTTGAGGATGGCGCGTGCGATGGACAGCCGTTGTTTTTCCCCGCCGGACAATCGGGCGCCACGATCGCCAAGAACGGTGTCGTAGCCGTCCGGCAGGGTCATGATGAAATCATGGATCTGCGCCTCCCGGGCCGCCGCGATGACCTGCTCACGGGTGGCGTCCGGCGCGCCGACCCGTAGATTGGCCAGGATGGTGTCGTGGAACAAGAAGACGTCTTGAAACACGCTGGCGGTTAGGCGAACCAAGGTTTCCGGGGCGTAGTCGGACAAGGGCACGCCGCCGATGCTGATTGCGCCTTGCTGGGGATCCCAAAAGCGCGCCGCCAGATGGGCCAAGGTGGTCTTTCCGGCGCCGCTGGGGCCGACAATGGCGGTTCGGGCCCCCGGCGGGCAGGTCAAGGTGATGTCGTCGAGAACCTTTTTCTCCCCATACGAAAACGAGACATGGGAGAACGAGACATCGAGAGAGGCCGGGGGAGTGGTGATGGCGCCGCCGGCCAGCGTGGGGGCGTCCAAGATCCCCCGTACCCGCTCGATGCTTGCCAGGGTTGTGCGCATGTGGTTGCCGAAGGTGATGATCTGCACCAGCGACTGCATGAGGCCGACGCCCAGCAGCAAGAACAAGATAAAGGTCGGCCCATCGATGGCGCCGGACAGCAGGCGCCAGCCGCCGATCGGCAGCACGAACAGCAACCCGCTGCCCAGCGCCACCATGAAGCCGACCCAGGCCGGGACCATGGCCGAGGAAAACGCGACGACAATACCTTGATAGTCGTCGATCGTTCGTTTCAAGTGCCCCATGGACGTCTGACCGCGCCCGAAGGTCTTGATGACGGGAATGGCGCGAATGAACTCCACGATGGCCGCGTTCATGCGCCCGGCGGCCTGGGTGTACGCCTCGACCGTGTCGTGCGATCCCCGCCATAACATCGCTTGCAAGCCGATCGCCACCGGCAAGGGGGCGAAGGCCGCCGCGGCCATGATAGGGTCCATCCAGACCAGCACGATGCCCGCCCCGATCAACAAGGTGACCGCCGCCACGACATCGGTGAGCGTGTGACCCAGGACCATTTCCAGGCGTTCCACGTCTTCTTGGAGCACTCGCTTCAAATCACCGGAGGACCACGTCAAGATGAATCCCAGTGGCAGCTGGGTCAGGCGATCCGCGATGCGGAGGCGCAGGTCGAACAACAAGGCATAGGCGGCCATGTGCGACCAATTGTTTGAAAGAAATAAAAGCAACCAGCGCCCGCCCATGGCGAGCGCGGTCCAGAAAACGACCGCGTGGATGGCCTGGCGGTCCGGGGCGTCCCCCATGATCTCCAGGGCCAGCGTGTAGATCGCCAGCAAAGGCGCCAGCCCCAGGACGGCCGCGCCGGCCGAGGCCAGCATGGCCAAGGACAGAAGCGCGGCCCGTTGGCGTATCAGGTCGAAGAGGATGGCCATGGATCGGGATCCTGTCCGTGAGGCCGGCGCCGGCCCGACCGGGGAAACGGCACTTCGTCGCACCGAGGAAAAACCTGCGCTGTCGAAGCGATGGTGGGCCTGCGTCGATCGGTGGGGTGTTGTCCTAGGGCGCATTCCGCTCAAAATCGATCAGGGAACGCGCGCTGGAGTTTTGATGTGTCGCATTTCGAACCAAGGGAACGGGTCCCATTGCGGCTGAGAATGCTTTAGAAGAACAGGTTGACCTTCAGGCCAAACTCGCGCTCTTCGGCGGGGCGCACGCGATTGAGCATGCCATAAGCGTAGTATTTTTCGTCCGTCACGTTGGTGACATAGCCGTTGACGCTCCAGCCGTCGGTATCCAGGCCCAAGCGCAGGTCGGTCGTGGCGAAGGAATCGCCCCTGTAGTCATGGGTGATGTCGAACCAGCGCCCGGTTTGGCCACGAAAATCCACACGGACGAACCAACTCGCATCGATTAGCGATTCGGGCAGGGCGTCGCGGTATTCGGCGAACACCGTGTAGGCGACTTTGGGGACGTTCGGAATTTCGGAGCCGGCGCTCGCGAAACCGGAAACGCCGAGGTCGGCATCCTGGGTGATATAGGCATGCGTGTAGGCGAGGCTTCCGCCAAGCGTCAGTTCTTCGGTCAGGCGGGCGCGGGAGGACAGTTCCAGGCCCATGGATTCGGCATCGACATTATGATATATGCCTTTGTATGTTGTCGTGTCGTAGCCTAAAACCTGCTCGCCGGACGTCGAGATGTAATAGGCCGAGCCTTCGATGTTGAGGCGTTCGTCAAGGAAGAATCCCTTGTAGCCGACCTCATACGAGATCGACGTTGTGGAATCGAAGGACGGTGTATTTTCCTGAAGGCCGGACATCGCCGTGGAGTGGTTGGTCTGGAAGCCTCCCGCCTTGTATCCGCGACTGATCGAGGCGAAGAAGGTATCCGTCTTGGTCGGGGTGTAGGCCAGGGCAACGCGGCCGTTCCAGCCGTAGAAGGCCTTGTCCTCGTCCATGGTGTGGGTGAAGCCGTAGGTATTGTTGACGACCGTCTCATCCATGGACTTGTTGTCCCGGTTCAGGCGCAGGCCGGTGGTGACCTTGACGTCGTCCAGAACCGCGTAGGTGGCCTCGCCGAAGATCGCTTGGCTCGAGATTTCCTGCTCGCCGCTGTCGACGAAGGAGAGGAGACCGGTCGTTTTCATGTCGATGTCGCGGTGATACTGGGACAGGAAGCCGCCGGCGGTCCAGTCCAGGCGGTTCGCGGTGCCGTCCAGGCGGACCTCCTGGCTGAAATGGGTTTCCCCGTCCTTGTTGATGCCCGTGATCATCGCGTTCGGGACGGACGCGTATTCGAGGTCAACCAGATGCGCGCCGGTCACCAGGTTCAAAGTCACATTGTCCGTTAAGTCAAAGGTGTTGGTCATGCCCAGGCTGGCGTGGGTTCGGTCTTCGTAAGGCTCGAACACCCCCATGAACTTGTCATAGTCTTTCCGCTCGGCGAGGGCTTGATCGTTGTTGTCCAAAACATCGTAGCCCAGGCTCAAGCGGGTCGACGCCCGGTCGTTCCACGTCGCATCGAAGGTTCCCCGCACCATGGCGCGATCGACATCCCCAAGGTCGCGCCCCAGGTCCTGCGCATACATCAGTCCGTCTTCCGACTTAAGATCGAACACAAGGCGCCCGTTCAGGCGATCCTTCAGGATCGGTCCGCTGACGACCCCGTCAATGCCGCGTGTTCCGCCCGTGCCGATACCGACCCCCAGGCGCCCCTCGAAGGTATCGCTGGGCGCGACCGTGGTGATGTTGATCGCCCCGGCCTGCGAGGTCTTGCCGTACAAGGTTCCCTGCGGACCGCGCAGCACCTCGACCTGATCGATATCGAGATAATACGTGTCCAACTGCCCCATCGGGACCGGAATGCCGTCCACATAGGCGCTGATGGAACCGTCCTCGTGCCCACCTGGATTGAGGGAACCGACGCCCCGCACATTGAAGGTGCTTCCCCATGATTGCGCGCCATGCATGGCGTTGAACCCAGGCGTCAAGCGGACCACGTCCTCCATATTTTCCAGTCCGGTGTCCTGGATGTCGCCGGCCGTGATGGTCGTGATGGAAATGGGGACTTCCTGCGCGTTTTCGACACGCTTACGCGCCGTCACCTCGACCGGCGCCAAAACCGTCGGAGCGGATGCCGTCGAGGGGGTGTCCTGCCCGGTCGTCTGCGTCTCCGCTTCGGTTGCGGAATCCGGGATGTCCGGGCTCTGGGCCAGGGCGGAGCCGGCCAAGGCCATGAGCACGGCGTATGCCGAGACTCCGGAAACAAGACGATTTTTCCTCAACCGAAGCGGCATCTTTCCCTCCCCAGAAATTTACTCGTTACGAGAGAGTAACTGCCGTAACGACACGCAAGGGGAGGATATAAACAATATTAAAAGGGGATTCTATTGCGAATGCGACTCAGGTGCATAAATAGGGTTGTAAGGTTCATCATTGGGCAGGGTCATATCTCAATATGGGTGCTTTTTATTATTTTAACCCGTAAAACGCGCGTTACCGTGTCGCTCCCGGGGCTTGGCTTCCCGACTCCTCAAGGGAGCTGCCGTGGGGGGCGGCTTTTTGGCTAAGGTCGAATACGAAGGATGCGAGGTTGGCAATACCCGAGATCCTCAAGCGTAACGGCCGTATCCGCCGCGTCCGGGGGGAGTGCCTTGATTTCGCTCAACCGGCCTCTGATCCATCGTTCCATGCTTCGGGCTGTTCTCGGTCTGGATGGAACCGCCGCCGGTGCTGGACGGCGAGGAGGGAGGGTGGGTGGGTGCGGTATGGGATGGTGTCTCCATGGGACGGCGCCCATAGACGCGCGGCGGCACCGTTCAGGATGCAGCAGCGCGATCCCGGGGCGCCGAAGATGACATATGTCAACACCCGGGCGCCGTTGGGTTTGTTCCAGATGCTGACACGGGCAGCCGGTGCGACGCACCGTGACCGGTAAAACGAGAAGAGAGATCTTGGCATCCGTGCCGGCTGTGTCATAGAGTGCGCTCGGCTAATGCGAGTGAGTCGCATTGCTATCGCCATAAAGGGGCATCCGACGGGTGGAACACCCTTTGTCGAAGGCTCGGGCATGCCTGCGTGAACGACATGCGGTAGGGGCTGTCCTTCGGTCTGGCTCCCGATACGAGAGTCCCATCATGAAAGACGACGTGAGGATGGAGGACGGTTCATGACCCAAACCCCGACCGCAGGACCCGATGCAGGCCGCCCGGCGTCCGTCCTGCCACCCCTGCTGTTGCTTTCGGCTCCCATCATCATCTCCCAATGCGCGCAGATGGCCAGCGGTGTGGTGGATGTGATTATGGCCGGCAACCTCGATGTGCTGACGTTGGGCACGGTCGCCACCGGAGCCGCCCTCTGGGTGCCGATGATGATCTTTCTTCTGGGCCTGCTCTACGGCGTAACCCCGACGATCGGCAAGATGCTGGGGGAGAATGCGTCGGAGGCCGTGTCCGGCGTGGCGGCGCGCGGCTTGCTGGTCGGCCTCCTCGGGGGGGCGTTGCTGGGAGCGCTGCTGTTTTGGATGTCCACGCCGTTGTTCCGCCTTTTCGGGGTGGCGCCGGAGCTGATTCCCGAGGCCTCCGCCTACCTGAACTGGATGGCCTTGGCCATGCCCGGCATGGGGCTTTTCCTGGCCTTTAGGTTCGTTATCGAAGCCCATCACGTCGGTTGGATCGTGACAGTGGTGGCCGTTTTGGGCGTGGCCGCCAAAATCTGGCTGAACGACGCCCTGGTTCATGGACATGCCGGCCTGCCGGCCCTTGGAACCGGTGGGTTCGGCGCGGCCTCGGTGGCGCTGTATTGGGGGATGGCGGTGATGCTGGCGGGCGCCACTTTTCTGCACGGGGCGGTCAAGCCCTTGTGGACTCACCGTCTGTCGGGCGCCGACCTGTCGCTCGCCGCGATCGGCCGGTTTTTACGGTTCGGCTTGCCCATCGCCCTGAACTTCCTGTCCGACTACCTGATCATGGCGGTGGTGGCGGTGTTCATCGCCACGCTGGGCGCGGTTGCCATCGGCGCTCATCAGATCACCTTCAATATATTGATGGTTTTGTTGATGATGCCCACCGGACTTAGCATGGCGGCGACGATTCTGATCTCGCGATCCCCGGGCGGCGGGCACACGGCCACCCTCGGCCCGGTGATGAGCTGGACGCTGGGGATTGGCGTTGCGTTTTCCATCGTCCTTGCCGTCCTGCTGGCGGCGTTCGATGCGCCGGTGATCCGCCTTTATACCGACGATGCGGAGGTTATCGCCCTAGCCCTCGACCTGCTGGGGGTCGTCGTGTTTATCCTCACCATCGACGTGGTGGCCATCGCCTTGGGATTTTTCCTGCGCGGGCTGGGTGATCCGGGCAGCCCCTTCCTGATTTTGCTGGCGGCGCATTGGCTGATCAGCCTGCCTGTGGGGTACGTGCTGTGCTTCACGGACTGGGTCGTGGCGCCGCAAGGTCCTCTCGGCTGGTGGTACGGGCTGTCCACCGGTTTGCTGGTCGCATGCTGCCTCTTGGGGCTTCGTCTCCGGCAAAGGCTAAGTCGTGCCGCCCAGCCGGTCTGTTCCCCGGCCGAGGCGACGGTGGCCGGGGTCGCGGAGTAGGGGGGTGGCGTGATTCCTGTTCCCGAACCCGCGCCCGTGGTCCGGCTCTGGTCCCTGGAGCCGTTCCCGATCCGCTTCCGTCCGAATTTCGGCGATGTCTCGACGACCGGGAGCGGGAACGGGCGGCGCGGTTCGCCCGTGCCTGCGATCGTCGCACGTTCATTTGCGCGCATGCTCTTCGGCGGGCTCTGCTGGCCAGAACCTGCAGGCTTCCGGCAGGGGCTTGGCGGTTCACTGGTCAGCCTTTGGAAAAACCGCGCATTGACCGGCGTATTGCCCCGTTTCTGGCCCATCACCGCCTTGACTGCAACTTGACCCACACGGATGGGCTGGTGGCCGCCGTGGCCGCCGTGGCCGCCGTGGCCGCCGTGGCCGCCGACGGCGCGATCGTGGGGGTGGATGCCGAGGTCCTGGGGGAGCGGGGGGACCCCGGCCCCCCTTTCTGCACACCGTCAAGACTTGGCGCGACCTCCTGGACGACCTCGTTTAAGGAAGGCGGCGATCAGCTTCTGCCGCGGTTCCGCCGCCCTTTCCGGATCTGGAGGGGGCGGAAAGGCCACCACGGAGTACGTTCGGCGCCGCCTAGGTGTTTGGTCCCGGGGGAAGCCGTGGCCGGGAGAACGCCGCACCCTTCACCGTCCCGGTTCGGCGACGCGGCTCAGCGCCGGTTCTCGGCGCTGTCCGTCGGGCGGAAGGCGAGGACCGCGTTAAGCCCGCCGAAGGCGAAGGAATGGCTCAACGCCGCCCGATGGCGGGGGGGGCTCGCCGCCCCGCTGACCGGGGCGAGGCCGCACTCTGGATCAAAGGCGGTGAACCCGGCCGTCGGCGGCACCATGGCGTCGCTGACGGCAAGGACGGTGGCGATCGCCTCCACGGCGCCGGCTGCCCCCAGGGTATGGCCGTGGACGGCCTTGGTCGAGGTCAGCATCGGTATCGTCTCGCCAAACACCTCACGGATGGCGCGGGCCTCCACGGTGTCGTTCATCACGGTGCCGGTGCCATGGGCGTTGATGTGGCCGATCTCGCCAGGGCTCAAGCCGGCATCGTCCAAGGCGGCGCGGATGGCGCGGGCGGGACCCGCCTCATGGGGGCGGGTGAGATGGCTGGCGTCCGACGACATGCCGAAGCCGGCGAGTTCGGCATAAATCCGCGCGCCGCGCGCCTGTGCCCGCTCAAGAGGTTCCAGAACCAGCATCGCCCCCGCCTCGCCAAGGCTCATGCCCTTGCGCCCCAGGGAAAAGGGGCGGCAGGCTTCCGGCGAAACCACCTGCATCGCCTCCCAGGCTTTCAGATAGCCAAAGGCGAAGGGCGCCTCGCTGCCGCCGGCGATCGCGATATCGACCATGCCCGACCGCACCATCATGAACGCCTGGCCGATGGCGTGGCTGGCGGAGGAACAGGCGGTGGAATGGGTCAGCACCGGACCGGTGAGGCCGAACTCCATGGAAATCGCCACAGCGCCGGCCGAGGGCATCACCCGCGGGATCGTCACCGGGTTCACCTGCTGGCCGCCGTGGCCATAGATGCGCAAGAACGCCTCGTCTTGCGTCAGTTCCCCGCCGATGGCCGATCCGGTGACAACGGCGCTGCGCGCCCGCAGGTCTTCGCTCCAGTCAAGGCCGCTGTCGGCGACGGCTTCGCGTGCGGCAACGAGGGCCAATTGGGCGAAGCGGTCAAGATGGCCCTGCTGCCGGCGGCCAAAGAACCGCTCGGGGTCAAAGGCCAGGGCCTGCGCCCCGAGACCGAAGCCCAGCGTCCCTTGCGCGAAAGGCGGCAACGGGGAAAACCGCGGCTCTCCGGCGCAGACGTCCGCCCAGAAGGAGGGCACCCCCACCCCGGTCGCGGCGACGATTCCCAAGCCGGTGATGGCGACGGTTCGCATGGCGGCTCCTAGAAAAATAAATATATCGCGACAGAACGAGGCGATTATTGAAATGCCATCTAAGGTTTTGTAAAGTACCTAAAGTAGTTTTATTGGTATGGGGGCACCCACCCGCATTGGCCAAGACGGGGTTGGCGATTAAGCGGGCAATCCGATTTCCAGACAAAGACACCAAAAACGGCCGTTTCCGGCCGGCTCCTTGCCCCATGGGAAAACGCAAATGAGCGAACAAGCCGCCGATGGTCCGTCGCCGCTCGCCCACCAGGTGCGGGTCCTTATCGCCGATTTTCTCGATCGCCCGCCCGAGGAGTTGGCGCCCGAGCGCCTGCTCGATGACTTCAACGTCGATTCCTTCGATTTTATCGAATTGTGCTTTCTGATCGAGGAAAAAACCGGCCTTGAGCTGGAAAAGGATCCCTCGAAAATTCGCGCCGAGGTGAAAACCTTCGCCGATATTTACCGCCTTTTGGAAAACGCCCAGCGCAAGAAGGCCGGGGCGCCCGCCTAGAGCGGTGCGCGTGAAATCTGGTTTACGCTTACCGCTCTCAGATCAGACTTATAGACCTCTTTTTGTTCCGCTTTATTCAGTATCCGGGTTGGGCGTTCAGAGAAAGTGACGCGGAGGCGCGCGTTCATTCTCTCGCGGGGGCGCCCTGGTTCGGGACGTATGCCCTGTTTTTAAAACAGGCGGATCCCGCCGTGGCGGGCCGTCTTTCAACGTCCGGGGAGAAATGATGGGACAGTATTCGTGGGCCAGCGCCGCCGCCAATCTCGTTTTTGGCTATCGCCCGGTGTGGACGCCGCAGGACACCGCGGCGCCCTATCCCTATTTCGAACCGCCGGTGGCGGCGCTGTCGAGCGTGACGCCGAACGTGACCCCCCACGATGTCGACTATTGGGCCCCCTATCCCACCATCACCTTGCATGACTCCGCCAGTTCGCTGCTTTCCGGCCTCAACGCCTATCGCGTCACCGGCTTGCAGAAGGGAGTGGTCGTCCAGCCCGGTCCGCTCATGCTCAGCGATGCCGATGGCGCGAAGGCGCTCAAGCAGGCCGGCGACTGGATCGGTCTCGATCTCGCCAAAGCCCGCAGCTACATGCTGGTGACGACGCGGCGCGCCAACGCCACCTTGCGCCATCCCTATTTCGCCGAGCCGGGGGAGGCGGACCGCGACCACTATCTGACGGCCGAGGCTTTGGCGCTGATCGCGGCGCTCAAGCCGATCGATGCCGCCCAGTTTGTCGCGCCCTTTTCCCATGCCGCCATCAGCCAGGGCGACGCCGCGTCCTATCTCGCCGCCATCACCGCGCTCGGCTCGCATGTCGTCGCCAGCGAAGTCTTCGGCGATGTGCTGTTCCAGGTCTTCGCCTTTGACGCCGAGCATTTCCGCGTGATCGAGGCGGCCTTTCAGCGTCAGGCGACCCTGCAAGCCGACGGCCATCTGGCGGTGACGGGCGCGCCGGCGGCGAGTTGGGCCTATTGGACCACCCCGGTCACCGACAACGGCTTTGGCTATGTGTCCGAGTACGGCGCGCTGCGTTTGCAAAGCCGCGACCCGGCCCTCGACGCCGCCCTCACGGAGGGGAAATGGGCGAGCCCTTATGTTCCCAAGGACATCGCCTCGATCTTCGCCTATGCGACGGACTACCGGCTTATCGAGGATTTCGAGTCGGTCGTGCCGAGCGCCCTGGTGCTGGCGCCGCTGGCCGCCTTGATCTCCAACCCCTATGTCGCCGGCCCGTGGGACCGGATCGTCAAGGGCGCCCTGTTGCAGAAATGGGGCGATGCGGTGCGCATTCCCCAGCCCTCGCCGGTCGATATCGACTGGTCCACCTTCTTTCCCGACGCCAACGCCTCCTGGGCCTCGGGTATCGTCACCCCGACCATCGACGTCTATCAGGAACTGGTCGATATCTCTCGGGTGTCCTTCCTCGGCGCCGATGTGGTCGGCGCGAATTTCCAGATGAACTCCTTTACCTGCTTTTCCCAGGTGCTGGAGGCCAATGTGCCGGCGGGCAGCGGTCCGGTGATGCTGCCAAGCGATCGCGTGGTGCTGGTCGCCGGAACCATCGACGCCAGCCGGTCGATCGAAACGCCGGTTCTCACCATGAGCGAGGCGGCGCTTCTTGGTCTTACCGTGGTGTGCGACACCATGTTCGGCGCCGTGCTTTTCGCCGCCACGACGCGGTCGGGTGCGGTGATCCGCAAGGCGGCGCTCGATGGCCTGCTCTTTGAAACCACCTCGGTCCAGCCCGCGACGGGGCGCGCCGGAGTGGCCATCGCCGGCGCGCTCGCCAACACGCCGTCGCCCGAGCTTGTGCTCAAGCTCAAGGGCAGCATCGGCATGTCGGTGACGGCGGCTGAGTCGCTCCTGCATGCCCGTAGCGACGACGCCGAGCGGATCCGCGGCATAGAGCAGGCCTATCTGCGCTGGCTCGCCTCCATCATCCCGGCCGATACCGAGGATCTCGATCTGGCCTATTCGCGCTCGCACGCCCTCTACATCGCCGAAAACGTGGCGACCTTCGGCACCGACATCGTCTTCGTGCCCTATGTGACCTATGAAACCTACCGACCCTACGTGTCGAGCATGATCACCCAGGCGCAGACCCTGTCGCAGACGATCATCGCCAACGAAATCATGATCCGCGACACGATCAACAGTTATAAGGTCATGACCTCGCTGGCCGATCTCAACGACAACGTCAAGCGGATCGGCGGCGTGCTGACGGGGTATTTCAAGGCGCTGGCCGATGGCCAGAAGGCCATGAACGGCTATTACGACCAAGTGCTCGACCAACTTGGCCAGCAGCAGGCGGAAACGCTGAAGGAGATCGCCACTCTCGGCGCCAAGCTTGATGCCCAGCGGGTGGTGATCAGCAACACCGGCGATCCCCCCGGCATCGTTCAGACCTTCCAAGACGACTACGCCGATTATGCGCGCGATCAGGTCGCCGCCTGCGTGGTTTCGGTGGTGGAGGGCCTGTTCACGGCCGGGCTCTCCATGGCCGCCATTCCCAGCGAAGCGGCGGGCGGTGTGCTGAAGGCGCTGAAGGCGTTGAAAGACACCTATGACAAGATCAAGGCCATCGTCGCCACGCTGGAAAAGCTGCAGTCGGCGCTGAAGACGATGAACAAGGTGGCCAGTCTCAACGACCTGTCCAAGACCATCGCCGCCGCCGGCAAGCTCAATGAATTGCAGATGCCGACGCAACTGGAGTTCCAGACCCTCGCCGAAAACGTCCGGGCGGCGCTCACCAATGTGCCCGACAGCGGCCGCCTCAATCAGGACAAGGCCAACCTCATCGCCGCCGTCAACACGCTTTCCAATATCGGCAGCGCACTGGTTCAAACACAGTCGCGGTCGGTGGCCCTGGCGATGGAGATCGTCAATCAAAACCGGCTGAAGACCATCAATGGCCAACAGCAGGCGTCGATGTCGGCGCTGAGCGATAAGCTCAATCTGAACAGTGTTTCCCGCCCGCCCGACATCAACAGCATCGATCTCATCGGCACGACCGGCCCGTTGCAGTTCCAGCTCAAACAAGTGCTTTCGGTTCTCGCCAACACGCTGGAGCTCCAGGACGGCGCCGTTCAATATGAATATTTCGGCGATCCGGCGATCATCACCTCATTTTCGCTGCAGAACCTGCTGGCGGTGGTGTCGCAGCAGGACCTCAATGCCATCCACGGCATCGGCAACCTCAATCCGCCGCCGCAGGATGTCGCTGATCCCATCACCTTCCGCATCACCGACGTGCCGGCGAGCCGGCTGACCGGCGGTAATACCTTCCGCTTCCAGATCGATCTCGCCGCCGTTCCCTTCCTGACCTATGACATGGTCCGCGTGCGCCGCGTGGTGCCGCGCATCGTCCAGGGCATCCGCTCCAGCGCCTCGGGGCGCTATGAACTGGCCTTCTCGACATCGGCGAACCCGTTCATGGATCGGGCCTACAACCGCAAGGCCCGGCTTTTCGCCACGGATTTGCGCAAGTTCGGCCCCTATGTCTACGATATCTCCTCTGGCGCCCTGATCAGCGGTGGTTCGGAGGGACCGTTTGACAACCGGGTGACCCAAGTCACGCCCTTTGCCGAATGGGACATCGCCCTGCCGGCCGACCGGGCCAGCAACAAGGACCTTGAAACGCGCGTCCTTCTCGATATCGAGGTCGATTTCTATATCACCGCCCATTACGACGACCCGATTCGCCGCCAGCGCGTGGTGCGGGCGGCCAATCGCAAGCTGCTGGCGGCCAATGCGCTGACGGCCAATGCCCTGGCGGCCGCCGGCGACAGCGGTCCGACCCTCGCCTCCTTGCAAACCCAGATGTACCAGAACCAAGAGGTGCTCCAGGGCTGGGATGCGGCGTTCACCACGTTGGTGGGGCCGGTCAACGCCTTCTTGTACTGGCAGTTCAACCAGATGACGGGCGGCACCAATCAGATGGCCGTCGCCAGTTACTACTGCGATAACGTCATCCCCTTTGGCAAGCTGGCGCTGACCACCGTAACCCAATTGGCGTTTTCGCTGAGCAATCCGCTGGTGCAGTTCATTCCCGGCAACGACAGCGTGACCGTGATTCAGACCATCATCAGCGGCACGATCAAGACCGGCTCCATGCAGGTGGACAAGAAAACCTTCGTGCCCGCGCAGTGCAGTCTGCCCGCCGACCCGGTGACCTTCACCGCCAACCCGAGCGACAGCACCCTGACGCTGAGTGTCAGCCCGGTGTTTGCCGAAGGCATGGTGGTGACGCTGGGCTCCACCGGCACGCTGCCCGCGCCCTTGCAAGGGGGCGACCAGACCTATTGGCTCGTCGCCCTGAAGACGGTGGGCAAAGTGACGACGGTCCAAGTGTCAGAGACCGCCGGGGGCAAGCCGATCGTGCTGACGAATACCGGGGCGGGCACGCACACCATTTCGCCCGCCATCGACTGGAACGATCCTTATGAGATTGACGTTTCGAAAAACCCCTATGTCCGCGGCAGCGTGCCGCTGGCCCAGGTGGAAGGCGTGGTGACGCCGCCCGATGGTCAGGGCAGCAAGGATGACACCCGCACGGTGCTGCTTGATTTCCCGTCGGGCTCGTTCACCTTCCAGCAGTTCAGCGTCAACCCGCCGGACTGGGACCCCGAGAAACACGGCACCCAGATTTCCAATGCGCTGGCCAATTATTTCGCCTTCCACGAAATCAAATACGTCGTGCAGACGATCAACCTCAAAAACCTCAATGCCGATACGCATCTGACCCCGAGCCTCTTCAAGCTTCACGCCGGCACCACCCGCGCCGGGAACAACATTCTGCAAATGCAGATCGTGACGACATCGAAGAAACCGCAATCGACCGGTCTAGTTCAGGTCGATGAGCCGGTGCCCTATAATCCCGCCAATCCGGTGCCGGGGGGCAGCGATTTCACCGCCTCGCTGATCCTGAGTTCCAAGCTCACCTTCGAGCATGTTTTCGTCGCGAACTTCAACCAGGGATCGGCCAACCTCCAGGCCAAGGCGGTGGCTCCGGCCCAGGGTTATCAAACCTATACCGCCAAGATCGCCAGCGGTACGGTCGCGGCGAACGTCGATTTCAAGAGTGAATATGACGTTCATGGAACACGGGTGAAGTACCGGATCTCGGCCTCGGGCAATACGATCAATTGGGATCTGGCCGGGCTGGAGTTTAAGCCTTCGGAACACGGCGGCTATGATCTTTATTACTCAAACGGCGATGCCACCAAGCCGGAGGGGGGAACGACGGTTGCCTTCCAATACAGCCAATGGATCCCGCCTTACTCGTACGACATGGTCTATGTCCCGGGCTATTGGACCGATTGGGACGACAACTCGGCCATCGCTTATGTCACCATGACCGGCAGCTATCCACTGAAGACCACGGGGCAAGGGTTGGCGCAGGTGGTCGAGTTCGCCAACACCAATCCGAGCGTGACCTTCTCCAAGGCCTCCAATCTTACGCCGCAGGGACCGTGCGACTGCAACGACAACGACCTGAAGATCGCCCTGCTCAATGCGCTCGGCGCGGCGGTGCCGGCCAAGTTGAAGGCCAGCATCGAGAAGGTGCAGTTCAAATCGATTTCGGTTCTGGCCCTGGAGTCCTTGCTGTTTCCGGCCGATCAACTGGTCAACATGCGCGACGCCTCGGTGCCGGGCGACCTGCTGGTGGTCGGCAGTTTCTATAACAAGGTGCGCAAGACGGCCGCCGCCTATGACGTCACCCTTTCGGCTTCCTCGGGGGCCAAGGGCGTGTTCGGGACGACCGCTTTCCAAAACGGCCAGGGCAACGGCAGCGCCACGATCAGCGGTCTGCCCAAGGCCTTCTCGTTCCAATACGGGCCGATCGAGCCCGCCCTGGGAGGCATGGTGACCTATACGGTCGATATCGAGGCCGGCACCATCAACCCGGGCACCCTTCTGCTTGTCGTGGTGCAGCCCGACGTCGACAAGGCTCCCAAGCAGGTGGTGCTTCTGCCGCCGGGCTTTGGGGTGGGAACCTGACGGGGGACGGACCCCACCCGGGCGCGGGTCGCCCGGGTGGGGCCCAGGCGTTTGGGAACGTTCAGAAAAGGGGGAAGGCCGTGGCCGGCGATCAGGAACGGAGGCTCGCATCATGGGGGGCGACGCTTCCAAGGCTTCAGGGGCCGGGCGCCGTGCTGGCGGTCGATTTCGACCGTGTGGCCGGGACCCTGCCGCCGGCGTTGCGATCCCTGATCGGCACCGCCCGGGATGGGGTGGCGCTCACGCCGCGGACTGGGGGCCTCGGGCTGGGTCAGGCCCTCGGCCTTGATGTCGGCGGGCCGGACCCCAAGGCCGCGCGCCTGTTTTGGCAAACCATCGATGGCCGGCGGGTTCTCAATCTGCGAAGCGCGCCTCGCGCATCGCACCAAGTCGCGGATGTGCCCCTTCCGGTCATCGCCCCCCTCGCCGGCACCGACTGGACCTTTGCGCTTGCGGGCGAGGTGACCTTTCGTCGGTTGATCGCCGATGGCTTCAATGCCCTTTCCGATCACCTCAAGCTCGAGGCGGTCCCTCCAGGAGAGGGGGGGCCGGGGGAGGCCGCGATGGACTGGTTTCTGCGTGGCCAGAACCGAATTCTGTTTCAAGGGACGATCCAATGGGGCGACGCCCCGCCGGTCAGCCGACAGCATGAGCAACTGGGGTTTGAACTGCACGGCGACGCGGACGGCCGTTTGGCCGTTCGGCAAACCCATTCGCGCGGCGCCACCCTTCAGATTGACGTTCATCTTTGCCAAAGCTTCGGCCTTGAAAGCGTCGCCGCGGCCGGCGGGGCGGAGCTCAGGCTGAAAGGCTCCGAGCTGCGGGTGTCCGGTGCGGGCATCGCCGAGGAAACGCTGATGGGAATTGTCCGCGAGCTGTTTGACGGCCCGTTCAAGCAGGCGTTGGAAGCCGTTCCGCTGTCGGCGGCGACGGCGCTTCTGGCCCAAAGCCTCCGCCTTATCGACAAGACGCCGCGGGTGACCGGTGGCGGCCTGTTCGGCCAGATGGTGCTGGTCGGAGAATTCGGCTGACCGTCGGCTTTTTGACCCGCCCTTCCTCGCACGATCAACAAGGACCCTTACCGATGCCGTCGACCGGGGCGACCTTTGACAGTCTTGTCGGCCAAATGGCCCAGAATCAAGAGGTGCTTCAGGGCTGGGACGCGGTCGTCAACGTGCTGCAAAGCGCGCTCGACGCCTTTCTTCTAAGCCATTGGCACCAGCAAACCGCCGGTCAGGGCCAGATGACCATGGTCATGGTCTGGTGCGAGGGCGTCTACAAAGCGCCGACGCCAGACCAGTATTACACCACGGTCAGCCGCTTCACGGTGACCCTCGGCCCGCCGCTGTTCCAGTTCACTTCGGGGGCCGCCCAGGTCACCGTCAGTCAGGCGGTCCTCGCCGGTTCCCTCGCGGTCGGTTCGATGATCGTGCCGCAGAGCTTCAAACCCGGCACCTGCGATTGCCAGCCCGATGATCCGCGTGTGGACTGGGGCCCGCCTGAACTCATCGATGTTGGTCAAAAGCCGGTGCTGACCGGGACGGTTCCGGTGAGCGAGGTCACAGGGGTTGTCACCCCCGGCGCCCAATCGGTGGTGCTGGATTTCGCCATGGGCGCCTTCACCTTCGGCAATATGACCCTGTCTGGCCAACCGCCGGCCGTCATTGCCGATCAGATCATGAACTGGTTCGCCGCCCATGAGGTGCGCTATTGCCTGTGTTCGGTCGACATGCGCGATTTCGGCGCCGGACCGGGCCTGACTCCGCGGGCGTTCCGCTTCAACGTGGTGACGACGCGCGGCGGCAATACGCTGGTGCAGATCATGATTTCGACGAGTGGCGCCATCCCGCCGACCCTGGGCGTTCTGGTCGATGAACCCATTCCCACCGCCGATGGCTATACTTGCAGCGTGATGATCTCATCCTACCGGCTGATGAACGATATTCTGGCCGGCGGCTTTCACAATTCGGCCGGCTTCAGCCTGTCCGCCTTCCGCGATGGCGGATCCGGCGCGGCTTGGCAAATGCGGCTTTATCCCGCCATGCACATCGCCGGCAGCTTTGATTATGGCGACTGCTGCAACCGGCATACGGACACCTACAGCATTTACGTCAATCTGATCTTTGGTGGATTTCCCGGCCCGGGTCTGCGGGTTTACGATCACATTCAGACCGGGGGTAACCTGCCGGTGACGATCGATGTCAACGGCGTGTATCCGATGGCGCTTTCCGGCCAGGGCAGGGCGCAGGGGATCGCCATCACCCCGGGCAGCATCAGCGTTTCAGTCACCGGGGCCTGCGAGAACGAGGTCAAGACCCAGCTTTCCAGCATTTTGCAGGGCTCGATCCAGAACTCGCTGACAAGCGTGTCCTTCGCGCCGGTGAGCCTGCTGGCTTTTGAAAACCTGCTTTTTCCCGACCACCTCATCACCATTGGCCGGGTGGCCGCTCCGGCCGATCTGCTTTTGGCCTGCACCTTCCAGCCGCTCGGGTGACCCCTCATGCCGATGTTTCAGCTTGGTGATCCGGTCAACGTGCTTTCCGGACTCGGCTCGGTGGCGGGGGAGGTGGCGCCGCCGCCGGGGCCGCGCCCGCTCATCGCCATTTCCCGCGCCCAACCGCCCTCCTTGCGACCCTTCGCGCCGCTAGCCGTGACGCTGCATGAGAGCCTTGGCGGTCTGCTCACGGCGCTTTTCGATGTGAGGGTCGATGTCTCGCGCGAGCACCTGGGGCAGCGCCGGCTCGACGCCGCCGCGCTGATCGCCCCCGATCCGGCGTTCTTGGCGCGGATCGGCGCCCCCGCCGCCGGCTATCTGCTCTTCACCCTCGACCGCGACGATGGCGAGGTCGTCCATGATGTGGCGTCGATCGGCATCGATGACCGCGTTCATATGGCGGACTATTGGACGGAGGCGGGCAAGCGCGCCATGGCGCGCCTGCGCTCGACGGCGACACGGCTCGACGCCGACGGCGTGTGGCGGCCGTTCGTGCGTCAGGCGCAAATGGCGCGCTATCTCGACTATTTTTATCACCACGGCACCCATTTCATCTCGCGGATCGGCTATGGCCAGCGGCTCTGGCAGGTCTTCGCCCTCCGTGCCGAGCGCATGGCGTTCCTGGTCGATCATTTTCGCCGCGTCGTTCCCGGCGGACGGGCGGAGGGAGCGCTGGCCGCGTCCTTCGCCCAGTTCTGCGGCCCCGAATGGTGTGACCGGCGGAGCGAAATCCTGGCGCTGACCCCGGAGGATACCCTGCCCGGGCTGGTGGCGGCCGGAGCGTTCAAAGGCGTCGGCGACGCCGATGTGCTTGCCGCGCCGTTCCTTGAAGCCGAGTGGCGGGCCGCCCGGCTGCTGGATGGTTTTGGCGCCGGCGGTCCCCTTCGCCTGCATCTGATGTCGCAGGCCTATCTCATGGGCGAGGGGCGCGCCCGCGTGTGGCAGAAGGTGCTCAACGTCGCCCTGGTCCAGCGCTATGGCGCCGGGACCGCCGCCGTTTCGCAGGGAGAGCCGGCGATGTCGCCGGCCCTTGCCACCGGCGCGGCGACGGGAGGCCTTGCCGATCGGCTGCGTCTTCGCGGCGGCGCCGCTGTCGCCGTGCCCGCCGGTCTGCGCGAATTATGGGTGGGCGACATCGCCGTGGAGCCCTTCGGCGCCCCCGCCGTCGTCTGCCATGCGCCGGAGGGGCTGACCCTGCATGCCGGCGAAATCGACGGCATCGTCGCGGTGGAAGAGTCGCCGTCGCGGCGCGTCACCTATGGCTGGGGCCTGAAGATGGGCCGTGATCCGCGGACGGGCCGGGTGATCGCGCTCGACGATCCGCGCCGACCCACGGCCCCCCAACTCGCCGGCGGCGTTCAGAGGCTGACCGGCCTTTTGCTCCATGGGGCGACCCTTCTCGCTCTCGGCGGGGCGGAGAGGGCGCGGGGCCAAGGCCTTGTCGCCTGGATCGGCGAGATGGTGGGGGCGGCTTCGTCCGTTCCGCCATCCGTTCCGCCAGAGGCCGCCGCAGCGGCGGGCGACCCGTGGACCAAGCTGGCCGAGGGGGCGGCGGCGCTTGGCGGCGCGCCCCCCGGCGCTCTTGATCTAGCGAAAAATCGGCACGGCGCGGCGGCCTTGCTGGCCTTGGTGCCCAGGGTGGGGATGGCGGAGCTGCGGCTGCATTGCGAAGGCGTCACCCCCCAGCTTGACGAGGATATCGACGCCCTTGCCAAGGCGCTAGCAACGGCGGTCGCCGCCGTGGACGGGCAGGAGACGCCGCTGTTCCCAGGACTGGCGACCTCGGGCGAGGCCGCCACACGCCTCTGGCTCCTCTCCCTCGGGCTCGCCTTCCCCCTTGCCCGCCTGCTGCGGCCATCCGCCGATGCGGAGGGCGCGACCTGCGGGCCGGGGCTGTCCGATCTCGCGACGGCCCTCTGGGCGCAAGAGCGCCAAGACCGCGCATCGCCCGCCCCGGCCTTGCAATCACCCCACGCGGTTTCTTCGCCATAGGCCAAATCCCCGGCACCCTGGCCCAGAGCGCGCCAGCCCTGCGCCCCGTGTGTGCAGGCGGTTCAGGGTCTGCCAATCGAACCCCTTCCAGGCCCGATCGTTGTTATGCAGGCCAAGAAGCAGCACTGCCAGAACGGCCTCGTCGATACGGTCGGTGTCGATCTCCATGCTTCCCTCCTCGTGTCTTCACGGGCACGATCATACCATCGCCAATCGCCCTGGCGGAGGGGTGGGGGGAGCGTAGCGTCCGCCCAGACAGCAGCACATGTCAGCGAATATTGGCACTATGTAATAATGAGATGGGTGGCACTTTCTTGCGCTTGTGATGGTGAAATATGAAGCCTAACGACGAGTTCAAGGAAAGTAAGGTGAAAGCCACGCCTTCTGATGCTGAGTTGGAAGCAGTGGTTATATCACTGCAAAATTCCATTCGAGAATGGGCGGCTAGGCACGAGCTTTGGTTCGACTGCGGCTTTCAGACTTACGCCCAACGAGTGGATGGTGAACCTGAAGCAGCCCCTGTTGCAACTATTTTGCATTTCAATGGAGATATTGGTCGTGCGCTAGATGGGGAATTTGGTGATCTCGATGTCGAGTTCATCGAGCTACTCGCGCGGCATGGTTTCTGGTTCGATCGGATCGATGAGGTGAGCGTTCATATCTATCCTGAGGACGATAGCCCTCTGTTCCAACCGTTCCTCGACTATGTCAACTGGCAATGGGTATGCGGGCTGGTACAGCAGGACATAGCCGATGTTCACGAGGAGCTGTATTCGCATTTCGCCAAGCGACCAGACGATTTGCATCGGCTCACATGGCGCGAGTTTGAAATTTTACTATTCAGAATATTTCAAAGCCAAGGCTTTACGTGTGAGCTCGGCCCCGGCTCGAATGATGGGGGAATTGATGTTCGCGTGCTTCAGCGCGATCCTCTCGGGGACGTACTGACGCTTGTTCAGGCAAAAAAATACTCACCGAGAAACAAAATAGATATGTCTGCTGTGGCAGCACTGCATGGTGTGGCAGATGTCGAGAATGCGCAAAAGAGCATTTTCGTGACAACATCCGATTACCTACCCTCAGCACGCAAGTTCGCTGGCCGAACGCGCATTCCGATGACACTTGCTACGTCGAACGACGTGCGGAACTGGTGTCAGAATGCAAGCGACGGGATTATTCGTGACAAATCAAAACTTGTCGCGCCATCAGCAGTATCGTACTTGCTTCAGAATCTTTCGTCGAAAGATTCCCGCATAGTCTACGCTCGTACTGGCTACTCGGTCATCACGAACCAGTTCGCGGTTGTGCTAAAGGAAACGAAGTACGCAGCCCTGTTAATGGGGATTCCTTCGCGAACGATCTCCGGTTACTGGCAGGAGGGTTTTGAAGTGCCTGACATAGGCTCTAAATGCCTAGAGGGCCTGACAGCGGATAACGTGTTCCGCGCGAAGCGGTCGGTGAGCGACGGAAAGGTGAGGTACTGGAACGGGCATGATTTATTCAGGGCTTGGAACGGCGAGCCCGTGCATTTCAATCTCTGTGATTAAGGTTATCGTTCTGCGGCGTTGAACAAGTCTTGGCCCAATAAGCTATCGGAACTTGTCCTTTTAAACCGCGACTTGAAGCGAATGCCGATATCGGTAGTTTTGTGCGCCCGCAACCAGACCCGAACAACCTCAAGGCGGTCCGCGAAAGCCGGGCGCCTTTTTCGCATGCCCGCCGTCCCTTAAAACTCCAGGTCGACGACCAAGGGCAGGTGGTCGGAGGCGCGGCGGATGCCTTGGCCTTGGGGCAGGGTTGGCCAGGGGGTCAGGCGGCGGGGGGAGGGGCGCACCAGCAGGCGGTCGAGGCGCAGGATCGGCAGCCAGCTGGGGAAGGTGCGGCGCGAGCAATCGGCGTCGAACCACGTCTTCAAGCCGGCCACCGCCGTTTGCCCCCAGGGCAGCCATTCGTTGAAATCGCCCATCAGGATCAGCGGATGATGGGCGTCGCGGCCGTCGGCGCCGGCCAGCGGTCGCGACAGGCGTTCGCCCAGCCGGCCGACCTGCCAGCGCCGCTCCTTGCGGCCCAGGCCGAGGTGGGTGACCATCACCCGCAGCGGGCCGGCCGGATGCTCGAGGGTGGCGTCCATCGCCCGGCGCGGTTCGCATCCGGGAACGGATAGATCCAGCGGCAGGGCGGCGACCACCGGCCAGCGGCTGAGAATGGCGTTGCCATAGGCGCCGCCGTCGCGTTTGAGCGTTGGCGAATGGACGGCGCGCATGCCGGTGGCGCGGGCGATCAACGTCAGCGGATCCTCGGCCTCGCCGGGATGGCGGCGCAGATCGACCTCTTGCAGGCCTACGACATCGGGCGACAGCACCGCCAGGGCCTTGGCCACCCGCGACGGATCGCGGCGGCGGTCGGTGCCGACGCAGCCATGAAGGTTCCAGCAGACGACGCGAAGGGCGATCGAACCGGCGAACCCCTCGCTCGTTGACGTGCTGTGCGGGACCAGGGGACTGGGCTGATGGAGCGTCATTCCGCCGGGCGGGCGGCCGGTCGGGCTGCCGCGTCTGATCGGGTCTCCGGCTCGGCGGTCGTCCCGGTCTCTCCCGCCGGCTTGCCCGAGGTCTTCTCGCGCTTTTCGGCCCAGCGCTGCAGGGCATGGGCGAGCACCGCCGTGGTGATGCCGACCCCGGCCAGGGCGAGCAAGCTGCCCCAGGTGGGGTCGCGCAAGCTGGCGGCGACCCGCTCGCCCAGGAACGACAGGGCGGCGATGCCCGGAGCCATCCCCAGGAGGGTGCCGACCAGATAATCGCGAAAGCGGATATGGGTGGCGCCGCACACCAGATTGACCAGGGTGAAGGGCATCACCGGCACATTGCGCAGCGCCGCCACGGTGGCCGCCCCCTGTTTGGCCAAGCGCTGGCTGAGCGCCGGAATCGCCCGGCCGCCGAAGCGCTCGATGGCGTCGCGGCCGGCCATGCGGCCGATCAGGAACAACAGCGAGGCGCTGGCGCCGACCCCCAGAAGATTGACGATCAGGGCGATCCACGGATCAAAGGCCATGCCGGTGCCGAGAATCATCACCATCACCGGAAAGCCGACCAGTCCCAGGGCGACGATGCCAAGCACGGCGACCAACGGCGCGAAGGGCGAGCTGGTCCACGATCCCAGGGCATCAAGCAGGCGATGGGGATCGGCCCATTTCAGCAGATCGGGATTGGTCCAGGCCAGCCCCAGGGCGCCGCCCACCGCCACCACCGCCGCCAGGGCCAGCCACGCCTTGCGGCGCTTGCGTCCGCCGGAAGGATCGGGCGGCGGGGCCGGCGGCAGTTCTTCGATCGACGGCGCGATCAGCATGGCCGCCGCCGTGTCGGGATCAAGCGGCCGGTCGGGATCGCACAGGCGAAGATCGGGGGCGAGGTCGGCAAGCAAGGTGGGGGTGCGGTGGGTGAAGGGCAGCAAGGTGTTGCCGGGCTTGTCGCGCAGGGCCTCGATCGCCTTGATCCACGAGCCCTCGGCCTCGATCCGCGCCGCCACCGTCTGGGCATCAAGGCCGAGCAGATCGCCCGCCAGCCGACAGGCCAAAGCAAAAAGCTTGGCGTGGAAGTCAGCGGTGCCGTCGTCTTCCAAAATAACGTCGCATTCGGTGTCGAGGCCCATCGAGCGGTTGGCCATATTGGCCGATCCGATGCGCAGGCTGGTGCCGTCGGCGATCATCACCTTGCAATGAACGTAAACGCCCCGGCCCTCGGGCTCGGCCGGCGGATCGGTTGGATCGGTGGGGTCGGCGGCCTCGGCGTTCTCCGCCCCGTTCGGTCCTTCGTCGCTGTCGCGGGCGATCGGCCAATAGGCGGCGAAACGGCCATGGCGATCGGCCGCGCGCAGGCGGTCGAGCATGTCGTCGCGGCCCTTGTCCATGATCGCCTGCTGGGCCGGGCCATCCGACCCTTGGGGCAGGATGATCACGACCTCCGGGCCGTCCTCCTCGGCAAGGCGGCGTTCGAGAACGGCGCCGACCGCCTCGCTGGTCAGATACTGCTGCTCGATGAACAGCCAGTCGCGGGCGTTTTCCAAGGTGGCGATAAAGCCGGCTTCGACTTCGCGGACCTCGGAGCGGCCGGCGTATTCGTGTTCGGTGCGGGCGATCGACACCGCGATATCGGTGAAGTCCGGCGCGATAGCGGCCGGCCAGGGATCGGAAACGGCCTCGGCCGGCGCGGGGAGGATGTCGTGGGCGGGCAAGGGCTCGGCGGTGGCCCGCTCCCAGCGGCGGCGGGCGATCTCGGTCAGGGCGCGGGCGGCGTCGCCATCGACCATGACCTGCACATCGTGCCAGGGTCGGCCAAAGGCGCCGTCCGGGTTCACCCGGCGCGGATCATGGGCGAGATGGCGCGATGTGTCCCAGCGCGAGGTGGTGAGGTCGAGACCGCCGCTGAAGGCCAAGCGGCCATCGATGGCGACGATCTTCTGGTGATGGCTGGCCAGGGCCGGCAGATCGCCGTCCTCAACGAAATGCAGGCGCGGATGACAGGCCCACAGCTTGGGCAGATCGAAGGGGACCTCGCGTTCAAGCAGGAACAGCACGGCCACCCGCCACAGCACGATGTGAATATGCAAATCGGGATTGCGTTCCAGGGCGGCCAGCAGCAGTGGCTGGAGGGCGACGGGCCAGCCGTCGGCGGCCAAACCCTGGTCGTCGATTTCGACATCGCGCAGCAAATCGACCTTGGAATGCAGTTCCCAGGCGATGATCAGCACCTCGCGGCGCGCCGCGATCACCGCTTGGCGCAGGGCCGAGAAATACGCCTCGCCATCGATGAGAATGGCGCAGCGATCGGCATGGGCCCGTCGCCAGACCGCGTCCCCGGGCAGGCGGAAGGGGGGGGGCTCTTGGTCTTCGGCGGTACGGGGGGGGCTGGCAGCAAGGGGGGGGGTGATCATGGCCGTCTCCGCCTGGGCTTTCGGGCGGGAGGCCGGCCGGAACGCCGCACCCTCCCTTTAAGGCCAAACGTGCGGGGAGGGGCGGAGTTCCGAAAGCCCAAGGCTCACGGCCAAGGGGAACGGCGGGCGTGGCGGGCGGAAAAGCGCGGGGGGGCTTCTTCGCACGCCACGCCAGAGGCGAAAACGGAGGCCTTCAGAAGTCGGTCTGCCTTGTGAAGGCTTCCGTTTCAAGGCGGTCGTTAGTGAACCGTGACGCCATGGGGGGCGCGGGTCGAGGTGGCGTCGAGCAACATCAGCGCCGTGCCGGGATGACGGCCGATCAGTTCGGGCAAGATGCCGTCGATGGTGGTGGCGCGGCTGGCCTGATCGGTCAGAACGGCGGCGAAGGGGCCTTCTTCTTCAAGCAGGCGCAGGGCGCCGGCAACCTCATTGGCGGTGAAAACGGAAAAGCGATCGCATAATTCCGCTTCGGCCAGACGAAGAACCTTGTCGTCTTCGCTGACCACCAAAACCCGGGCTGCACCTGACAGGGAGGATTTATCCGACATCGATTGGGTTCCTTGCGCTCTCCGCCCCGCTCGCCGGGGAACGGCCTTGGTTCACTCCCTTATGGCAAGAACCGTACCAGTCGGGGCGCGATTACTACGGGCGGACAGAAAGGTCTCATAGGGCAAGGGCTTGCCGGATTTTGCCAAGAAAGCACCTGAAGCAGACCAGCCGTTGCGGAGCCGGCACGTTTCGCGGATTGCGAAGCAAAGCGGAACCCTTGGATCATCTCGCAGCAAAACGGGTGACGGTCAGGCCTGCTCTTCGGGACTGCGGCAGCGCAGCGACAGGGCATGCACGCGCTCGCGCAGTTCCTCGGCCACCAAGGCGTTGACCAGACGCTGGCGCTCCAAGCGCGACATCCCGGAAAAGCGCGCCGAAACGATGTCGAGGCTGAAATGGGTCTCGCCGGCGCCGTCGATCGGCGCATGGCCGCCCTGATCGGCCGGGGCGAGGGCGGCGAGGCGATCGCCATGGCCGGCATGCTTGCGCGAGTCATCGCGAATGATCAGGGTTTCGGGGGCGAGACCGGCCCGCAGCTTGCTTTCCAGGCGGTCACGGATCGGGGTGGCGGAGGACGGGGCGGCGAGGGTCATGGCGGATTTCCTTGCGATCGGACGGGGGCGGGGATCGGTTGGGGCCGGGGGGCGGGCCGTCACCCGGGAGGGGTGTTACCCGGGTGTGGTGTCGATTGGGGGGCGGGCGCGCTCCCTGTCAAGGGCGGTCGATGGCTTGCCTTGCGCCGGTTGGGCCCCCATAGTAGGCACCGTCATGACACAGAGCGATGGCATTGGACGCGGCGGCCGCAAAAAGCACCGCGCCGTCCCCCCCCCTTGATGGCTTTGCGAACGGCCCGGGGCTGGCGCCGCGCCGTTGTGATCACGCGGGGTGTGGCGCCGAGGGGCTCTACCGCGCCCCCAAGGATCGCGGCCTGCGCGAGTATTACTGGTTCTGTCTTGTTCACGTGCAGGACTATAATCGCACATGGAATTATTATGGCGCCATGAGCGAGGCCGAGATCGAGCGGGAGATCCGCCATTCCACGGTGTGGAACCGCCCGACTTGGCCGCTGGGCGAACGCGCCGTCAACGCCCGTCCCGGAACGGAGTCGCCTTTCGCCGACCCCTTTGGCCTGTTCGAGGAACAAAACGGCGAGGCCGCCCGCGCCCGGGTCTCGCGCGAGGGCGCCCGCTACCGCGAGGATGGGCCGCGCGCCCGGGCGATGCGGGTGCTTGATCTTGAAGAACCCCTGACCCTGGACGGACTGAAAAGCCGCTACAAGGTCTTGGTCAAACGCTATCACCCCGACGCCAACGGCGGGGACAAGGACTCCGAGGAGCGTTTCAAGATAGTCAACGAAGCCTATCACGTGCTGGTCAACGTCCTGAACGCGTGACATTCTGCCCGGCCGCCCCTGTGCGGTCCGCTTTTTCATCACCAAGCCGTTTGCCTGAGAACGAGGAAGTCCATGGACGTCGCTGCTGAGTATCCCGTTGATAAACCCGACACCCAGGTTTCCGTGCGGGACGTGTTCGGTATCGAGTCCGATCTGACCGTGCCGGCCTTCACCGAGGTGTCCGAGCACGTTCCCGATCGCGACGACGCCTATTGCTTCGACCGCGACACCACTTTGGCCGTTCTCGCCGGGTTCGCCTTCAATCGCCGGGTGATGATCCAGGGCTATCACGGCACCGGCAAATCCACCCATATCGAGCAGATCGCCTCGCGCCTCAACTGGCCGTGCATCCGCGTCAATCTTGACAGCCACGTCAGCCGCATCGATCTGGTCGGCAAGGATGCCATCGTTTTGCGCGACGGGCTGCAGGTTACGGAATTCCGCGAGGGAATCCTCCCCTGGTGTCTGCAGCGGCCGATCGCCCTGACCTTTGACGAATACGACGCCGGGCGGGCCGATGTGATGTTCGTCATCCAGCGGGTGCTCGAGGTCGAAGGCCGGTTGACCCTGCTCGATCAGAACAAGGTGATCCGCCCCCACCCCTATTTCCGTCTGTTCGCCACCGCCAATACGGTTGGCCTGGGCGATACCACCGGGCTTTATCACGGCACCCAGCAGATCAATCAGGGGCAGATGGACCGCTGGAACATCGTCGCCACGCTGAATTACCTGGAGCACGACGTGGAGGTGGGGATCGCCCTGGCCAAGCGTCCCGAATACGACACCCCCGAAGGCCGGGCCAAGATCAACGCCATGGTCGGCGTGGCCGATCTGTCGCGCAGCGGCTTCATCAACGGCGATATCTCGACCGTGATGTCGCCGCGCACCGTGCTGACCTGGGCCGAGAACGCCACCATCTTTGGCGATGACGCCTTCGCCTTCCGCGTGACCTTCCTGAACAAATGCGACGAGACCGAACGTCCGATCATCGCCGAGTATTATCAGCGGTGCTTTGGTAAGGAGCTCCCCGAGAGTGCGGCCTTCCGCACCGCCTTCCTGTGAGGCGCGGCGCGGGGCGGCGACAGGTCAGGGACGGATCGAAGCGATGACGCGTATTCCGGTGCCCGGTGCCGGCGGCCGGGCGAACGAGCCGCAGGAAGCCTTGAAAAACGTCACCTCGGCGACGCTGCGCGCCGTGGCCGGGCGGCCGGGGCTGGTGGTGTCTTATACCCCGGGCGGGGCGGCGCTGATCGGCGGGCAGGCCCGTCTGCCCCTGCCGCCGCGCAAGCTCGATCCCGGACAGATCACCCGGCTGCGCGGCACCGCCGACAGTCTGGCCCTGAAACTGCGCCACCACGACATCACCATCCAGGCCGGGCTGGAACCGACCGGGATCGAAGCCCGCGAGGTGTTTTCCGCCCTGGAACAGGCGCGCTATGAAACCCTGGGGGCGGGGCGGATGGCCGGGGTGGCGGCCAATATCGCTGGGGCGGTCGAAGAACGGCTGGCCGGCGAAGGCTATGACAAGGCCACCGATCCCGGTCAGATCCCCTTGGGCGAGGCGGTGCGCCTGTTGGCTCTGGAACGCTTTGGCAAGGTCGCGCCCGGGCCGGTGACCCGTCATGTGCTCGATCTGGCCCGTCAGGTGCTGCCCGAGTCCGCCCAGGCGGCGCTGGAGCGGATGATCGCCGAAGTGGGCGATCAGAAGCGCTTCGCCCGCTCGACCCGCGAATTGCTCGATGAAATGGGCCTGGAGGATTTCGATCCGACCCAGGCCGACCGCTCCGATGACGAAACCCGCAGCGGCGAGAGCGAGCCCGAAGCTGGCGAAGGGGCCGAGGACAGCCCGCCCGAGGGGATTTCAAGCCCCGGTCCGGAAAGCGACATGCAGATGGCGCCGGGCGAGGGGGAAAGCGGCGAGGGCGAGGAAGAGGGCTCCGCCCAGCAGGCGACCCTGCCCGGCGAGGGCGGCGAGGATCCGGCTGGCGAGGGCGATCCGTCGCGCCGGCGCAATTCGGTCGACGAGGACGACGACGTCGACCGCTACAAGGTGTTCAGCCGCACCCATGATCAGGTGGTTGGCGCCCTGGATCTGTGCGATCCCGAAGAACTGACCCGCCTGCGCGCCCAGCTTGATATGCAGCTTTCGCCGCTTCAAGGCGTGGTGACGCGCATCGCCAACCGCTTGCAGCGCCGACTGATGGCCCAGCAGACCCGTAGCTGGGAATTCGACCTGGAAGAAGGCTTGCTTGATGTCAGCCGGCTGGCCCGCATGGTCGCCAACCCCACCTATACCTTGTCCTACAAGCAGGAAAAGGAGATGGAGTTCCGCGATACGGTGGTCAGCCTGTTGATCGATAACTCCGGCTCGATGCGCGGCAGGCCGATTTCGGTGGCCGCCGTCAGCGCCGATATCCTGGCGCGCACCCTGGAGCGCTGCGGGGTCAAGGTCGAGATCCTGGGCTTCACCACCAGCGCCTGGAAGGGCGGCAAGGCCCGCGAGGACTGGGTGGCGGCGGGCAAGCCACCGCTTCCCGGACGGCTGAACGATCTGCGCCATATCATCTATAAGGAAGCCGATGTGCCCTGGCGGCGGGCCCGCCGGGCCTTGGGATTGATGCTCAAGGAAGGCATCCTCAAGGAAAATATCGATGGCGAGGCCTTGCTGTGGGCCCATAGCCGGTTGGTCGGCCGGCCGGAAGCCCGGCGTATCCTGATGGTGATCTCCGATGGCGCCCCGGTCGACGACAGCACGCTTTCGGCCAATACGGGCAATTACCTGGAAAAGCATCTGCGCGAGGTCATCGCCCTGATCCAGGATCGCTCGCCGGCCCAATTGGTCGCCATCGGCATCGGTCACGATGTCACCCGCTATTATCAGCGGGCGGTCACCATCAATGATCCCGAGGACCTGGGCGGCACCATGATGCGCCAGCTTCTCGAATTGTTCGAAGAGCCCTCCGCGCCGAACCGCCGTTGGCGCAAGGCCGACCGGCTGGCCCTTTGACCCTTTTTTTTCGCGGAGACGGACAATGCCGGGTTTTCTGACGGCCGATCTCATTCGGGCCCGGCTGGCGCCGAAGGATTTTCAGCGCGGCGAGGAGTACCTGAAAGACGGGCGGGTGCTTAAAGCCGAATGGGTGGCCGACGACGAGATTTCCGGTCAGGTCGCCGGCTCGGCCGGGCGGCGCTATGTGCAAACGATTACGCTTGAGAACGGCCTGGGCGGTCTGTCGATCGTTGGCTATTGCTCCTGCCCGGTCGGCTTCGCCTGCAAGCATGTCGCCGCCGTTTTATTAACCCTGGCCCGCGAGGCCGAACCGGTGGTTCCGGCTTGGGATGGGTCCTTCGGGGCGCGGCCGGCCCAGGCGGCGGTCAGCGAACCGACCCTTGATCCCGCTCTCGCCGAATGGATCGCCGCCGTCGCCGGCTTCGAGGAGGTCGGCGATCCGGAGGCCTATCCGCCGGCGATCCGCCACCGCTTGATCTATGTGGTCGGCCCCCAGGGGGAAGGCGGCGTTCCGCAAAATGGCGAGGGCCGGAGCGAGAGCCGGGGCGGGGGGCGGGTCAGCGCCGAGATCGAAGTGACCTTGTGGTCGATCGCCGTGCTCAAGGACGGCCAGATGTCGAGCGTTGAGCGCCGCATCCTGTCGGCCGACGCCCTGGTGCGCTCGCCGGCCCGCCCGGCCTATCTGCGGCCCAGCGATTTGGCCCTGGTGCCGCGTCTGGCGGCCTTGCGCGCCCCCGGGGGCGGCAACGCCCTGCTGTTGCCCCAGATCAGCGGCAGCGAGTTGTTCGCGGCGATGGTGGCCAGCGGCCGCTGCCGGTGGGGCGGCCCCGATGGTCCGACGCTTTATCCGGGCGCGGCGCGCCGGGCCAAGCTGGTCTGGCGTTCGGATGGCGAGGGCTGGCAGAGACCGGCGATCGAGCCCGAGGCGATGGCGCCCGAGGCCGCTGATCCCGAGACTGCCCAGCCCGATATCGGCCAACCCTATATCGCCCAGCCTGCTATCCCCGAGATCGGGGCTCTCGACGGCGAGGCTGTCGAGGCCCCGACACGGACCGATCCGGACGACGCTTCCCCCGCCCCCGAGGATGGGGAAAGCGGGCAAAGCCCGGAGGCGGAGGCCTGGGATCTGCGCGCCCTGCCGATCGAGCCGCCGGCCTATGTCGATCCCCGGTCCGGCGAGACCGGACCGCTTGATCTCGGCCTGGATCCGCGCCTTGCCGCGCGTTTGCTCAGCGCGCCGCCGATCCCGCCGACCTCGGTCGACGCGGTGCGCAGCCGCCTGGGCGCCCTGTTGCCGGCGGCGGTTCCGGTGCTGCCCGCGCCGATCGATGCCCAGCCGCTGTCCGTCGCCCCCCAGCCGATCCTCCGCCTGCTCGCCCTGCGCGCCGTGCCGCGGATGCGCGGCGCCGAGATGCCCGGCGAGACCACCCAGGCCTTGGTGGCGCGGCCGTGTTTCGCCTATGACAGCGTGATCCTGCCCGCCGATTCCAGCGAACCGGCGCCTTTGCGCATGGTTGGCGCCAGCCTGATGCGCATCGAGCGGGATTTCGCCGCCGAAGGCACGGCGCTACGCCAGCTTGATCGCATCGGCCCGCTGCGCGTCGCCGAGGCCTTGGGCCGGGTGCGGGTCGAAGGCGGCATCAGCGCCGATCGGCTGATCGCCCCGCCCTTTCTGCCGCGTGGCGAGGAACGCGAACGCGCCGTCGATTTCCTGCGCGACGGCGTGCCCGACCTGGAAGAGGCCGGCTGGCGGATCGAGATCGATCCCGATTTTCCCGTGCGCCCGGTCGTCGCCGACAGCCAGGATTGGTGGGGTGGTCTGAATGCCGTTGGCGGGCTGGAAGGCACGGTCGGCGGCTGGCTGTCGGTCGGGCTGGGGGTAACCATCGACGGCGAGCGGGTCGATCTGCTGCCGGCGCTGCTGACCCTGCTTGGCGAGGGCGAGGATCTGGTCGAGCGCGAAGAGGACGAGCTTTTGTACCTGCCGCTGGGCGATGGCCGGGTGCTGCCCGTCGCCGTGCGCCGCCTGCGGCCGATCTTCCATGCCCTTCATGCTGTGGCCGTGCCCGACGAGCGCGCCGGTCCGGGGGTGCGGCTGAGCGGGCGCGATCTTGGGCCGCTGGCCCTGCTCGAAGAGGCCGGCAAGCCGCTGGGCGTCGTCTGGGAGGGGGCCGAAGGGGCGCGCGATATCGCCCGCCGGCTGGCCGTCGTCGGCCTGCGCGAGGCGGTGGCGCCGCCCAAGGGGCTGGTCGGGTCGCTGCGGGCCTATCAGAATGAGGGGCTGGACTGGCTGCAATTCCTGCGGGCCAATAACCTGGGCGGCATCCTGGCCGATGATATGGGGCTGGGCAAGACGCTGCAGACCCTGGCCCATATCCTGGTCGAAAAGGAATCGGGGCGGCTGAACGATCCGGTGCTGATCGTCGCCCCGACCAGCGTGCTTGGCGCCTGGCGGCGCGAGGCGGCGCAATTCGCCCCCGGCCTGCGGCTGGTGGTTCTGCATGGCCCCGAGCGGGCGGCGGGCTTTTCCCAGATGGCCGACCAGGATGTGGTCGTCACCTCCTATGCCCTGGTCCGCCACGATCTCGAGGTGCTGAAGGCCCAGCCCTGGCACATGCTGGTGCTGGACGAGGCCCAGACCATCCGCAATCCGCAGACCGTTCAATACAAGGCGGTGGCCGCGCTCAAGGCCCGTCACCGGCTGTTCCTGACCGGCACGCCGCTGGAAAACCACCTGGGCGACCTGTGGGCGCTGATGGATCTGCTGATGCCCGGGCTGCTGGGCGACGGCGCCACCTTCCGCCGGGTCTTCCGCGGCCCGATCGAAAAGCGCGGCGACGGCCCGCGCCGCCGCGCCCTGGCGGTGCGGGTGCGGCCGTTCATCCTGCGCCGGACCAAGGACGAGGTGGCCACCGATCTGCCGGCCAAGACCGAGATGATCGATATGGTCGAACTGGAAGGCGGGCAGCGCGACCTTTACGAGGCCGTCCGTCTGGCCGCCCATAAGGCGATTCGCGAGGTGCTGGCCGAAAAGGGCTTGGCGCGCGGGCGCATTCACATTCTGGCCGCCCTGACCCGGCTGCGTCAGGTGTGCTGCGATCCGCGGCTGGTCAAGGGCGGGCCGCGCAAACCGCCGCCCTCGGCCAAGCTCGACCGACTCGAGGAAATGCTGCGCGACCTTGTCGACGAGGGCCGCCGTACCCTGGTGTTCTCGGCTTTCCCGTCGATGTTGGCCCTGGTCGAGGAGCGGCTGGCCGCCGCCTCGATCCCCTGGGTGTCGCTGACCGGCGAAACCCGCGACCGCGATACCCCGGTCACCCGCTTCCAGTCGGGCGCGGTGCCGGTCTTCCTGATCAGCCTCAAGGCCGGCGGCACCGGCCTGACCCTGACCGCCGCCGATACGGTCATTCACTATGATCCCTGGTGGAATCCGGCGGTCGAGGCCCAGGCCACCGACCGCGCCCACCGCATCGGTCAGGATAAGCCGGTCTTCGTTCACAAGCTGGTGGCCGCCGGCACCGTCGAGGAACGCATCCTCGCCCTGCAAGACCGCAAGCGCGGCCTGCTCGACGGGCTGTTCGACGGCGAGGCCGGGCCCTCCTCGCTGCTCTCCGAAGAGGTGATCGAGGAAATCCTCAGGCCGCTGGGCTGACCTTGGCCCTGTTGGCTTGGGCGGTCTCCCTGTCGAAGCGGTAGGCGTCCATCGCCAGCACGCCATGGGCGACGCTGTCGTGCAGGCGTTGGCCGATGGCGCCGTCGCCAGCCGCGCCCAGGGCCACATACAGCGGCATCAGGTGCTCTTCGGTCGGGTGATGGTCCACGGCGCCCGGCGCCGCCCGGCGATAGGCGAGAAGGGCGTCCAGATCCTGGGCGGCGATTTTCCCGGCCATCCACTGGGCGAAGGGCGCGACATCGTTCGCCGCCGGGGCGTTGGCCGCCTGTCCCTGGTAGCGCCCGAGGTTATGGGTCAGGGTGCCCGAGCCGATCACCACCGCGCCGTCGTCGATCAAGGGCGCCAGGGCCCGGCCGAGGGCCAGATGGACCGCCGGCCCGCCGCCGCGCACCAACGAGACCTGAACGACGGGCAGCCGCGCCTGGGGATCGATCAGTCGCAAGGGCGCCCAGGCGCCGTGGTCCAGGCCGCGCTTGGCATCGGCTTCGGCGGCGAAGCCGGCGGCTTGCAGCAAGGCCACAGTCCGTAGGGCGACCTCGGGGGCGCCCGGCGCGGGATGGGTGATCGCGTAAAGCGGCGCGGGGAAGCCCGAGAAATCATGGATGGTTTGCGGCAAGGCGCTGGAACCGACGCGCGGCACGCCGGTCTGCCAATGGGCGCTGGCGATGATCAGCGCCTTGGCCCCGGCAAGCAGCGGCCCCAGGCCATCAAGAAAGCCATAGGCCGGCGCCTCCGGGCCAAGCAGCAGGGCCGGGGACCCGTGGGACAGGAACAGGCTGGCGGGAAGGCCGGATCGCGACATCGTGAAAGCTCCATCATGCTACCCAAGCCCCCCTTTTGTCGGGGACCGTGATCTCAAGATGGCGCGCGGCCGCCGAGCCCGGTAGCGCGGCTTATGGAAACAAGCCGGTCATGACCCGCGATCAATCGGCCCGATCAATCGCGCGCAAAGCCCAGAACGCCAACGGCCCGCCGATCAAGACCGGCGGGCCGTGGAAAGCGGAATACCGTGCCGAAGCTTAGGCGGCGGCAGCGGCGGCGTCGCGGATCTTGACCATGCGACGCTTGACCTTGCGCAGCTCGACGGTCAGCTCGACCGACGGCGTGGACAGCAAGAAAGCGTCGATGCCGCCCCGATGCTCGACCGTGCGCAGGCCATGGGCCGACAGGCGCATCCGCACCGGCTCACGCAGCAGGTCGCTCATCAGCGAGTTGACCTGCAGGTTCGGCAGGAAGCGGCGACGCGATTTGATATTGGAGTGGCTGACATTGTTGCCAGTCTGCACGCCCTTGCCGGTTACGGCGCAACGACGGGACATGTGTCGGTCCTCTTTAAAAAAATGCGGTTCTCGTGGCTCGAAAGAGAGGCGGGTTCTACCCAAGCCCCCCGTCTTCGTCAAGTAAAATCGCCCCTTTTGGCGCAAGGCGCGGCAAACAGGGCGCCCGGGTCGTGGCGGATCGCCGGGCTAATCGAACAGCTTGTCGATATCGGCCTGACCCAAGGGGACGATGGGGGTCAGCGGTTTGGGCGCGGGCGGCGGCGGGGCGGGGCGGCTTTTGGCCACGCCTTTGGCCGGCGGTGGCGGCGGAGCGGGCTCTGAAGCGGGCGGGGGCGGAGGGGCTGACGGCGGTTGTGACGGCGGTGGGGACGCGGTGGCGGGGGCCGGGGTGCCGGCGAGCATGGCGTCGATCTCGGCCTGGGTCGCCCCCTGGCCGTTGAGCGCCGGTCCGTGGAGGAAGCTGTCGTAATCGTCCTTGGTCGTCGGCGCGGTCGCGGGCATGGCGGGGGTGTCGTCGACGTTTTCCTCGGCGATCTGCTCGGGGCCCCACATGGTGATCAGCTTGTGAACCTGCGACTCGATGAACTGCAGGGAATTCACCACCTTGGTGATGCGCTGGCCGGTGATGTCTTGGAACGAGCAGGCTTCGAAAATCTGGCCGACAAGATCGGGAACCTGCCCCAGTTTGCGCGCGGCCTCCTCGTCGGCCACGGTCGAGGCCAAACCCGAGGTGATCATATCCAGGGTCTCGGCGGCTTCCATGATGGTGTTCGTCGCCGTTTCCGTCGACTCGACGATGGCGTCGAGTTCATCGGACATGGCGCTGAAACGGTCGTTGGTGGCGCCGGGGCGATGAATCGACGCGATCTCGCGCCGCATCTTTTGGATGTGCTCGAAAAGGCCCATGACTTCGCGGCGGAGAATGAGCAGATCAGAGGGGTCGGGCATTCTTGTCCAACGGGCGGGTAAACGAGACGGAGCATTCGTTTACCACCCGTTTCCTTTCGGTACCATTAAGGGGCGGCGACGCGGGGAAGCCGCTTAGGAGTCCTTGTCGCGGCCTTCGTTGAGCAGCGTGCGCATCGCCGTCATCACCAGACGTTGGCGCTGTTCATCCGACAGGTTGGCAAGAATTTTCTGTTTGGCGCCATGGACCTGCATGGCCTTGCGGATCAGTTCGGCCCGCTCGGGCGTCATCAGATCGCCTTGGGCGGCCCGTACCTGGGCCAGGGCTTTTTCGCGCGCCGATCCCGCTTCGGCGACCGGTGCGGCGGCGGCTTTGGTTCCGGCCTTTCCGGGCGCGGGTTTTCCCTTGGTCGCGGCGGGCGGCCGACCGGTTTTCTTCACCCCCCCCCGGGTGGGGGGCGGCTTCGCGGCGGCCTTGGGATCGCCAAGCAGGCGATTCCATAGCGCATCGATCCAGCCCATCGTTTAGCCCTCGTTTGGCGGCACGGCGGCCCGCTCGCGCGGGCGGGCCGGGCGTTGCGGACGGTCGACCTGATCGCCGACCACGCGGCGGGGCGCGGGTTCCGCCTCCTCGGTGACGCCGCGTTCCGTCAGAACGGTGCGCGACAACGAGCGCGCCACCCGTTCCTGGATGCTTTCCATCTCGTCGCGGGTGATTCGCGGATAGGGCGGATGGGGGGCGAGGGGGCGGGGCGGGTCGGTCGGAGCATCGGCCGGCTTGCCGTCGTCCTTCGCCGCGTCCTTGGCGGCGGGGTCGGCAGGGGCGGTTTCACCGGCCGGGTCGTCCGCCGTCGCCTCAAGGGGTTCGGTCGGTGCCGGCGCGAGGGGCGCGGGCGCGGCGGCCAGCGTCTCGGCCGTTGCCCGGCTGGCGGGGGGCGGCGGCGCGGGTTGGGGCGCCGCTGGGGCGGCGGGCCGGGGCGCGGCCTGAGTCGGGACCGGGGACGGCGCCGGCGCGCTCTGGGTCGAGGGGCCGGTGAACGGCGGCGGAACCGCCGGGCGCGACGGCGCCTCGGCCGGATCGGCGGCCCTGCCAGGGGCGATCTCGGCGGCCGGCGTCTGGCCGGGCAGGCGCTGGTTGACCGAGTCGAGCAAGCCGGCGACCTGACCCAGCGGACCGTCGGTCAGGATCTCGCCAAGCAGTTTGTCCTCGCCCTGATCCTGGGAGAGCCGGCAAACCATGGCGTGGCGTCGCAAGAAGCGCTGCAGGGCGGCGGCCGAGGGGCTATCGTTGGCCAAACGCTCGGCCAGGGCGCGGACCACCGCCGGTCCCGGACTGCCCATGCGGATCAGCAGCATCTCGGGGAAGGCCCAGGGGTTGCCCGCCGCATAAAGCGCCCACAGCGTTTCAACCTCTTCGCGCTCGATCATGCCCAGGCGGCGCATCAGCAGGGCCAGATGGCTCGACATGTCCTTCAGCGTCAGATCCAGGCCTTCGAGAAAGGCCCGGCGCCGCGCCTGTTCCTCAAGCAGAACCAAGGTGCGGGCGATGGTGTCGATGTCTTCGGTCCGTCGGGCCTGGGCGCCGGCGGGCGCGGCCCGGCGGTCGGCGCGAATCACGGCCAAGGCCGATCCCGCCGCCGCGCACAGCCACAAAATTCCCACCGGCACGATCGCCGCCGCCATCATCGAGGCGATGTCGACGGGGGCCATCGCCGCCAGACCCGCTTCTTCGGCCCCGGGAAGAACCAGGGCGACAAAGGCGGCGATCCAGCTCAGAGAAAGCAAAGCGGCGACGGCGAAGGGAACAAAAGGACCGGTCAAGGTGGCTTCTCTCGCGGTTGGGGCGCAAGGGACGCGGCAGTCCATGGGGACAAGGGATGTCCCCTGGAAGCGCTATCCCCGAGGCCTGCGGAGCGGGATGTCCGCATTCTGGGATTAATTGCCTAGCCAAGAGTATGGCACGATGGGAGGGCGCCTGTAAAACCCGGGATAGCGCCGAGTCGGCGATCCCCGGTCAAAACGCCGCCCCCGGCGGTAAGGCGATGGGACCGGCGGACGGTGCGGGCCGGGGCGGCATCCGTCCTGGAAACGACAAGGGCTGAGGGAACGGAGAACGATCGGGCGTGCCGGGCGTTGCTTTTGGGCGGCCCGCGCCGCAAAATGCACGGTGGTCGGTGGACGGGGGCGTTCCAGGGGAGTCGTCGACAGGCCCGACGATGCTCCGACCGCGGCTTGGTGGCCTGGTGAACCCTTTGTGGAGCTGCCCCCTTGAGCTTTCTCAAGCACGTACAGGATTGCAATACCCACGATCTGTCCAATTTCGTGCGCTTCGTCATCGAAGGCCGACGGGTTGGTTGGGTGCGCAAGGCCCTGGCCCAGCGTTTGAAGGCGCATGGGCGCGTCTTCGACGTCACCCGCGACGCCGTTTTGCTCTCGGCCTCGTTGCGCACGCCGCAAAGCCGGACGCGGGCGGTGGCCGATGTTGTCGACCGGCTGGCCGACGAGGGCGTGGTTCCGGCGCCGCGCGGCGAGCTTTACCGGGTGAACCAAAGCTGGGGCGAACCCACCTTGATGCTGCTCGACCGGGCGGTGGTGCCGACCTTTGGCGTGCGCGCCTATGGCGTCCATCTCAACGGCTACGTCGGCGCCGGCGCCGATCTGCATCTCTGGATCGGCCGGCGCAGCCCGGATAAATCGGTGGCGCCCGGCAAGCTCGACAATATGGTGGCCGGCGGTCAGCCCGCCGATCTCAGCTTGCGCCAGAACCTGATCAAGGAATGCGCCGAAGAGGCCGATCTGCCCGAGGCCCTGGCCCGTCAGGCGATTCCGGTGGGGGCGATCACCTATTGCATGGAAAGCCCGGCGGGCATCAAGCCCGACACCTTGTTCCTCTATGATCTGGCCCTGCCCGAGGATTTCCGCCCCCATAACACCGATGGCGAGATGGCCGACTTCATGCTGTGGCCGGCGGCCAAGGTGGTGGAGGCGGTGCGCACCACCGAGGCCTTCAAGTTCAACGTCAATCTGACGGTGATCGATTTCGCCATTCGCCATGGCCTGATCGATCCCGACAACGAACCCGATTATCAGGAAATCCTGGCCGGTCTGCGCGGTCGTCCGCGCGAACGCGCCGCCTCGCCGGCCTGAGGAAGCCTGCTCCCCAAATGGCGGCCCGCCTCAGGCCGTCGGCCAATTGGCCTTGCCGGCCTGCGAGCGCAAGGCGGTATCGGCGCGCCCGGCCGCCGCCTTGCGGTTGACCGCCAGGGCGGCCAGGGCCACCCCCGAGACGATCAGCGTCAAGCCGATGATCAGCGGCACGGTGACGCGCTCGCCCAGCAAAAAGATCGACGACAGCATGCCGATCACCGGGACGCCCAGGGTGATGTTGGACATGGCGAAGGCGCTGACCCGCCGGCCGTATTCCGAGGAGATGACGAAGCAGGCCGAGGTGGCGATCGGGCCGAAGTAGATCAGGAAGCCGATCAGTTCGGGTGTCCAGGCGATGGTCAGGGGCGAGCCGTCGACGCTGGCGGCGATGACGATCAACGGCAGAGCGGCCAGCAGCATCTGCCAGGGGGCGAGATCGATCGGCCGGGCGGTGAAGCGATGGCGCCGCACATGCAAGATCACGAACGACCAGCACATCGCCGACAGCAGCAGCAAGGCGTTGCCCAGCAGCACCGTGCTGTCGCCCCAGTCCATATCGGCGGGCGAGCAGATGACCGCCACCCCCGACAAGCCGACGCACAGCGCCACCCCCTGGGCGGCGGTGGGGCGCTGACCAAAGGCGATCCAGGCGGTCACCACCGCCCATAACGGCGTGGTATAGGCGAGAAGGGCGGCCCGCCCGGCGTCGGTATACTGCATGGCCACCAACCCCAGGCCGGTGAAGGCCATCATCTGCAAGCCGCCGACGCTGGCGACGATCGGCCAGTCGGCGCGCGGCGGCAAGCGCAGTTCCCCGCGGCAGGCCAGGAAGGCGAAGAGGCACAGTCCGCTGCTGGTGAAGCGGATCGCCGCCAACCACAGCGGCGGGGCGAGGCCGACGCAGATCTTCATCACCGGCCAGCTAAAGCCCCAAAGCGCCACCATCACCCCCAGCCAGACCAGGGCCGAGGATTTGAACCCGGGATGAAGGGCGGCCAACGAATCGGCGGCGGGGAGGGCGCTTGGCTGGGACATGGCGGCGGCTTTCCAGGGCGAGAAGGGCGTACCCGGAAAGGATTAACCGGACAGCCTGGAAAATCCGTTTGATCTTGGCATCTTTGCGCCGATTATCAGAGAAATTTGCCGCCTGGATCCCTTACCGAGAAAAATCATGCCCAGCCGTACCGCGCCGCTTGATCGGGCCAGCATCCGCCTGCTTGAAGCGCTTCAGACCAACAGCGAGGTCAGCGTCGCCGAATTGGCCGACCTGGCCGGGCTTTCGACCTCGCCCTGCTGGCGGCGGATCAACGAGCTCAAGGCCCGTGGCGTCATCACCCGCTGCGTGGCGATCGTCGATCCTTTGGCCCTGGGGCTGGCGGTGAATGTCTTCGTCCACGTCTCGCTCGAGCGCCAGGACCGGCGGTCGCTCGATGTCTTCGACGCCGCGGTGCGCCAGCGCCCCGAGGTCATGGAATGCTATCTGATGAGCGGCGAGTCCGATTACCTGCTGCGCGTCGTCGTCGAGGATCTGATCGAATACCAGTCACTGATGATCGATTTCCTCACCCGCATCCCCGGCGTCGCCAGCATCCGCTCGAGTTTCGCGCTGAGTCAGGTGAAATACACCACCGCCCTGCCCACCGCCCATCTGAAGCGCAGCCCGTAGGGGGCGGGTTTTGTGTTGCGGCGCGGCAAGAAAATTGCGCCGGCCCGCGCCAAGTCCGACCGGTCCGTTCGCGGTGGCTTGATCGCGACCGGTCCGCAACCCATTCTTGCCAACGGACGCGCCCGCCAACCGGCCGTCTGGCGCCGACGCCGCCGTTGGCGCTCCAATCACCAGGAACAGGGAATCCCCATGAGCTTCACTCTTGTCGATCAGGCGCCGGCCCGTCTCAACCGTTCGGAACAGGCCGTGCCGGGCTCCAACACCAAATTCCTGGAAAAGGCCGCCAAGGGCGATGCCGACGTGGTGTTCCTCGATCTGGAGGACGCGGTGGCGCCCTCGGAAAAGGAACAGGCGCGCAAGAACATCATCGCCGCGCTCAATGACCTGGACTGGTCGGGCAAGACCGTGTCGCTGCGCATCAACGGCCTTGATACCCATTACATGTACCGCGATGTCATCGACGTGCTGGAACAGGCGCCGGGCAAGCTTGATCTGATCATGATCCCCAAGGCCGGCACGGCGGCCGACGTCTATGCCCTTGATATGCTGGTCACCCAGATCGAAACGGCGACCAAGGTCGACAAGCGCATCGGCTTCGAGCTGATCATCGAAACCGCCTTGGGCATGCGCAATATCCACGAGATCGCCGGGGCCAGCCCGCGCAACGAGTCGTTGCATTTCGGCGTGGCCGATTACGCCGCCTCGACCAAGGCGCGGACGACGGCGATCGGCGGCCCCAACGCCGATTACGGCGTGCTGACCGATCCGCTTGACGATGGCCAGCGGGCCTATCATTGGGGGGACATGTGGCATTACGCCATCGCCCGCATGGTGGTCGCCGCCCGCGCCCACGGCCTGCGCCCGGTTGACGGCCCCTTTGGCGATATCGGCGATCACGACGGCTATCGCGCCCAGGCCTTGCGCGCCGCCGTGCTGGGCTGCGAGGGCAAATGGGCGATCCATCCCAGTCAGGTGACGTTGGCCAACGAGGTGTTCAGCCCCTCGGACAAGGAGGTCGCCCATGCCCAGGCCATTCTTGACGCCATGGAACAGGCGGGCAAAGAGGGCAAGGGGGCGGTTACTCTCAACGGCCGGCTGATCGATATCGCCTCGATCAAGCAGGCCCAGGTGATGGTCGACAAGGCCCGTCAGGTCCGCGCCGGCTAAAAGGCCCCCCGGGGTGGATCGCCAAAAAGGCGGCGATCCACCCTTGGCGCGTGTCCAACCATCCGGAAATGATATCCCTGTTTGGCTCCGGCCCGGCCTTGTGCTAGGGAAGGCGCTTGTTTTGGCGAGCTTTGCGGTCTTTGCTTCGAGCGTCGGCTTTGACCGTCGGCTCTAACCGCCAGCTTTGACCGCCCGCTCTGACCGCCAGCTCTGACCGAATGTGGACAGCCATGCATTTTCTGGACTTCGAGAAGCCGATCGCTGAATTGGAAGGCAAGATCGAGGAACTTCGCCACCTCTCCGATGCCGATGGCATAAACATCGCCGAGGAGGTGGGGCGCCTGCAGCAGAAGGTGGATAAGCAGCTGCGCGCCGTCTATGCCAAGCTTACCCCCTGGCAAAAGGCGCTGGTCGCCCGCCATCCCGATCGGCCCCATTGCCTGGATTACGTCAAGGCGCTGTTCACCGATTTCACGCCCTTGGCCGGCGATCGCCTGTATGGCGAGGATCACGCGGTGATCGGCGGGCTGGCGCGCTTTCGCGGTCACCCGGTGGTCGTCATCGGCCAGGAAAAGGGCAGCGATACGGAAACCCGCCTGCGCCATAACTTCGGCATGGCCCGGCCCGAGGGCTATCGCAAGGCCCAGCGCCTGATGACTCTGGCCGAGCGCTTCCATTTGCCGGTGCTGACCCTGATCGATACCGCCGGGGCCTATCCGGGCGTCGGCGCCGAGGAGCGCGGTCAGGCCGAGGCCATCGCCCGCACCATCGAACGCGGCCTTGATCTGCGCGTGCCCTTGATTTCCTGCGTGATCGGCGAGGGCGGCTCGGGCGGGGCCATCGCCATCGCCACCGGCAACGTCGTCTTGATGCTTGAACACGCCATCTATTCGGTGATTTCGCCGGAGGGCTGCGCCTCGATTCTGTGGCGCAGCGGCGAGATGACCCAGCAGGCCGCCGAGGCCCTGCGGCTGACCGCCCAGGATCTGCTTGAGTTCAAGGTCATCGACGAGGCCATCCCCGAGCCTTTGGGCGGCGCCCATCGCGATCGCGCCATGACCTTCGAGCGGGTGGGCGAGGCCTTCAACCGCCATCTCGAGCAGTTGATGCCCCAGGATGGCGGGGTGCTGCGCGCTCGGCGCCGCGATAAATTCCTGCAGATGGGCCGTCTCGAACTCGCCTAAGGGCCTTTTTGCGCGTCCCGCTCCCTTTTGGCGACAGAATCGATCCCCCCGTGAAAAAAAGCCGGGGATGGCCGTGAACACGTCAGGGAAATCGGCCGTTATATCGGATAGAACGGTCCGATCCCCCCGGTGTTCATCGCCGCTTCCGGCGGATGTCCGCCTTAATCCCTTTGGGGACACCGGCGCCGCCGTTTCTGGATGTAACGAGCCCCTTGTCTGACGAAAGGTGAGAAAATGGCCAAGAAAAAGCTGACCAAGAATATGGGTACGATCGATCGGGGTCTGCGGGCGACCCTCGGCATCTTGTTGCTGGCTCTGGCGGTGTCGGAGACCATCGGATCGTGGGGCTACATCGGCGTGCTGCCTCTGTTCACCTCGATCTGGGGGTGGTGCCCGGCCTATTACCCCTTCGGTTTCTCGACCTGCAAGACGACCGAGCACGGTGAGCCCGACGAGCCCGGCGAACCCACCCCCACGATCTAAGCCCAACCGGCGTCCCGCGCGCAGCGGTCCACGGACCGCTGCGTCCGGATCGCCAAAGGATTTGCCTAAGGCGCCATCATGTCGTCGATCTGCGCCTGATCGAAGGTCCCATGGCCGCCGTGGATGATGGCGCTGGCGACATCGATCATCTTTTGCAAGGCCCGGCTGCCGGCGCGGGCCCGCTCGGCGGCGACCTCGGGCCGGCCTTCGGCGAAGGCCTCGTCGGTGCGGGTGATCGAGAGCAGGGCCAGGGTGTTCATCTGCTCCACCGTCTCCTCGAAGGGCTTCTTGAAGCGTTCGGGGACGTGATCATAGGCGGCGATCGCCAGCTCCCGATCGGAAAAGCCGCTGTCGCGGAAATGATCGGCATAGGATTTCGGCTGCCATTCCTTGCAATCCTCAAGGATATCGGGCATGTCGGGTACCATCTCAAGCAACATGATGACTTCGTTGAAGTGGTTGAGATAGTCCGTAGCGAGAAGGGTCTCGGGATGAATGTTCCGACCTTCGACTTTTTCTTTGAAGCATTCATAGGTCGTCATAGAAACGCCTTTTCTTAGCCGGTCGCTTCGTGCGACCGGTTTACGATAGATCGGTCCGGCAGGCTTGGGCGGAAATTTGGCCTTCTTAATCTAGACAAACGGACATATGGGTTCCCCCCCGAAGCGAAGGAGGGGCGATCCAAGAAAAAAGAGCCGGCGTTGGCGACGCCGGCTCGGTAGCGATCGCGGGGCGAGCCCTACAGCAAGGCGGCGACACCCGGCAGCGTTTTGCCCTCCAGCCATTCCAGGAAGGCGCCGCCGGCCGTCGAGACATAGGAGAACTTGTCTTCCACCCCGGCATTGGCCAGGGCCGAGACCGTATCGCCCCCGCCGGCCACGGTCAGCAGCCGGCCCTCGGCGGTCGCCTGGGCGGCGGCCTGGGCCACCGTATTGGTGGCGGCGTCGAAGGGTTTGATCTCGAAGGCGCCGAAGGGACCGTTCCACACCAGGGTCTTGCACTCGCCGAGTTTGGCGATCACCGCCTGGGCGGTTTGCGGGCCGACATCAAGGATCATCTTGTCGGCCGGCACGGCATCGATCGCCACCACATGGTTTTCGGCCCCTTCCTTGAAGGCCGAGGCGACCACGGCGTCGATCGGCAGCACGATCTCGCACTTCGCCGCGGCGGCCTTTTCAAGGATGGCGCGGGCGGTATCGGCCATATCCTTCTCGCACAAGCTGGCGCCGATCTCGATGCCCTGGGCGAAGAGGAAGGTATTGGCCATGCCGCCGCCGATGATGATCATATCGACCTTGGACACCAGATTGCCGAGCAGCTCTAGCTTGGTCGAGACCTTGGCGCCGCCGACGATGGCCGCGACCGGGCGTTCGGGATTATCCAGCGCCTTGCCCAGGGCCTCCAACTCGGCCTGCATCAGCCGGCCGGCGGCAGCGGGCACCAGACGGGCGATATATTCGGTCGAGGCGTGGGCGCGGTGGGCCGACGAAAAAGCGTCGTTGACGTAGAGATCGCACAGATCGGCCAGCTTCTGGGCGAAGGCCGGATCGTTCTTTTCTTCTTCGTCGTGGAAGCGCAGGTTTTCAAGCAGGGCGACTTCGCCCGGCGCCAGACCATTGACCACCAATTCGGCGGCCGGACCGACGCAATCCTCGGCGAAGGCCACCGGAACGCCGCCCAGGGCCCGCGACAGCGGCTCGACGATCGGCCTCAGGCTCATCTCGGGAACGCGCTTGCCCTTGGGGCGGCCGAAGTGCGAGCAGACGACCACGCAGGCGCCCCTGCTGGCCAGGGCCAGGATGGTTTCGGCCGAGCGGTCGATGCGGGTGGTATCAGTGACCACACCATCGCGGATCGGCACGTTGAGGTCGGCGCGCACCAGCACGCGCTTGCCGTTCACATCCAGGTCGTCAATCGTCTTGAAGCTGGCCATCGGTCGTTTTCCCCGTCTTTTCGTGGTGCGCTCGAAAACCCGGCCGCCCTTTTTGCGCAAGGGCGGCCGGATAGCATGGTCGGGTGGGCCGTCGTTAGATCAGCTTGCCCATCTCGACGGCGGTGTCGAGCATGCGGTTGGAGAAGCCCCATTCGTTATCGTACCACGACAGGACGCGGGCGAAGGTGCCCTGAACGACCTTGGTCTGCGGCAGATCGAAGGTCGAGCTGTTCTTGTTGTGATTGAAGTCGATGCTGACAAGCGGCAGCTCGTTGATACCGAGAACGCCCTTGAGCTTGCCGGCGGCGGCTTCCTTCATCGCCGCGCCGATGGCTTCGGCGGTGGCGGTCTTGGACAGCACGACCTTGAGATCGACGACCGAGACGTTGGGGGTCGGCACGCGGATCGAGGTGCCGTCAAGCTTGCCGGCCAGTTCGGGCAGAACCAGACCAACGGCCTTGGCGGCGCCGGTCGTCGTCGGGATCATCGACACGGCGGCGGCGCGGGCCCGGTGCAGGTCCTTGTGCAGGGTGTCAACGGTGCGCTGGTCGCCGGTGTAGGAGTGGATGGTGGTCATGAAGCCGTGCTCGATGCCGAACACGGAATGAAGCACCTGGGCCACCGGGGCCAGACAGTTGGTGGTGCACGACGCGTTGGAAACGACCAGATGGTCCTTGGTCAGCTTGTCGTGATTGACACCGTAAACCACGGTCAGATCGGCGCCGTTCGACGGCGCCGAAACCAGAACGCGCTTGGCGCCGGCTTCGAGATGCACCTTGGCCTTCTCGCGGTCGGAGAAAATGCCGGTGCATTCCATGACGATGTCGATGTTCAGGTCGCCCCAGGGCAACTTGGTCGGATCGCGCTCGGCCAGAACCTTCACCGGGGTGCCGGCGATGGTCATCACGTCGCCGCTGACCGACACGTCGCCGGGCAGCACGCCGTGGACGGAATCGAACTTGATCAGATGGGCATTGGCTTCCGGCGATCCCAGGTCATTGATCGCCACCACCTCCACATCCTTGCGACCCGATTCAACCAGGGCGCGCAGCACGAGGCGGCCGATGCGGCCGAAACCGTTGATCGCTACACGAACAGCCATGTCGTATCCTCCATAAGGTCTGGCTTTCCCGGGGGCACGGGAACGCGCCCGCCGGTCTCTACGGAAAAGCGGTTCGCCCGGGCGGGGGGCGGCTGCGCCGGAGGGAGTCGGAGCCGGGAGATCCCGTCTTGTCCGAGCCTGCCGGGAGCGGCCCCTTTGGCGCTGGGCGACGCAAGCCGAAGGGGTGGCGCGCGACGATGTCGCCTGTGATGGAGACCTGTCCCGCAGCCGATGCGACCCTAGCAGAGCATGCGGCGAATTCCCACCCCCGCGCGCAGGAAACGATCGTCTTGAGCGTTGGAGCCGATGCCGCCGGCAAGGCTGTTCAAAGGGTCGAATGGAAGGTCGCGGGATCATTGGCCGGGCAAGGCCGTTTCCCCGGGGGCGGGATTGATCTAGTTTGTCGAGCCCGCGAGCGCTTTCCCGGGCGAGGGGGGCTTAAGGCCATGTTTCGCACTGCCGAATTGGGACGCACGGTTTCCAAGGAAGAATTCGAGCGCCTAGCCGATCCGCTCCGTATCGAACTGCTTGATCTTCAGCAGAAACTGCTGAGCGCCGATTTTCCGGTGATCGTGCTGTTCGCCGGGGTTGATAAGGCCGGCAAGGGCGAAAGCATCAATCTGATCACCGAGTGGCTTGATCCGCGCTGGATCGTCACCCGCGCCTATGGTCCGCCCTCCGACGAGGAACGCGAGCGCCCCGAGTTCTGGCGCTACTGGCGCGACCTGCCGGCCAAGGGACAGGTCGGATTGTTCCTGTCGTCGTGGTATTCGCGGCCCTTCATGGAGCGGGCGATCGGCACCTTGGATCTGCCGGCCTTCGACGAGGCCCTGGAACGGGTGACGGCCTTCGAGCGGACCCTGGCCGACGATGGGGCCCTGATCCTTAAATTCTGGATGCATCTGGGCAAGGACGCCCAGCGCAAGCGCCTTAAGGCACTGGAAAAGGATCCTTTGCAAAGCTGGCGGGTCACCCCCACCGATTGGGAGCATTGGCACCGCTATGACTCATTCATTCATGCCGCCGAACGGCTGATCCAACGCACCAGCATCTTGCCGGCGCAATGGCATATCGTCGAGGGGCTGGACGAGCGCTATCGCTCGGTCACCGTGCTCAAGGCGCTGCGTGATTCCATCCGCCGCCATCTGAGCCAGCGCGCCGCGGTCAAGGCGGTGGCCACCATGCCCGCCGTCGATGTCGACGAAGCCGCAGAGCCGGCGGCGGCCTTGACCAGCGGAAATCCGGCCGACCAGAACGTTTCCGAGCAGGTGGACGCGGCCCTGCTCGAGCTGGAAGCGGGCTTGCCCTCGGTCTTGCAGACCCTGGATATGAGCCTGGATCTGTCAAAGAAGGATTATGAGCGCGATCTGGCGGTCGAGCAGGGCCGGCTTGCCCTGCTGGCCCGGCGCGCCCGTTTGGCCGGAGTCTCGACGGTTCTGGTCTTCGAGGGCTGGGACGCCGCCGGCAAGGGCGGCGCCATCCGCCGGCTGACCGGGGCGCTTGATGCGCGGAATTTCCAGGTGGTCCCGGTGGCCGCCCCCACCGACGAGGAAGGCGCCCAGCATTACCTGTGGCGCTTCTGGCGCCATATCAGCCGCTCCGGTCGCTTCACCATCTTCGATCGCTCGTGGTACGGCCGGGTGCTGGTCGAACGGGTGGAAGGCTATGCCACCCACAGCGAATGGCACCGCGCCTATACGGAAATCCGCGATTTCGAGGAACAGTTGATCGATCACGGCATGGTGGTGTGCAAATTCTGGCTGCACATCACCCCCGAGGAACAATTCGCCCGCTTCCAGGCCCGCGAGGCCATCGCCTTCAAGCGCTGGAAACTAACCGCCGAGGATTGGCGCAACCGCGAAAAATGGGCCCTTTACGAGGAGGCGGTGAACGAGATGGTCGAACAGACCAGCACCTCGCTACTGCCCTGGACCCTGGTCGAGGCCAACCACAAACGCCACGCCCGCGTCAAAATCCTGCGCACCGTCTGCGAGGCCCTGGAAAAGCGCCTGGGCAAGGAAAAAGACAAAGACAAGTCGGGCCATCATTAGGAGAAAGAGGCGGCCCTCTATCCCCAGGCGACATCGATCGGCCGCTTGCCCGGGCCGTCGGGGGCGTCGAGCACATAGGTCGGCTGGCAGAGGCCCGAGGCGGTGGCGCGCAGGGCGGCGACCAGGGCGCGGCCTTCGTCAAGGCTTGTGCGGAAATGCGCCGTGCCCGGGGCCATGTCGGTCTGATGCAGGTAATAGGGCTTGATGCGGTTGGCGACGAAGGTCCGCATCAGGCGGGTGAGGGTGGCGAGATCGTCGTTGACGCCCTTGAGCAGCACGCTTTGGCTGAGCAAAGGCACCCCGGCATCGGCCAAACTGGCGACGCAGGCCCGGGCCGCGGCGGTGAATTCATCGGGGTGATTGGCGTGGATGACCAGCCATACCGGCTTGCTTCGGCGCAGGGCGGCGATCACCGCCGGGGTGATCCGCGCCGGATCCAGAACGGGCACCCGGCTGTGGATGCGCAGCGATCCGATGTGGGGAATGGCCTCCAAGGCGCCGAGCAGCGCGTCCAGGCGGCGCGCCGACAGGATCATCGGATCGCCGCCCGACAGCACCACCTCCCAGATTTCGCGGTGATCGCCGATATAGGCGAGGACGCGGGCCATCTCGGCCTCCGACAGGCTTTCGCCCCCGGGGCCGACATGCTCGCGGCGAAAGCAGAAGCGGCAATAGACCGGGCAGGCGTGAACGGGCTTGAGCAGGACGCGGTCGGGATAGCGGTGCACCAGCCCTTTGACCGGGCTATGGGCGTGATCGCCGATCGGATCGGTGATCTCCTCGGGCAAAGTGGTGAGTTCGGCGGCGCTGGGCACGAACTGGCGGGCAAGCGCGCTGTCGGGGCCGGCTTCGGCGATGGCCTGGGCAAGGCCGGCGGGGATCGCCAGGGCATAGCGCGCGACCACCGGGGCGAGTTCGGCCAGCCGCTCGGGGGCGATCAGCCCGGCTTCGGCCAGATCGGTAAGCGATCGCAAGGAGGGGGGGGCGGTCATCGCGACGAAGACTCCATGGCGGCTTCCAGGCGGTGGAAGGCCTCGAGGAACCGGGCCTGGGCCTCGGCGACGGGCAGCGGAACCAACGTGACGTCGCGCAGGGGCTTTTCGGCGATGCCCAGAACCGATTTCACCTCGCGGGCGGTGAAGCCGGCCAGTTGAACGGCCTCGGTCGCCCCGGCGATCCAATCGGCGGTCTTGATCAGCGCCTTGACCTCGGGCGCGGGGCGGGCGGGCAGGCCGAAGCGCAGGTGAACCGCGCACATCAGGCGATCTTCCAGTTCCTTGAAGACATCGCCGACCGCCGCCTTGAGCGGGGTGATCAGATCATGGGTGACATATTCGCTGGCATCGTGCAGCAGCGCCGTCATCACCAACCGGGGATCGGCCTGGGCGCCCAGGCGGTCGGCGACGATGGCGCTGACCAGCAGGGAATGCTGGGCGACCGACCAGCCGTGGGCGCCGATCGTCTGGCCGTTCCAGCGGGTGTTGCGCGACAGGCCCAGCGCGATATCGATGATCTCGATATCGATGGGCGAGGGATCGATCAGATTAAGGCGCCGGCCCGAGAGCATGCGTTGCCAGGTGCGCGGCGCCTGGGCGCGCAGCCGGGCGTGAAGGGCCGGGTCGGTCGGCTTCGGGGCGCCATCGGGGGGGGGGCGGGGGGCCATCGGCGGACCTTTCCTTGGGCGGCTCAGGCCGCCTCGGAATGCGGCGGGGCGGCGGTGGTCGCGGAGTCGGAAAACGCGAAGCTCATCTGGCGATCGTCGATATCGCTGCGCACATCGACGCCGGCGCTGGCCATCGGCAGGGGGTTGGTGACGATCTGAAAGGGAACCCGTTCGTCTTCGGGGGCGGGATCGCGCAAGCGGATGCGGCGCAGCGTATAAAGGGCCATCAGCGTGGCGATGGCGGCGCTGCACAGGAACAATCCTCCGGGGCCGACGCCCTCCATCACCGACGAGGCGATCAGCGGACCGATCATCGCCCCCAGGCTATAGGAAAACAGCAATCCGCCGCTGGCGGCGACCATTTCGGCCGGGGCCAGACGGTCGTTGGCGATGGCGACGCTCACCGGATAAAGGGTGGCTACCAGGGCGCCAAACAGCACCGAGACCCCCAAAAACGCCTGATGGATCGATCCGCTGGCCAAAGGCAGGCCCGACAACTGGCCAAAGCCCAGGGCCAGACAGGTCACGGCGACCGCCAGACAGGCGCCGATGATGATCAACCGCCGATCGAAACGGTCCGACAGCCGGCCGAGCGGCCATTGCAAGATCAGTCCGCCGATGATCACCGCGCTCATGAAGGTGGCGACCTGGGCCAGATCGAAGCCGATCTCGCGGGCGAACAACGGCCCCAAAGAATAGAACGAGCCCAGCGTCATGCCGCTGGTCAGGCAGCCGAAGACCCCGGTCGGCGAGATCTTGTAAAGCTTGCGCAGGCTCAGGCTGGTGGTGTCGATCTGCTCGGGCGCGGGCATGCGGGTGACGGCGATCGGCACCAGCGACAGCGTGGTCAGGATGGCCACCAGGGCATAAAGCCGAAAACCGCCGGTTTCCCCGGCGGCGCTATCGCCAAAGGTCAGCAGGAACTGGGCGATGCCCTGGGAAAAATAAGTGGCGATCATATAGACCGAAAAAATCGTGCCCCGGGTCCGTTCGGTGGCCCGCATATTCAGCCAGCTTTCCGTGCAGGTGATCAGCCCGGCCATCGAGAAGCCCTCGATCAGGCGCAGGACCGCCCAGCTCCAGGGATCGACCAGAAAGGCGTGGGCCAGGGTCGCCGCCGAGAACAGCGCCGCCAGGGCGGCGAAGCTGCGGATATGGCCGATACGGCCAAGCAGCTTGGCCGAGCCCAAAGCCCCGCCGATCAATCCGGCGTAATAGGCGGCCATGACCAGAGCGGAAACCGTCGCCCCCACCCCCATGTCGGCCAGACGCACGCCCAGCAAGGTGTTGAGCAATGCCCCGCCGAGCAGCAGAACGCCAACCCCGCCAACCAGCGGGGATACGGAAGCCAGAACGCCGAACATCGCTGCCACCTTTCGCGGAGCGCGGGGGGATGAAAACCAGGAACCCGGGAGGCCGAGAAAGTCGGCTGGCGCCGTCGGCGCGTCAATGGGATTCGTGCACTCCGACGGCGCGATTTTTAAAGAATCGGTTCGTCGACCGGCGGCACCAGGGCGGGGTCTTCGATCTCGACCACCCACAGATCGCCGTCATAGCGTTGCTGGCGGGCGAGATAGGCGTCCGCCGTCGCCTCGTCGACCGGCTCGGGGCCGGTGGCGCGCATCCAGGCCGCCGCCCCGGCGCCGGTGCGCGCCTGGGACAGCACGACGCAGCGGCCCTGAAGGCTGTTGAGCTTGAGAAACAGCGCCCCGGCGTCGGCATCGCCCCGGCGGATCAGAAAGGCCGGGGTGCCGCGAACGGCGCAGCGGCGGATGATCGCCTGGGCCAGCACATGGGTTTTCAGGCGCGGATCACTCATGGCTGGGTCACCACGGCGGCGAGGGTCCGGCCGATATCGGCGATCGCCCGATTGCGATCTTCAAACGACGCCGTGGTCTGCGTCATATAAAGGGCGATGATCAGCGGTTGGCGGCCGGGGGGCCAAACCACCGCGACATCGTTCATCGTTCCATGATCGCCGCCGCCGGTCTTGTCGCCGATGCGCCAGTCCTTGGGAAGGCCGGCGCGCAGTTTCGCCTCCCCGGTCTTATTGGCGAGCAGCCAATTCGTCAGCCGATCGCGCGAGGTCACCGACAAGCCCTTGCCCAAGACCAGGGTCGCCATGAGCTTGGCCATCGCTTCGGGGGTGGTGGTGTCGCGGGGATCGCCCGGCGTGGCTTCGTTGAGGTCGGTCTCCCGGCGATCGAGTCGGGTCGTCGTATCGCCCAGGGCGCGGGCGAAGGTCGTCACGCCCGCCGGGCCGCCCAGGCGATCGAGAAGGATGTTGCCGGCGGTGTTGTCGCTGCGGGTGATGGCCGCCTCGCAGATTTCGGCCAGAGTCATCCCCGCCTCGCCTCGGCCTTTCGTCACCGGGGAATAAGCCACGACGGCGCTTTCGGGGAAGGTGACGCGTTGGCTCAGGTCTTCGGTGCCGGCATCGACCCGGGCCAGCAGCGCGCCGCAGGCGATGACCTTGAAGGTGCTGCAAAGGGGAAAGCGTTCACCCGCCCGATAGCGCCAGTTCCGGCCGGTGTGCGTATCAAGGATGGTCGCGCCGAGGCGGGCGCCCAGGCGTTGTTCGGTCTCGATCAGCCGGGCGGTCAGGGCGTCTTCGGCGGGCCCCGCCTCCTGCCCGATGGCCGCAGGGGCGATCAGCCCCGAAGCCACCAGGGAACCGATGAGGACCGAGAAGTCGCGGCGGGTGACGGTCTTTCGCATAGGGGATCCAAATCACGAGACAAGGGAGGCGCGATAAGGGGACGCGACGGTCAGCCCGCTTATCGCGCGGGTCCGGCGGCTTCGGCGGGAGAGGACCCGCCGTCTCCGGCGGGGGCGAGATCCTGAAGCAGCGACTGCAAGCGCCACGCGGCGGCTTCCAGGCTGTGTTCACGCTGCACCCACCACGCCGCCTGTCGGCCCATGGTATGGCGCAGGCCGGGATTGAGCAGCAGGAAGGCCACCGCCTCGGCCAGGGCGTCGGCATCGCCCTCGGGCACGATCAAGCCGGTCTTCTCGTCATGGACTACCGAGGCGGCGCCCGACTGGCCAGCGACCACCGGCACCCCGGCGGCCTGGGCTTCGAGCAGCGCCATGCCGAACGACTCGCCAAGCGCCGGCCAGACCAACAGGTCGCAGGCCGCATAAAGCGGCACCAGCCGCTGCGGCCCCAGTTCCCCCAGATACAAGGGCTTGAGAGGGCTCAGCGCCTGTTCGACCTCGGGCCGCGCCGGACCGTCGCCGGCCACCAGCAGATGGAACGAGCGCCCCGGCACATGGCGCAGGCCGCGCCCGAGCAGGCGATAAGACGCGACCTTGCGGCCCGAGCGCATCATCGCCACGGCCAGCAGCCAGGGCCGGCCGGGATCCAGGCCATGGGATCTGGCCATCGCCTCGCGCACCGCGTCGGCATCGACATCGTTGAAGCGGGCGGTGTCGATGAAGGGCTGAAGCGAGGCCAAACGGCGGCTATCGGGCACGATCGGCGCAAGCTGGGCCGGATCGCCGCCATTGAGGCGGATCACCCGCCCGGCCTGGGCCAGGGCCCGGCTCATCTGGCGCCCGCCCAGGCTCCACGGTCCCTCGACGCTGGCCGGTTCGAAGCCGGCCTCGGCGATGACATAGGGGATGCCCAGGGCCTCGGCCACCGGCGGACCCAGCCAGTCGGGCGCCCGGGCCGAGGGGGCGCAGGTGAACCACAGATCGGGGCGGCGCGTCGGCGGCAGGCTCCGCAGATGGCCGATCAGCCGCTCGGCGACCCGGGGGCCAAGGGCGGCGAGGCGGGCCTGACGGTCGGCGTCGCCGGTTTTATCGAAACTGCGGAAATGCGAGGCGAGCAGGGTCGGCCGGCCGATGCGGTTGATCGCCGCCATCATCAATCGCGACAGCTGGCGATCGCCCGAGGGGACCGGATCGTCGGGCGCTTTCTGGGGGGCGTAAAAGGCGACGGTCATCGGCGGCCGCGACGCGACGGGAAGGCAACCATGGAAACTCCTGGAACGGTCATCCGATAGAACACTGTAGGGGCGGCACGAGAGGCGGATATGGGGCCGGGCCGGCGCTTTTCCAGCGCTTCCCCATCCTACGATAAAACGCAGCGAAGGGGGCAGGGGGAAGGCGGTTTTCGCCCGAGGGCGATGAGCGGCCGATCTTGCGGGGGAAACGGGGCTGCCCCATAGTCGCGGCCCTGACGCGGCGGGCGGGAAAACCAAGGCCCATCATGGCCCCGCGCCGCCGCTGGGGGGTAACTGTGGATCACGCGGCACGTTTGGCGAAAAATCGCCCGCGCCCGGGGTCTTGGCAAAGGGAGAGGCCGGATGTGCGGGCTGACGGGCTATTGGACGCGGGGCGGTGACGGGCGCGGCCGGGGCGAAATGACCGCGCTGGTGCTGCGCATGGCCGGGGCCCTGGCCCATCGCGGACCCGATGGCGATGGCGCCTGGGTCGATGAGGACGCCGGCTTGGCCTTGGGCCATCGGCGGCTGTCGATCGTCGATCTGTCGCCCGCCGGCCAGCAGCCGATGGTCTCGGCCGATGGCCGCCTCGCCCTGGCCTATAACGGCGAGATCTATAACGCGGCCGAGCTGCGCCCCGAGCTTGAAGCCGCCGGTATCGTCTTTCGCGGCCATTCCGACACCGAGGTTCTGCTGGAAGGCTTCGCCCGCTGGGGGGTGGTGCCCACCTTGCGGCGCGCCATCGGCATGTTCGCCTTCGCCCTGTGGGACCGCAAGGAGCGCCGGCTGACCCTAGGGCGCGACCGTTTGGGCATCAAGCCGCTTTACGTCGCCGACCATGGCGGCACGCTGCTGTTTGCCTCGCAGCCCAAGGGGATGATGCCCCATCCCTCCTGGCGGGGCGAGGTCGACCGCGAAGGGCTGGCGGCGATGCTGCGGCTGTCGTGCCTGCCGGCGCCGCGCTCGATCTTCAAGGGGGTGAGCCAACTGGCGCCGGGAACGGTGGTGCGCTTCGAAGCCGATGGCCGGCGCTCGGAAGAGGTGTTCTGGTCGCTTGAGGAGGTCGCCGCCCGTGGCGTCGCCCAGGCCCGATCCCAGCCGGCCCGCCCCGAAAGCGCTTCCCTGGCGGTCGAGCACCTGGAAAGCCTGCTGCTTGATGCCGTGCGCCGGCGGTTGATCGCCGATGTGCCCGTCGGCGCCTTCCTGTCGGGGGGGGTGGACAGCTCCACCGTCGTCGCCCTGATGCGCAAGGTGGCCAGCGGCCCGGTTAAGACCTTCTCGATCGGCTTCGCCGAGGAGGGGTGGGACGAATCCGTCCATGCCGCCGCCGTCGCCCGCCATCTGGGAACCGATCACCGCGAACTGGTGGTCTCGCCCGACGAGGTGCCGGCGATTGTGGGCGATTTGCCGCGCTGGTATGACGAACCCTTCGCCGACGCCTCGCAGATCCCCACCCTGCTGGTCTCGAAACTGGCGCGATCCGAGGTCACGGTCAGCCTGTCGGGCGATGGCGGCGACGAGCTGTTCGCCGGCTATAACCGCCATGTTCAGGGCCAGCGGCTATGGGACTTGGCGCAACGGATCCCGACCGTCGGCCGCGATCTCGGCGCCGCGCTGATCGAGGCGCCGTCGCCGGGTTTTTGGCAGCGGGCGGTGGGTCTGCTGCCCGCCGGCCGCCGGCCGCCCCAGGCCGCCGACAAGCCGGCCAAGATCGCCCGCCTGCTGCGCGCCCGCAGCCCCGAGGCGCTCTATCGCACCCTGGTCGGCGCCATGCCGTCCGCCGAGGTGCCCTTGGCCGGGGTGTCGCTGGCCGCCGAGGAGCGTTGGTACGCCGCCTCCGCCGAGGGGGTCGATAGCTTCGTTGACCGCATGCGCCTGCTCGACGCCAAGGGCTATCTACCCGACGACATCCTGACCAAGGTCGACCGGGCGTCGATGGCCTATGGGCTGGAGGCGCGGGTGCCGCTGCTTGATCACCGGGTGGTGGAATTCGCCTGGAGTCTGCCGCCCGAGATGCTGATCCGCGAGGGCCAGGGCAAATGGCTGCTGCGCCGGGTGCTCCATCGCCATGTGCCGCGCGCCCTGATCGAACGGCCGAAGATGGGCTTTGGCGTGCCGCTGGCCGCCTGGTTGCGCGGCCCCTTGCGTGGGTGGGCCGAGGATTTGCTTGATCCGCAGACGATGGCCGTTCAAGGGTTGATCGATCCGGCGCCGGTGCGCCGCTGGTGGCTTGATCATCTGGCCGGGCGGCGCGACACCCACGACCGGCTGTGGCCGGTGCTTTCGGCGCTTTCCTGGCATCACCACTGGAAAAGCGCCGGCGCCTTCACCGCCGCCTGATATCGCCGGGTCCCTCTATTCGCGCAAGACTGCCGAGCGCAGGACCTTTTCCAGCCCGGCCCAGGGATCGCCGCCTAAAGCCCCGCCTTCGGGCGGGGCGCAATAGGCGCCGTGGAGATAGGCGTCATCGGTGCCGGGCCGCGCCTCCTTGCCAACGCGCAAGGGGGCGAAAAAGGCGGCGCAGGCCAGGGCCGGGCCGTGGGCTTCCACCACCTCGGCCGGGCCAAAGGGCAACTCGCGGGTTGATCGCCGCACCGCGTTGGGGGCGATGCCCACCCGCTCGGCCAGAACGGTGCGGTAAAGCCGGTCGCTGAGCGCGCCGGCGTCGGTGCCTTCGGGGATGTGATAGGCCTTGGCGTAGCGGGCGTAATAGATCGCCCCGCCATCCAGTTGCTGGGCGAACAGATAGCGGGCGTTCAGGCCCTTGTAGCGCAGGCCACGGTCGGCGGCCGGTGGCACGGCCAGCAGCAGGCGGCTCAAATCCGAGCCGATCACTTGGGTCGGTTCGGGCGGGCCGGTCAGCCACGGTTCTTCGGGCAGCGGCGCGATGGGATCGGGCGGCGGCGGCGCAGCGCAGGCGCTCATCAGCAGCGCGATCGGCACTAACAGGCGAAACAAACGCATCGGACCATCCGCGAGGGCAAGGCCCCGGAACCGGGGCGGGGGACGTCTGGAGTCACTCTTTCAGAGCGGCGATGGCGTGGAAAACCGGCGCCCCTTTTTCCACGCGCCGCTGTGTTCGGGTCGGGCTCAGTACTCGGGGATCAGGCGCTCGAGATAGTCTTTTTCCGGCCGGGAACGCTCGGGATCATTGGCCCGCCGGCGCAACTCGTCAAGGATGTCGCGCGCCCGCTGGGCATCGGGACGCGAGGGCAGGCCGACGCGCTCGGGCGACCCGCTGCCGCCGCGCCCCAGCGGATCGGCGCCCATGCGTCCCGGGCCACCGCCGGGCATCGGCATCATCATCGGCATGCCCGAGCCGATCGCCTGCCTCATCTGCGCCATGGCCTGTTGACGGCCGCTTGACAGCAATTCGAGGGCGCGGCGTTGGCTGGTCATGGCGTCTTGCAAAGCGCCCTTGTCGAGGGCGGCGGCGGCGTCATCCATGGTCAGCGCCGCCTCGCCAAGATCGGCGGGCAGGGTGCCGGTCATCTCGGCGATCTCGGCCAGAAGCTCCTCCATGCGCCCGGTCAGGGCTTTCTGGCGCCGGGCGAGATCATCGGCGACGGCCTCGCCGGCTTGCGGCGGTGGTGGCGCCGGGCTGGCCGCGCCGCCGCCGCGCGTGCCGACCTTTGGCCCCGGTCCGCCGGGTTCGCTAGGCGGGATCTGGTGGGGCAGGGAGGGATCGGACGGCGCTTGGATCGACGGCTGGCGCAGCCAGGGCAGCGACAACAAGCCGCCCTCGATCGTCGGCCCGTCGAAGGGCGGGACCAGTCCGTTGCCCTGATCGCCCGGACGGGGAGGGGGCGCCAGATCGGCCGAGCGCGTCTGGTTCTCGCGGAAGGTCTCATCAAGCAAGCTGTTCTGATCGCGGCGCATCCGGCCCAGGGCGTCGGCGGCCTTGCCCATGCGCTCCATCGCCGCCATGTCTTCGGCCGACGGCGCCCCGGCCTGGAGCGACTGAAGCATCTGGTCGAGATTGGCCAGCATGTCGCGCAGGGCGTCCTGGGCGCCCAGACGGTTCATCTCCTGCATCCGGGCCAATAAATCGTCGAGATCGGTGCTTTCCATCTCGGCCATCATGTCCGGGGGCAGGGTGGCGGCCGAGGGCATGGTCTGGGCCAGGGCCCGCATCAAATCCTGGAGCGCCGCCCGCGTCTCGCGCAGAAGCTGGTCCATCTCGCGCTGGTCGATGGGGCCCGACAGCGCCTGATCGATGCGCTCGCGCAAGGCGTCGAGCCGGGCGTTGGCGCGGCTGGCGTCGCCCTCCTCAACCCGCAAGGCGGCCGCCCACAGCAGGGCGCGAACCCGGTCGATGTCGCTGGCCTCACCGCGCCCGGCCAAATGGGCGCGGGCGGCGCGCAGGGCCAGGAACACCGCCGGGTCGCCGCCGAAGGCGTCGGGATGGCGGGCGATCCCGTCAAGCCCGGTCACCGCTTCGCCATAGGTGGCCAAGGAGTCGCTGACGCGGTCGCGCTCGGCGATGATGGCCTGGGCGACGGCATGGCTGAACACCCGGCGGGGCAAAACGACGCGCAGCGCCGGTCCCTCGCCGCGCTGGCCGGCACCATCCGTGGCCCAGGGGGTGATCTCCACCGCCCGCCCGGCCCAACGGTGGGCGGTCAGGTCGTGGAAGGCGACGATCTCGGCGCTCCGGCGATCGGAACCGGCCAAAGGCAAGGCCAGATCCATGGTGGCTTCGGGATCGCCCGGTTGTTGGCGGATCGGGCGCAGGGTCAGGCCGGCGGCGGTTAGGGCATAGTCGTCGCTTGCCGCAAGGCGCGTGCGCAGCCGCCAGCGTGGGCCGGTGTCGGGGGGCTGGGTGAAGGCGATGACCGGGGCGGCGTCGGCGATCACCGCCAAGGGCCGGTCGACCAGGATACGCCCTTCGGCGCGCACGACCAGCCGGCCTTGCGAATCCACCGTGGTTTCGGCGCGTAGCGTTTGATCATCCAGGCGGGTCAGGGCGGTCTGGCGCTCGCCGGCGATCACCAAGCCGGCCTCGGCCCGGCCATGGACCAGGGCTAGCAAGGCGGTGCCGGCGGGCAGGCTCAGGGGGCTCGCCGCACCGTCTTCGGCAGCTTGACCGCTGGTCGCCGCGCCCTCGATGGCGGTATCCAGACGCAGCGGCGGCTGGCCGGTGTAATCGGGCGGGGTCAGCCAGACGGTGGCGGTAGGCGGCGCGTGGGCGGGCAGAACCGAGGGGCTGAGGAAGGCTAGCAGGCGGGCGCCGGGATCGCGGTGGCCGGCGACCAGGGCGACGGCGAGCAGCAAAATCGGCACCACCCGCAGCCCATGGGGGTCGAGCCCGGCCATGATCGGGGTGGGGGCGGAGGGGCGCAGGGCGCGGGCCTCGGCGGCCATGCGGTTGCGATGGCGCCGCCACAGGGCGCGGCTTAGGGGATCCTCGCCGCCCAAGGCCAGGACGTCGGCGCTGGCGGTCAGCGGCCGGTGACCCTGGCGGGCGTTCTTTTCCAGGGCGCGCCATGCCTGACCCCGGGTCGGCCAGGAAAAACGCCACGCCCCGAGGCCGAAGGCCACGCCAAGGGCAAGGATCAAGGCAATTAACAGGGCGAGATGCAGCCAGCCGGGCAGCAGGCTGGTCACCCCCGACAGCGCCAGCGCTAGGCCGATGCCTGTTCCGGCCAAAGCCGGCCAGAAACCGCGCAGCAGACGCTCCCAGACCAGCACCAGCCAGGCCAGCCCCAAGCTGACCCGAAGCCAAGGCCCGCGCATCGCCCGCGCCGGGCGGCGCAGGGGGGGAAGGGGGCGTCTGGGGGCCGTTTTTGCCGATTTGGGGGCCATCGGGCGCTCGCGGTTGGGGAAATCTTGCCTGAAGATGGGGATCGCCGCCCCCCGACGACAAGAAAAAAGCGCGACGATTTGCTTCAATATCAGAATTCCACAGCGGTCTGCATGAACCAAGTTTCACGCACGCCGCTCCAAGGCCTATGCCGCGTCTAGAACGTCGCCCAGGGTTTCGCGGGAAAGATGACCTTTGTTGACTAGCAGCGTTGTGACGACGTTTCTATTGACGAGGTAGCGCCGAGCCGCCTTGGCGATTTGCTCTTCGCTTGGCCCGCTCAGATCGACATGCCGGCTCAGATCGGCGAAGGGGCACAAAAGGCTTTGGGCGAAAGCCCGCTGGAACTTCTGGCGGTCGGTCTTGCCCCGGCTGATGACACCAAAGCGGCTATCGGCCGTCCACAGGGCATCGCCGAGCACGCGGGCCAGTTCGAAACGCCGGTCATGGGATGCCTGGGTCTGTAAGGCGATCTTTTCGGTTGTTCCGCCGCCGCGCAAGCGCGCGCCATAGGGCAGATCGCGGGCCGTGGCGGTGGCGGCGCGGATGGCTTTCCAGGAAACCTTGAGGATATCGCTCAAAGCCACGTTGCTAAAGGGTCCCTCCGACCACCCCACGGCTCGCCGAAGGCGATCGGCGGCGTCTTCGGCCACCATCCAGATCGGCCGCCGCAGATCGGCGCGGTTTACCGGGGCCGCCGCCGCCAGCGCCTCGGCCAGATCAATTTCAACAGACGACTCCCGGCTGGCGGAAAGAACCTTCTCAAGGATCTCGGGGGCCCGCGCCCCGGGGTTGCCCAGGGCGGCCTCTTCCACGCCCTCGGCGCCGATCAGCTCCTCCTGACGTGAGAGCGCTTCGATAAGAGCATCGGGAACCTGATCTGGATCGTAGCCCAGCCGTGCTTCGAGTCGCCGCCATGACGCCACATCCGGGGTCTGGCGTTCTTCTTGTAACTGGGCAAGGACCAGCTTGAGCGACGCGCCGTCTTGGGCCCGGGCGCAGGTCGTGGTTACCGCATCAAAGAACGCGTCGACCCCGTCTTCAAAGGCCGTCGCCGGCACCAGCGAGACCGGGATCGGATGATAGTCGACCCGATCGCCGGCCTTGGACCCCATCGCTATCGGGGCGATGACGACGCGATCCCCCACGCCATAGATCATCATGGGCGGCCACAGGGTTCCCCCGGACGCCGAGGTGAGGTCATGACGCAGGCGCCACTCGGCCCTGACCGATCGATAATCGACGATCGGCTCCCATCGCAGACGCCACCAGTTATCAGCAAGCCAAAGGGCCAAAGAAACCGCCGACGCCCGAAAGAAATCGCGGGTATGGCCGGTTGTTATGTCGTCGATCCGCGTTACGACGCGATCACCGACGGAGATGCTTATTTCCGCAAGATCCCTTTCCTCATCCTGTGGGCTTTGCCGCCATCGAGGACTTATTCTGAAAGAGAGATCCTGTTTCATGAATAACGATCCTGAAGGAATTGGGCGGAGGGCACGAGGTTTTTGGCCTGCGGCTCGTAAGCATAGGGCAGATAGCGGGCGATGACAGCCCGGGCGATCGCCTCGCGGGGAAGCACCGGATAAGCGTGATACAGGGCGCGGCCCGGGATGGTGATCCGTCCTTCGTAAATCCAGCCGGTATCATCCACCGTCCACAGAAGGGTGGGATCGCCATGGGTGTCGATAGAGCCGATCAGTCCGGCCAGGATTCCCCGGCGCAAAAGGTCGGGGATGCGCGCCTGATCGGCGGGGGTGAACCGGGCATGGTGATCGCAATAGGTCGCGTCAGGGCGTTCCCCGGAAAACAGCGGCAGTCCGAAGGCCAGGGGATCCCATTTATGTTTTGGGTGGCCGGCAAAGGACGCCCGGCTTGCTAGGTCAAGAAGCCAGCTTTCTGGGGGAACGGGATCACGAAGCCGGCGCTTGTCATCGCTTGAACTGCGCGCGATGACCCGCCGGGGTTCTGGTTTTCGCCTTGCCATGATAGAGCGGTCCTTTTCGTCTTTATCATCCTCTACGGGCCGCTCTTGGGGCGCAACCCCTTAAAGGTCGCATCGAAATCCGTTGGGGAGACTCGCGTTCCCATCGCCGCCGCGCTTCTTGAAGCCGGGGGAAAAGCAGGGGCTTTCGTTTGACAGGGAAGGTCCCTCGCTCTATCTCTTCGCCTCGGATCCCGGGCTTTCGTTTCCGTTCCGGGGGCCTTTGCCTGCCCGTCACCCTGACCTTCGAGGTACGCATGTTCGGCGCCATTGCCCGGCGGCTTTTCGGATCTGCCAACGACCGTATCGTCAAAAGCCTTGTCAAAACGGTCGCGGCCATCAACGCCAAGGAAAGCGAGGTGCAAGGTCTGTCCGATGCCGACCTCGCGGCCCGCACCCCCTGGCTCAAAAGCCGGCTGGCCGAGGGGGAAACCCTCGACGATATTCTGGTCGATGCCTTCGCCACCGTGCGCGAGGCCGCCAAACGCACCCTGGGCCAGCGTCATTACGACGTGCAGCTGATGGGCGGGCTGGTTCTGCATGGCGGCAAGATCGCCGAGATGCGCACGGGCGAGGGAAAAACCCTGGTCGCCACCCTGCCGGTCTATCTGAACGCCCTGACCGGCAAGGGCGTTCACGTCGTCACGGTCAACGATTATCTGGCCAAGCGCGATGCCGAGTGGATGGCGAAGGTTTACCGCTTCCTCGGCCTGACCGTCGGCGTCATCATCCATGAGCTTGATGACGGCGGCCGCCGCGCCGCTTACGCCTGCGACGTGACCTATGGCACCAACAACGAACTGGGCTTCGATTTCCTGCGCGATAATATGAAGTATCGCCTGGAGGACATGGTCCAGCGGCCCTTCGCCTATGCCATCGTCGACGAGGTCGACTCGATCCTGATCGACGAGGCGCGCACGCCCTTGATCATCTCGGGTCAGGCCGAGGACAGCTCGGCCCTCTATCAGGCGGTCGACAAGCTGATGCCGCGCTTGGTACCCGCCGATTACGAAAAGGACGAAAAGGCGCGCTCGGTCACCTATACCGAGGAAGGCTCCGATCACATCGAGGAACTGCTGCGCGAGGCCGGTCTGCTGGCCGAGGGCAATCTTTATGAAACCCGCAATGTGACGGCGCTTCACCACGCCACCCAGGGCCTGCGCGCCCATACCCTGTTCGAACGCGATGTCCATTACATGGTGCGCGACGACAAGGTGGTGATCATCGACGAGTTCACCGGCCGCGCCATGGAGGGGCGGCGCTTCTCCGATGGTCTGCATCAGGCCCTTGAAGCCAAGGAAGGCGTATCGATCCAGCCCGAGAACCAGACCCTGGCCTCGATCACCTTCCAGAACTATTTCCGCATGTATCCCAAGCTGTCGGGCATGACCGGCACGGCCTTGACCGAAGCCAACGAGTTCATGGAGATCTATGGGCTGGCGGTGGTCGAGATCCCGACCAACCGGCCGATGATCCGCAAGGACAAGGACGACGAGGTCTATCGCACCTCGCGCGAGAAATACGAGGCGATCGCCAAGCAGATCGCCGAATGTCAGAAGCGCGGCCAGCCGGTGTTGGTCGGCACGACCTCGATCGAAAAATCGGAATATCTGGCCGAGCTGATGCGCACGACCACCAAGGTCAAGCCGCAGGTGCTCAACGCCCGTTACCACGAGCAGGAAGCCTTCATCATCGCCCAGGCCGGCGTTCCCGGGGCGGTGACCATCGCCACCAATATGGCCGGCCGCGGCACCGATATTCAGCTGGGCGGCAATCTTGATATGCGCATGGCCCGCGAACTGCCTGCCGACGCCACGCCCGAGCAGCGCGCCGCCAAGGAAGCCGAACTGCGCGCCGACATCGAGAAGAAGAAGGCCCAGGCCCTGGCGGCCGGCGGCCTTTACGTGATCGGCACCGAGCGCCACGAAAGCCGGCGCATCGACAACCAGCTGCGCGGCCGCACCGGGCGACAGGGCGATCCCGGCGGCTCGAGCTTCTATCTGTCGCTCGACGACGACCTGATGCGGATCTTCGGCTCCGAGCGCATGGATAGCATGCTGCGCAAGCTGGGGCTGGAAGAGGGCGAGGCGATCGTCCACCCCTGGGTCAACAAGGCCCTGGAAAAGGCCCAGCAGAAGGTCGAAGCCCGCAACTTCGACACCCGCAAGAACCTGCTGAAGTTCGACGACGTGATGAACGACCAGCGCAAGGTGGTCTACGAGCAGCGCCGCGATCTGATGGTGACCACCGATGTCTCCGAGACCGTGGCCGATATGCGCCAGGAAGTGATCGAAGACATCGTCCATGCCCATATCCCGCCCAAGGCGATGCCCGAGGAATGGGACAGCGCCGGGCTGGCCGAGGATGTGCGCCGGGTCTTCGGCCTTGATCTGCCGATCATCGACTGGGCCTCCGAGGATGGCATCGCCAACGAGGAGATCCTTGAGCGGCTGACCAAGGACGTCGAGGCCAAGATGGCGGCCAAGGAGGCCGAATACGGCGCAGACGTGATGCGCATGGTTGAAAAGAGCCTGCTTTTGCAGATTCTCGACGGCATGTGGAAGGAGCACCTGCTTCATCTCGAACATCTGCGCCAGGGTATTTCGCTGCGCGCCTTCGGCCAGCGCGATCCGCTGAACGAATACAAATCCGAATCCTTCGAGATGTTCCAGACCATGCTCTCGGATCTGCGCGAGCGGGTGACGATGACCTTGGCGAATGTGCAGTTGCGCATGGATCCGCCGCCGCCGCCGCCCGAACCCCAGGGCTTTGCCGAGCACGTCGAACCCGAGCCGGCGATCGGCGGCGGTGGGGTGCCGGGCGTCGCCCCGGCGGCGACGGACCGCGAGGCCGGCCATCCCGAAACCTGGGGCAAGGTGGCGCGCAACGAGCTTTGCCCCTGCGGATCGGGCAAGAAGTACAAGCATTGCCACGGGGCGATGGGCTGAGGCCACGGGTTTTCCTTCGGCGGACCGCACAACAGGTGCGGCTTCGCCGAAGGGAACTGCCCCGAGCGGCCTTTTAGCCGGCTTTGCCTGTTGACCACCCTCGGCCAGGGCGCATACTGATCCGACGATACTGGGAATGGGGTCTCCCGAAACCGCCGAAAGGCTGATGACTCCTACCGCGTAGAAATGCGTGGTGGGACCTTGTGACAACCCGCCATGCCTGCCAAGCAGGAGGAGGCGGGTTTTTTTATGCCCGCCCGGTCCCCATCCATCGGAGGTAAGTGCGCAGCGCCATGACCTATTTATTCGTCGCCGCCGGGGGAGCCCTGGGCTCGACCCTGCGCTATTGGCTTTCGGGGTTGATCGCAGGCGCGATCGGCCAAAGCTTTCCCTGGGGAACGCTGGTCATCAATATCAGCGGATCGATCGTCATCGGCGCCTTCGCCACCCTGACCGGACCCGATGGCCGGGTGTTCATCCCCGGAGACTGGCGCCAGTTCTTCATGGTCGGAGTCTGCGGCGGCTATACCACCTTTTCGTCGTTCAGCCTGCAGACCCTGACCCTGGCCCAAGAGGGCCAGGGGCTGTGGGCGGCGGCCAATGTGGTTTTATCGGTGGTGTTTTGCCTGATCGGCGTCTGGCTCGGACATGTCGGCGCCGTCCTGATCAACGAGGGGGTATGACATGGACAGCCAAGACATCCCGGGATTGCCCAAGGACGCCGTGCTGCTGCGCATTTATACCAGCGAGCGGAAGACGTTCGGTCACGCGCCGCTGTTCGAGGCGATCGTGACCAAGGCCCTGGAGATGGGCCTTGCCGGGGCGACCGTGCTGCGCGGGCCGCTGGGCTACGGCCATTCCAGCCGGATCCACACCGCCAAGATCCTCGATCTTTCCAATGATCTGCCGGTGGTGATCGAAATCGCCGAGTCCCAGGCCAGGATCGACGCCTTTCTTCCCGTTCTCGACGGCATGATCGGCAAGGGTCTGGTCACTTTGGAAAAGATCCAGGTGCTCCATTACGGACCGCGCGCGGGCTAAGGAAACCGGGGCGCCGCCGTCCGCCTGACGGTGGGCTTGTTTGCCGCTGGCGGAAAGCGCTACACTCGCAGCTTCCCTATCCGTTTGGAGAGCTTTGCCATGGATGGCGTGACGGCAGGACTGACCGCTGCCAGCGGTCTGCGACAGACCGAGCTTCAGGCGGGGCTGCTTAAGCGGTCTTTCGAGCAGGAGGGGCGCATGGTCGATCTGTTGGCCGAAGGCGTGGCCACCACCCAGGCCGCCGCCGGCGCGGGCAAGGGGCTTTCCGTCGACGTGACGGCCTGATCCCCCACGCATGGCTAATGGACCCTCGGGCATCGGTGGACGAAATCAGGGCAGCGGCCGGGTGGCCGGCGGCGGCGCCACGCCGACCGTTCGCCCCACCCCCGGGCGCCCGGCCTCGCCGGGGCGAATTCCGCCCGCCACGGAGCCCAGGCCCGTCGTCGATGTGCGGCCCAGACCGTCGCGGGGCAATCGCTTCGACGAGGCCGGGGGCCGCTATATCGTTGTCGATGGCCGCCGCTATAATCTGGACGCGCCGCGCGGCACCTATGTGAACGTCGTCATCTGAGGGAGGGGTGGTGTGGTCTGCGATGACATCCCGGGAACGCTCCGCCCCCCCTCCTTCGCGCTTGGCGTCCCCGAAGGCGACGATCACGAGCGTCTGATCTGCACCAGTTGCGGCTTCATCCGCTACGACAATCCCAAGATCATCGTCGGCGCCGTCTGCACCTGGGAGTCCAAGGTGCTGCTGGTGCGCCGGGCCATCGAACCGCGCGTCGGCTATTGGTGCATGCCCGCCGGTTTCATGGAGCTGAACGAGACCACCGAGGCCGGGGCGGCGCGCGAGGTGTGGGAGGAAGCCCGCGCCCGGGTGCGTATAGGCCCGCTGCTCGCCCTTTATAACCTGCCCCATATCAGTCAGGTTCACCTGATCTACAGCGCCACCATGCTCAGCCCCGACCATGCGCCGGGCAGCGAAAGCCTGGAAACCTGCCTTGTCGGGTGGGGCGAGATCCCCTGGGGCGATCTCGCCTATCCCACCGTGGAATGGGCCCTGCGCCAGCACGCCGAACGTGGTGGACTGGCCGGCGCCCCCTATGGCAATCGGGCCGAGACCTACGCCCTGCCTTAAAACAAATTCCCGAGTCCTGTGAACCAGAGTGCGACGACGATTTTCTGGACGATCAAGCTCTGAGAGCGGGGACCGGAGTCCCCGCTCACCGCTTTAAACATCCACCGAGAACACCTTCATCACCTCGTCACCCAGGTGATTGATGACCTTCACCGCGATCCGGCCGGATTTTGGCTTGTCGAAGGGGCGGGAGATATCGCGGTTGAGGCTGTCCCATGCCTCGCGATCGATCTCCGCCTTCAGGGTGGTTTTCAAAGCCTTGTAAGGGTCGTCCGCCCCCAGGAAATAGGCGTGGCGGACGAAGAAGCTTTCTTCGTTATAGTCGGTGTCGATGAACCACACGGCGATGGTGTCGGGGCCGCCGGATTCGATTTCGCCGGTGGAGGGGTGGAAGATATCCACCCCTTTGATCTTGACCCGCACCTTGTCGTCAGCGGTGATGATGATGTCGATATCGGGTTCGCCGAATACGACGAAGAGGTTGCCCGCGCCGGTGCTTTTCAGATCGCCGCCCATATGCAAATCGGGGTTCATGCGGGCCTTCAAGATGCGGATGGCGCCCAGTTTGTCGAACTCGGCGGAATGGGCATCAAAGTTGAAAGCGCAGGCGATCAGAACATCGAACCCGGCATCCCCGGCTTCGCGGGCCGCCGTGACCAGATCAAGGCGGGAGACGGTGCCGAACTCGGGGCCGATGACGATACCGGCGGACCGGTCTTTGTCGCCCTCCCTGAAAACGCCCTTGGCACAAATGAACTTGCCCGGCCAGCCGGTCAGGGCGGTGAAGGCGATGCGGTCTTCTTTGTGGGCCTGCTGGACACCGGCGGATTTGAGGTTGTCGAGAACCATCTGGGCGAAATCGCTGGCATCAAGGCTTTTTGACGCGCCTTTGCCCTCGGCCGCCTGGAGAAGGTCGACCAGTTCATCGTTCTGATCGACGGCGAGAACGCGGTGGGGTGACAGGCTTTCGACGGTAAAGGGACCGGCGACGCGAACCTTGGCCTTATCCTCGTAGGGCTTGTCGTAAAGGTACTCGAACTCGGCCTTGGCGGCGATCGAGGCGTCGATTTCCTTCTGCCGCCTGATCCGGGCGTCCCACCATTGGGCATGGAGCGCTTTGGCGGCAGCGGACCAGCCCTTGTCCGCCTCGCGGGGGATTTCCCAGTCGTGCCACGTCTTGTCCAGGGCGGCATTCAACTGGGTGCGAAGGGGTTCAAGCGTCTCCTGGGCCTTGTCCCAGATCACATCGATTTCTGAATTGCTGGCGATATTGCTGAGCATGACGTGGGGAACACGCTCGTAGACGAAGCCCTGGCGGATATCGCCGTGGGTTGGGGTGTCCTTGGGCAGGGTGCGGGTGACTTGTCCCTCCTTGACCTGCCCATCGCGGGAATCGGCGAGCAGGTAATAGGGATAGCGTGCCCCCATGATCCGGGCACGGGCCAGCGCCAGGGAAACACGAGAGGTATCGATGGTGATCCAGCGGCGGCCCCATTGCTCTGCAACAAACGCCGTTGATCCTGATCCACAGGTGGGATCAAGAACTAGGTCGCCTGGGTCGGATGCCATTAAGATGCATCGCTGGATTACTGTTGTTGGGGTTTGAACTACGTATACTTTTGGATCAAGTCTACTTTGAATGCCGCCGATATCATCCCACGAGTTGCTTAATGGTATGCCAGAGAAATCATCAATAAATCTCACATATGAAATGCTATTTCCAGTTAGCTCTAAACGTTCTGCTTTTAGAAGCCGATCCATTCCTGTCTGGTTTGTTTTCCATCTAACTCTTAGGCTTGGCTTTATTTCGCTGCCAGAAATTATTACGGGAAACCAAGACGCCGCTCCCTCACCCTTATCGCGACCCACACTTTGGCTGGTCATGTTATCCTGCCTATAGACTCGGCCGTCGCATGGTACTGAACTTGTAGATAGACGTTCTTCTGGTGTTAAGGCCCGTGAGTGTAGGTTGTCGAATCTAATTCTTGTGTATTTTTCAGAGCCAGCCTCGCCTATTTCTTTCGATTTATTCAATTTTCTGAATTTAATATATGAGCGACTCTTAGAGTACCACAATATAAAGTCAACAACATTTGAAATGTACTCTCCAGTTGATCCACCAGATGTCTTCGTCGATATTTGAGAGATAAAATTTTCATCCCCAAAAACCTCGTCCATCAGCATCCGAACGCGATGCACGTTCTCGTCGCCGATTTGGACGAAGATCGAGCCGCTATCGGTCAGCAAGTCGCGGGCGACGGTCAGGCGATCGCGCAGATAGGACAGATAGGTGTGAATGCCATCGCGCCATGTGTCGCGGAAGGCCCGGACCTGTTCGGGTTCGCGGGTAATGTGATCCTTGTTGCCGTCCTTCACATCGCGGCTGGTCGTCGACCACTGAAAATTGCTGTTGAATTTGATGCCATAGGGCGGATCGAAATAGATGCACTGCACCTTGCCGCGCAACCCTTCGCGCTCGGCCAAACTCGCCATGACGGAAAGCGAATCGCCCAGGATCATCCGGTTGGTCCAATTGGCGTGGTGCTGATAGAACTCGGTCGCCGCCTCCTTGTCGGGCAGGCCGTTGAAATCGGCAAACAGATCGACGGTCGCCCCGACCATTTCCTTGGCCCGAGCCCTGGACTCGCGCTTCAAATCGTCGATCAGAACCTTGGGGTGGATCTTTTCCTGGATATAAAGCGGCGGGGCCTGAACGATCAGTTCCGACCAATCCCGCTCGTCCTTGCCCCGCCAGACCAATTGCGGGTCGAGATCGCGGTTGCGGCGGTCATAGGCGACGCGAATGGGGGATTTCACCTCTTCTTGCATCACCGACTGCAATTCGGCGGTGGGGATGTTGACCCGCTTCGCATCCTTGTGGGTCAGCGTCTCGACACCGATTTCCTTGGCCATACCCGAAGTCTCCCTTACGCCGCTTGGTCGGCGACGACCGACGCGATCAATTCGTTGAACTTGGCTTCGATCTCATAGACCGCCGTGAACTCGGCAAAGGCCCAACGGCCGAACTTGCCCAGGTTGTTGACCCCCGGCACCCAATAGGCATGCATGGTGTTGGCCTTGTCCTTGGCATCTTCGCCGCGAAAACCCTTGATCTCGACGATCAGGTTCAGCGGATCGGTCCGCCCGTCGTTAACCTGGACGATGAAGTCGGGCAGATATCTCCGGGGGATGGACCCGAACAGGTAGGGCACTTCGAAGCCAAGACCGTGGTTCTTCACATAGGCCCGAACCAAGGGATGCCTTTCGGCGACACGGCAGAATTCCGCTTCCCAATCGCTGTCGCAGACGATCCAATTGATGGGGCACCGACCGGCATCGGTCTTCCACCGCAGGGGCTTGGACGTTGTAAAATTCACGGTGGCGGTGGTGCCGGTGGGGTTGTAGGCATCCAAAATCGCCTTGACCGGATGGTACCCGACCAGCGACAGGGTGATAGCCGCCTTGATTCGTTCAGCGGCCATGTCGGCAATGCCTTGATAAACCAATTGGGCGGGAAAGGTGCCGCCAGAGCAGCGAAGATAGCCGTCGTCAAGCCATTGCCGGGTGATCCGCTTGAGTTCCCCAAACAGGTGCAGTTTCGGCTCGTCGCCTGGATCGCGGAATTTCGAATAGAGCAAATGCTTGGTCAGATGGAACAAGATCGTTGACTGACGCATGTTATTGAGATGCCCGATGGTTAAATCGACATCCTGGCCAATGATCCCCTGGTTCGTGGTGATCGATGGGCCAACCAAATCCGGCGTCAGGTCCAAAACCGAGTCTTGCGTAAAGGTGGCAACCAGCCGTTCATCGGGCAGTTCGACCCGATAGCCTTCGACACGCGGGAAGGTGATTTCCAGGGCATCCCGATCGGGCCGCACCGCCTGAACCCGAACCGTTTCGCGGGGCTTGACCGGAGGAGCAACCACGGGCTTGGCGTTGAAGTCGAAGGGCACCCCCAGGACATCGGCATATTCGACATTGAACAGCCCGGTTTCCTCGTTCAGTTCGTAATTCTGACGACGCAGGGCGCGACCGATGACCTGTTCGCAGAGAAGTTGGGTGCCGAAGGCCCGCACGCCCAGGACATGGGTTACGGTGTTGGTGTCCCAGCCCTCGGTCAGCATGGATACCGAGACGACGCAGCGGACCTGCTCGCCCAGTTTTCCCTTCTTGCCGACCGTGTTCATCACCTCGCGAAGCAAATCCTGATCGGTGATGTTCTCGGCCCGTTTGATATCACCGGTTCGTTGCCTGATGTCGCGGCGGAACCGCTCTATTTCGTCGGCGGCGGACGCGCGGAACTCCTTATCCAGGGCATCGCCGGATTCCAACTGCTCGCTGTCGATCAGCAGGGTACGGGGGGTGGGCAAGTGGTTGCCATGGTCGTCGTAGTTCCGGAACAGAGCAAGCCGGCCATTTTCTAGGAACGATGCCCCTTCCTGTCCCCCCGGTCGATAAAAGCCAGAGATGAAGTCGTAGACCAGCTTCGATGTGGATGTGTTATTGCACACCACGATGAAAACGGGTGGAACCTCGACTCTTTCTTGCTGCCACAGATCATAGGTTTTTTCGTAGTGACCATAGAGGGCGTAAAGGGCGGTTTGAAGTTCGGCCGGCAGGCTTAAGGGATCAAGAAACTTGCCGCCGCTGCGACCGGCCTTGGGCATCTTCTTGCCGATATGATCCCAAAGATTACGGAACACCAGGGTATCGCCCGGGGCATTCTGGGCCACCGGCACCCTGGGCAATTTGACGATGCCGCACTCGATGGCGTCCATCAGCGAGAAATCGCTGACCGTCCACGGGAACAAGGTGCCTTCGGCATAGCCCGAACCGCGAAGGAAGAAGGGCGTGGCCGACAGATCGAAGATCGCACGAAGCCCGAGCGTGCGCTTCACCATTTCCAGTCCGGAAATCCACATCCGCGCCGCTTCGTTGTTCTTCTTGGCCTCTTCCTTGTCTTCGCCCTTCAAGTCGTCGAGGTCATCGTTCTGCGGCTTTTCCCGATAGCAGTGGTGTGCCTCGTCGTTCAGCACCACGATGTTCTTCAAGCCCATCAGGTCAGGCATCACCCGCTGGATCATCTGGCCTTCGGTTTCCAACGTGTTCAGCTCCGGCCCCCGGCCCCTGAGCAGCGCCCGTCCGACCTTGGATATCTCCAAGCGTTCCCGAAGCTTGAAAGCGTGGTAATTGGTGATGACGATCTTGGCCCGTTCGGTGTCGGCCAACATATCGGCGGGGACGAGCTCGCGATTGCGATAATAGGATTCGGGATCGTTGGGCAACAGGACCCGCAGGCGATCGCGGATGGTGATGCCGGGGGCGACCAGCAGGAATCCGCGTGAAAAGGTCTTGCTGTTGGGATGGCGAACAGCATTGACGGTCTGCCATGCGATCAGCATCGCCATGACCGTCGTCTTGCCCGCCCCCGTCGCCAGCTTCAGGGCCAGACGAAGCAACTCGGGATTAGCCTGCTCGTTGGCACCCTTGATGTGATCCCAGAACCGCTCCCCCTTCTTGCCCAGTTTCGGGGCGACCTCGGTCAACCAAATGGCGGTTTCAACGGCTTCTACTTGGCAGAAAAAGGGGCGGACGCCGTGAAACGTGTGATGCCGCCAGTGCTGGAGCAGGCGGGCGGTTTCCGGCGTCACCAACCAATCGCTGGGATTGGGCAAGCTCCGCCAGGATCCGACATGCTGCCTGATCTCGTTGATGATCGGGGTCGGGTTGTATTCCTGCTCGGCGGTCGATAGCCCGTCACCACTGTCAAAGACGAAACCGCTCTGTTCTTTGGGGGTCTTGGGTTTCTTTCGCTTCTTCGGCTTGGGAACCGGGGTGATCAGATCGGAGCGGCGGCGAGACCCGATGATTTTGTTGGTTGGTTGGCCTTCCGCGTCGAGTTCCCAGTGCTGGCTTGGATATTCGTAGGGTGAATTAAGAATGGGTCGATCAAAAAAAGCCTCGCTCATTCCGCCCCCTGGACTCTTACTGAACACACTTTGAACGGTAGGATGATGACAGCCGCAGGCGATGGCGACAAGCCAACCCTAAAATTATCGCTAACCGTCGTGACCGGGTATGGTGGGCAGTACGCATTGGAAAGAGGCGGAGATTTCGCCATCGGGACCATCCCCGCCGTCCTCACCCAGCTTAAACGCCAGTCGGCGGGGGGGCAATTTGCCTGCCCTGGCGGATGGGGGAAAGCCCCATCGATGGCCTCTTGAGGATGATCTACAGGAGTTCAAAGGGAAACCCGGGGCGCCCTGGTTCCTTGCTATCAGTCTTTTAGAAGCGGATGCGGGGACCGGATTTCACCCGCGCCACTCTAACCGCCCCTGCCCCGATTACGCGTCTTCGGGGATCGGGGCGGTTTCGTCGGGCTGGTCCGCGGTCTCGCGGGGCTGACGCTCCAGGATGGACACGAAGAAGCCATCGGTGCCGTGGCTGGCCGGGGTCAGGCGCAACCACGAGACATCGGCCGCTCCCGGATAGGGGGCGGGGCTGACCTTGGCCCAGGTCTCGGCCACCGGCAGGGCGCGGTAATCATCACGACGCTCGAGGAAGGCGGCGATCTGGGCCTCGTTCTCGGCGGGCAGCAGCGAGCAGGTGGCATAGACCAGCCGGCCGCCCGGCTTGACCAGGGCGGCGGCGCGGTCGAGCAGGGCGCTTTGCTCGGCGTTCAGCGCGCTGATGGTGTCGGGGGTCAGCTTCCAGCGGGCGTCGGGATTGCGCCGCCAGGTGCCGGTTCCCGAACAGGGGGCGTCGACCAGCACCACGTCGAAGCTGGCCTTGCGCCGCTTCAGCCATTTACGGGTTTCGGGATCAAGCACCTTGCGGGTGACGTTATGCACCCCGGCGCGTTGCAGGCGGGTCTGGGCGCGGGCGAGGCGGCCCTCGCTGATATCGGTGGCGACCAGCGTGCCCTTGTTTTCCATGCCCGCCGCCAGGGCCAGCGTCTTGCCGCCGGCGCCCGCGCAGAGATCAAGCACGCTCATGCCCGGAGCGACGGCGCAGAGCAGGGCGACCATCTGGCTGCCCTCGTCTTGCACCTCGACCAATCCGTCGCAGAACGGCGCGGTAATCGCCACGTTGGGGCGGCCCTCGGCGCGCAGGGCGCAAGGCGACAGCGCGCCCGGGCGGGTGTCCACCTGCTCGCGGGCCAGGGCCAAACGGGCCGACTCCCGGTCGGATTTCAGGGCGTTGACCCGCAGATCAAGGGGCGCTTCGGCCTGCAGGGCGCGCAGTTCGTCTTCCAGGCGCTCGCCAAACAGCGGTTCGAGCAGCGGCGGCAGCCAGTCGGGAACCTCCAGCCGGACATCGGCGGGCATCTCGCGGAATTCTAAGGGCTTGCCGGCCAGCCCGTCGACCAGACGCTCCTCGGCGTCGGTCAGCGGCTGCGGGGCGTGCTGGGCGCGGGTGATGAACAGCATGCGCACGTCTTCGGCCGACTGGCGTTCGACGACCAGCAGATGGGCGATGACCAGGGCGCGGGCCTTGGGCGTGCCGCCGAAGCGGTCGATCAGCCACGATAGCCGGGCGCGGTGGCGCAGCGTGCTCCAGGCCAGGGCGGTGACGGCGCGGCGATCCTTCGATCCCATGAACCTGCGGGCGCGGACGAAGGCGCTGGCGATGCCATCGGCGGGGCGGTTGGTGGCGTCGATATCCACCAGAAGGTCAATGGCGCATTGAACGCGGGCGGCGGGAGTCACGGAAGAACGCCTCGTTGCTCGGAGGGAAAGGGCGATCGCGAATCGATCGTCAGGAGCGGCGAAATCACGGAAAAACCGAAGGTCATTTTTCCGTTCGCCGCCCCCGGAGCGTTGTCGAGGGCGTTTCTGACCGGAGAATGGGGCGGTTTTTTGGGGGAGCGGTCGGTGCTCCCCCAAATCATAGGCCTATTCTACATGCCGCCGCGATAATTCGGCGCTTCCTTGGTGATGGTCACGTCGTGGACGTGGCTTTCGCGCCAGCCCGAGGCGGTGATGCGGCGGAAGCGGGCGTTCTTCTGCATCTCGGGGATGGTCTGATTGCCCGTATAGCCCATCGCCGCCTTCAGCCCGCCGATCAACTGATGGATCACCGTGCCCGCCGCTCCCTTATAGGGCACCTGACCTTCGATGCCTTCGGGAACCAGCTTCAGGCTGTTGGTCACTTCTTCCTGGAAATAGCGGTCGGCCGAGCCGCGCGCCATGGCGCCCAGCGAGCCCATGCCGCGATAGGCCTTGTAGCTGCGGCCCTGATACAAGAACACCTCGCCCGGGGCTTCGCTGGTGCCGGCGAGCAGGCTGCCGACCATGACGGTTTCGGCGCCGCCGGCGATCGCCTTGGCCAGATCGCCCGAATATTTGATGCCGCCATCGGCGATGATCGGAACGCCGGTGTGGCGCACGGCCTCGGCGACCTCGGTGATGGCGCTGAACTGGGGCACGCCGACGCCGGCGACGATGCGGGTGGTGCAGATCGAGCCCGGGCCGATGCCGATCTTCACGGCGTCGGCGCCGGCGTCGATCAGCGCCTTGGCGCCGTCGGGGGTGGCGACATTGCCGGCGATCACCTGGGTGTAATTGCTGATCTTCTTGACCGCGGTCACCGCATCGAGAACGCCGCGCGAATGGCCGTGGGCGGTATCGACCACCACCACGTCGACCCCGGCATCAAGCAGGGCCTCGGCGCGGGCCAGACCGTCGGCGCCCACCCCGGTGGCGGCGGCGACGCGCAGGCGGCCCTTTTCGTCCTTGCAGGCGTTGGGGTAGGTCTGGGCCTTTTCCATGTCCTTGACGGTGATCAGGCCGATGCAGCGATAGCTTTCGTCGACGACGATCAGCTTCTCGATGCGGTTGGTATGGAGCAGGCGGCGGGCCTCGCCCTGGCTGACGCCCTCGCCAACGGTGATCAGATTGTCGCGCGTCATGAAGTCGCTGACCGGCTTGGCGGTGTTTTCGGCGAAGCGCACATCGCGGTTGGTCAGGATGCCCACCAGCTTGCCCGAGCCGTTCTCGGTGACGGGAATGCCGCTGATCTTGTGGTGGGCCATCAGATCAAGGGCGGTGGACAGCGAGGCGTCGGGATTGATGGTCACCGGATTGACCACCATGCCCGACTCGAAGCGCTTGACCTTGCGGACCTCTTCGGCCTGGGCGGCGATGGTCATGTTCTTGTGGATGACGCCGATGCCGCCGGACTGGGCCATGAGGATCGCCATCTGGCTTTCGGTGACCGTGTCCATGGCCGAGCTGATCAACGGAATTCCCAGGGTGATCGTACGGGTCAGACGGGTGCGGGTATCGGCCTGGGCGGGCAACACGGAGGATGCGGCGGGCACGAGAAGCACGTCGTCGAAAGTCAAAGCCTCGGGGAATTCCATGGGAGAGCGCTCCTCATATGCGTTGGGAGCGCGGTATCATACACACAACATGAGGGCCGGCAAGAAGAGTCCCAAGACAATTGCGCGAAAGCCCCGGCGGGCCACCGGTTCCGGCAGCCCCCGGTTTTACCCGGCCCCCGCCGGTCTCGCGCCTTGCCCCCGGGCCTTACGACTCGTCGCGGCCGGTGTCCTCGCCGCCGGAAAGGCCGCGAAAGCCCTGGGCGATCACATAGACCTCGGGGGAGCCCTGGCGGCTGGCCGGCGGCTTGGCGTGGCGAATCACCTCGCACATCTTCTTCATGCGGGTGAGTAGGGCGCCTTCGGTTCCGCCCTGGAACACCTTGCAGACGAAGGCGCCGCCCGGGGCGAGAACCTCTTCGGCGAAATACCACGCCGCCTCGGCCAAGCCCATGACCCGCAGGTGGTCGGTTTGGCGGTGGCCGGTGGTCGGGGCGGCCATGTCCGACAGCACCAGATCGACCGCGCCGTCCATGGCGCCCTTGAGCATCAGGGGGGCGGCGTCATCCATGAAATCATGGGTCAGGCAGGTGGCCCCGGCCACGCCCTCCCATTCAAGGATATCCATGCCAACGACTTTTCCGCCATTGGGGTGGAGCGAGCGGGTGCGTTCAACGGCGATCTGCGTCCAGCCGCCCGGCGCCGCGCCAAGATCGACGACGCGCATGCCGGGCTTGAGTAGGGTGAAGCGCTCGTCAAGCTCGATCAGCTTGAAAGCGGCGCGCGAGCGCAATCCCTGGCGCTTGGCTTCAAGCACATAGGGGTCGTTCAACTGGCGCTGCAGCCAGCGGGTCGACGAGGCCTTGCGGCCCTTGGCGGTGCGGACGCGAACGAACAGGTCACGCGATCCGGTGGGGGCCGAGCCGCGAACGCGGGAACTGGCTTCGGATTTGGATCCTTTGGACCCGCCCCCCGACTTGGGGCCTTCGGCGGAACTCATGGGGTGACTCCAGACTCGGGGGAAGGGGGCGGCTGCGGCAGGTCGTCGGCCAGCGGCGGCAGGATTTTATCATCGGCCAGCGGCGGATCGTCGCTATCGCGGACCTCGGTGAAATCACCGGGGCCCCGCGCGCCCATCAGGGTCATCAGCAGCCCCTCGCGGATGCCGCGATCGGCGACCCGCACGCGCGGAACCGGCCAAGTGGACAAGATGGCCTCCAGGATGGCGCAGCCCGCCAGAACAAGATCGGCGCGGTCGCGGCCGATACAAGGGTGGGCGGCCCGCGCCTGCGGGGTCATATCCAGCAGGCGGGCGCCCACTTCCTTGACGGCGTGGATCGGCAGGGTCAAGCCGTCGACCCGGGCCCGGTCATAGCGGGTCAGCCCAAGGGCGACGGCGCCGACGGTGGTGACGGTGCCGCTGGTGCCAAGCAACGACAGATCGCCGCGCGCCGCCCGGTCGGAGATGCCATGGGTGATATCGAAGGGGCGCAGGCGTTCGCGGACATGGGTGACGATATCGGCATGCAGGCGGGCCGACAGATGGCCGCCGCCCACCGCCTCGGCCATGGTGACGACGCCGAGCGGCAGGCTTTCCATCGCCCGCACCGCCCCGGGCATCGGCCCGGCCGGCGTATTCTCGACCTCGACCAGGGTCAGTTCGGTACTGCCGCCGCCGATATCGAACAACAGGGTCGGCACCCCGCGCGACTCAAGCAGCGGCGCGCAGCCGGCCAGGGCGAGGCGGGCCTCCTCGTCGGCGCTGATCACTTCGACCGCCAGACCGGTTTCGGCGCGCACCCGCTCAAGGAAAGGCGTGGTATCGCGGGCAAGGCGGCACGCCGCCGTGGCCACGCAGCGCGACAGGCTGACGCCGTGGCGTTCCATGCGGCTCGCGCAAACCGTCAGGGCGGCCAGGGTGCGGTCGATGGCGGCCGGGGCGAAGCGCCCGCGCGCGCCCAATCCTTCGCCCAGGCGGGTGATCCTTGAAAAGGAATCGATCACCTTGAACCCGTCGCGCTGGCGGCGGGCGATCAAGAGCCGGCAGTTGTTGGTGCCAAGGTCGAGCGCCCCATAGGTCCGGCCATCCTCGGCCTCCCGCGTCGGCAGGCCAAAGGGGGCGGACAGCGCGTTACCGCCGCCACCATCCGAGGCCTTGTCGCGCATCTCTTCAGGGAACCCGATGATCTGGGTCACTCCGGCTCCTTGGGGTGGGGCTAAAGGGGCGGAGGCTTCTGGTGGGCGGGGACAAAACCCCGCCGCATGAAAGGAACTCGCCCGGCTCGCTGGACTCTCAGTTTAGGCGACCCGATCACGCTCGGCAAAGCCCCTTTGGATAATTGTCTTAACTGGTGTTCAGGAAATGGAAAAAGAGCGCATTTTTCAGTAGCCAGTCCGAAAGACCCGTGGTAGATACAGCGCCCTCGCGGACATATTGCGCCGCGCATCCCTGGTGGGGGATAGGTTAACGGTAGACCCACGGACTCTGACTCCGTTAGTCCTGGTTCGAATCCAGGTCCCCCAGCCAGCCTTTCAAAGGAGTTGTCAGGCATCGCTCTGACAACTCCTTTGATTATGCGGCCCTTCCCAAGCGTTCACTCCGTTTCTGTGCCGGCCCGGGGGGTAAATTGACCCCGCCGGCGCCCTGCGGCTTATCGTGGGTTTTCAACCCGCATCCCGCTGTCGGCCCTGGCCGAGGCCATCGCCATCCGCCGCGCCCTGGAAGAGGCCCCCCCGTGCGCTATGCCGCGGCGCGGGCGACGGGCGGCCGGATCGCTCCAACGAAAACGCCCCCGCTCGCGGATCGGCGAACGGGGGCGTTTTTTAGTCAGTCTTGGCGGAAGACCTTAATTGCGGTCTTTCAGCAGCTCGTCGACATTGGCCGTGGTCACCACGGTCCAGGGGATGTCATAGCGCTTGGACTGGCCATCGGCCCAGGCGAGGTCGGCCTTGTACTGTTCCCAGATCGGCGACATCGGCTTGTAGTCGGGGCCCTTCACGGCGCGCAGGGCGACGTCGATGCTGCCCTGGATCTGGCCACGGGCGTCCTGAAGGATCGAGGTCATCTCGCCGGCCTTGACCGCGTGCAGGGCATCGGTCACGCCGTCGATGCCGGCGATGGCGAAATCCTTGACGTTGAGGTCGGCGGCCTTGATCGCCTCGATGGCGCCGAGCGCCATTTCATCGTTCTGGCCGATGACGCCGTTGATCTTGCCCGGGTGCTTGCTCAGCCAGTTCTGCATCAGATCAAGGGCCTCGGCGCGCGACCAATTGGCGGTCTTGCGCTCGAGCACCTTCACCGCGCCGGCCGGGCATTCGGCCAGGGCCTTTTCGTTGCCCTGACCACGCTGGATCTCGCCCGAGCCGCCCTTCGGCCCCTCGATGATCACGACGTTGCCCTTGCAGCCAAGCTTGGTCAGCACGTCCTTGGCTTCCAGATAGCCGCCGAGCACGTCGTCGGAGACCACTTCGGCGGTCATCTCGTCGGTGTTGAGGCGGGCGTTGGTCACCACCACCGGGATCCCGGCCATCTTGGCGTTGGTGGCGATATCGATGTTGGCTTCATAGTCCATCGGGTTGACGACGATGGCGTCCTGCTTGGTGTTGATCGCCATCTGCGCCTGATCGTTCTGGACGGCGGCGTCATAGCGTCCGTCATAGAACGTCACCTCGGCGATCCCGGCCTTCACGGCGGGATGCTCCTTGCCATAGCGCTCCATCAACTGGACGAATTCGGCCTTATTGCCATACATCAGCACGGCGATGCGCGCCTTGGGGGCGTCGGCGGCCATCGCGGCCGAGGCCGAGAGCAGGGCGGCGGCGGCGCAGGCGGTAAGAAGAAGCTTCTTCATGGACCAATCCTCGTTATCGGTTTTGGTGATAGGCGTCACGGGAAGGACGGCCGGTTTCAACCAGCCTGTTTTCTTGAGGGGTCGAGGATCACGGCGACAACGATCAGTCCGCCTTTGATGATGAGCTGGTAGAAGCTCTGGACCCCCAGGATATCGAGGCCGTTGTTCATCACGCCGATGATCAGGGCCCCGAAAAACGTACCCGTCAGCCGGCCGACGCCGCCGGCCAGGCTGGCGCCGCCGATGACCACGGCGGCGATGGCGTCAAGTTCATAGGAACTGCCGGCGCTGGTCTGGGCCGACCCGGTCTTGGCGGTCAGGATCACCCCGGCCACGCCGGCCAGGAAGCCGGCGACCACATAGACCCAGATGAGGATCGCCCCGGTGTTGATGCCCGAGGTGCGCGCGCTCTTCTCGTTGCCGCCAACGGCATAGACGTAGCGGCCAAAGACCGTTTTATTGAGGATCACCCAGGCCAGAAGGAAGACCAGGGCGAGGATGACCACCGGCACCGGGATCACCTCGAACAGCTTGCCCGTGCCGAACCAGCGGAAATCCGGGCTTAGGCCCGAAATCGGATTGCCGCCGGTGACCGACATGGTGAAGCCGCGCGCCGCCAGCAGCATGCCCAGGGTGGCGATGAAGGCCTGGATGCGGAAACGGGCGATGATCCAGCCGCTTAAGCCGCCGCACAGCGCGCCGACGCCCAGGGCGGCGATGATCGGGAAGATCACCGGATAGGTGTCGCTCCATGGCGTCACCCCGACCGAGCGGGTGGCCATCGAGGCGGCCATCATCCCGGAAAAGGCCAGGACCGAGCCCACCGACAAATCGATGCCGGCCGAGATGACGACGAAGGTCATGCCGACGGCAAGGACGCCGTTCACCGATATCTGATGCAAGATCAGCATCAGATTATTGACGGTCAGGAAGGTGTTCTCGGGCCAGGCGCCCTGGACCACCTTGAGCTGGCAGAGCGCGCTGACCAACACGCAGAGCCCGAGAAATGCGAAGACGATTCCGTACTTTCGCAAGGAGATCGGGGCCTTGGCGGCCGGCTGGGTGATGTGCATCAAGGGGTGTCCCATTTGGTTTTTCGTGTTCTTATTATTGTTTGGAAGGGTGGCGGGGAGGGGCGGAGCCTTCTTTAGACGGCGGCCATCATCAGGGCCTTCTGCGTCGTCTCTTCCCGGGGGAATTCGGCGACATGGGCGCCCTTTTTGATGACGATGATGCGATCGCTCATGCCGGTGATCTCGTCGAGTTCCGAAGACACCATCAGAACCGCGCCGCCGGCTTTGGTGAAATCGGAGACGAAGCGGTAGATTTCCTTTTTGGCGCCGACATCGACGCCGCGCGTCGGTTCATCAAGCAGCAGAACCTTGGGGCCGATCGAGGTGCAGCGGCCGAAGACGACCTTTTGCTGATTGCCGCCGCTGAGGTTGCGCACGATCTGCTCGGGCCCCGGCGTTTTGATCCGCATCTTGGCGATCGAATCGTCGATGCCCGCCCGTTCCAGGGCGGTGCGGATGAAGCCGAAGCGCTGGATATGGGGCAGTTGCGACAGCGAAAGATTGTCGCCGACCGAAGCGCAGAGCACCAGACCGCTATGCTTGCGGTCCTCGGTGACATAGGAGATCCCCGCGCCCAGGGCCGCGCGCACCCGTCCCGGGCGGATCTCGCGCCCCTCCACCCACACCGTTCCCGCATCGGCGGGATAAAGGCCGTAGATGGTATCAAGAAGCTGGCTGCGGCCCGAGCCGACCAGACCATAGATGCCGAGGATCTCGCCGGCATGCAGGGTGAAACTCACCCGATCGAACCACGGCGCCCGGCTGAGGCCGCGCACATCGAGCAAAGGCCGGTCGCTGGGCACGTTCTCTTTGACGTATTCGCCTTCGATGGCGCCGCCGATCATCGATTCGATCAGCTTTTCGCGGGTGATGTCGGCGACCCGGCCGGTTTCGATCCGCGCCCCGTCCTTGAACACCGTATAGCTGTCGGCGATGGTGAAGACCTCGGCCAGACGGTGGGTGACATAGATGATGCCCTTGCCCGCCGCCGCCAGATCGCGCAGCACCTCGAACAGGCGCAGGGTGTCCTTCTCGCCGATGGCCGAGGTCGGTTCGTCGAAGATGAGGATATCGGCATCGCGCCGCGATAAAGCCTTGGCGATCTCGATCAACTGCTGCGAGGCGATGCTGAGCGAGGCCAAGGGGACGCGGGGATCGATGTCGAAGCCAAGCGAGGCCAGCAGCTCCTCGGCCTGACGGTTCAATTGCGGGAAGTCGACGAAGCCGCGGCGGCGCGGTTCGGCGCCGAGATAGATGTTCTCGGCCACCGTCAGGTGGGGGACGCCGCTCAGTTCCTGCTGGACGATGGCGATGCCGGCCTGCAGGGCCTGGGTCGGATTGGCGAAGCTGACCGGCTTGCCCTCGATGCGGATCTCGCCGCAATCGGGGCGGGTGAAGCCCATCAAGATGCCGAGGATGGTCGATTTCCCCGCGCCATTGCCACCGCAAAGCGCATGGATCTGCCCGCGTTCCAGGTCGAGATTGCCATCGACCAGGGCATGAACCCCGGCATAGCTCTTGCGGATACCGCGCATCGTCAGAAGAGGGGAGGACATGGACCTACTCCGTCAAAGGGCGTCGACGCCATGCAAGCGCATCAGGCTTTCCCGGTAGCGGCCGAAGGCCTCGTCATAGGCGGCGCGGCGCTCGGGACGGGGCAGGGCGCCCTTGGTCTCGTCAACGCGCACCGCCCTGTCGGTCAGATCGCCAAGGGCGATCGGCGCGCCGCTCTCGCCGCTCCACGCCCATTGGGCCTGGATCGCCGCGCCAAGGCTGCCGGCCTCTTCGGTCATCGGCACGACGATTTCCGCGCCGCTGGCATCGGCGATCATCTTGCGCCATTCGCCGCTGCGCGCCCCGCCGCCGATGACGAAGACCCGCTCGGGCTGGCGGCCGGCTAGCACCAGCTTCAGCCCGGCCAACATGCCGAAGCTGACGCCCTCGGTCATGGCGCGCAGCAGATTGGGTGCGGTCATGTTGGTGACCGACAGACCAAGCACGCTGCCGCGCGCGGCGGGCAGATCGGGGGTGCGCTCGCCATTGAGGAAGGGCAGAACGGTGATGCCCTCGGCGCCCGGCGGGCTGTCGGCCAGGGCGCGGTCGATCGCTCCGACATCGTCGCCGACCAAGGTGGCGGCGCGACCGGTGACATTGGTGGCGTTCATGGTGCAGACCAGCGGCAACCAGCCGCCGCTGCTTGAACAAAACGCCGCGACCCGGCCGCGCGGGTCGACGACGGGGGTGTCACTATAGGAATAGACGGCGGCCGAGGTGCCGATGCTCAGCGTCACCACGCCTTCGCGGACGTTGCCGGTGCCGATGGCGCCCATCATGTTGTCGCCGCCCCCCGCCGCCACCAGACAGGTGGGGGACAGACCAAGGGCGGTGGCGGCTTCGGGGCGCAGCGGGCCGACGATGGCGTCGGGACCGATCAACTCGGGCAGGGCGCGGGCCAGATGGCCGCTGCCGCCATCGATCAGGGCCAACACCTCTTCGGACCAGCGGCGGGCGCGGATATCGAAGAACGCCGTGCCCGAGGCGTCGCCGGCTTCGGCGACCCGCCGACCGGTCGCCCAGAAATTCAGGTAATCATGGGGCAGCAGGATGGCGTCGATCCGGGCGAAGGCCTCGGGCTCGTTGTCCTTCAGCCACAACAGCTTGGAAACCGTATAGCCGGTCAGCGGCACGATGCCCAGCCGCTCGCCCCAGGCCTCGGCGCCGCCCAGGCGCTCGACCAGGACGGCGTTCTGCGCCGCCGTTTCCGTATCGTTCCACAGCTTGGCCGGGCGCAGCGGCTGGCCGTCCTTGCCCAGAACCACCAGCCCGTGCTGCTGGCCGGAAAAGGCCAGGGCGCGCACCGCCGATCCGTCGATCCCGGCCTCGGCCAGGGCGCCCTTGACCGCGCCGATGGCGGCTTGCACCCACCACGCCGGATCTTGTTCGCGCGCCCCGCTTTCGCGCTCGATCAAGCGGTGCGCGGCATGGCCGACGCCGCGGATGGCGCCGCTGTCGTCAAGGATCAGGGCCTTGGTGCCCTGGGTTCCGCAGTCGATGCCAAGAAACATGGTCACGCGCCCCCCGCGCTGGCTTTTTTGATCTGATGGGCCGAGCGCATCAGCCCATAGCGCCGGTGGGCCCGGAAGGCCGAGGGCGAGGAGCCGATATAGCGCTGGAAATTGCGATTGAAGGTCGACAGCGTGTCGTAGCCGACCTCATAGGCCACCATGGTGATGCGGTTCTCCGTCTCGATCAGCAACTGGCAGGCTTTGTAGATGCGCAGCCGGTTGATGTATTCGATGCAGGTGCAACTGATGTGGCGCTCGAAGAACCGCGAAAAGGCTGAAAGCTCCATCGCCTCGCGCCGCGCCACCTCGCCGCAGGTCAAATCGGCGCGGTTGTAGTTCTCGGCGATGAATTTCAAGATATTGTCCAGCCGCTTGGGCTGAAGGCACTGATAGCTCTGCCATTCCACCGACAGCGGCTGGCGGGCCTTGTCGGCGAGCAGGCGATCGAGGATGTCGAAGAACAGGGCCAGCCGGCCGGGGCCGCTGCGCTCGCGCAGGTCCTCCATCATGCGGGCGACCGGTTCGCCGACGGCCTCGGAAAACAAGATCCCCGCCGAGGCCTGGGCCAGCAACACCCGCAAATCGGCGCAATCGGCGAAGCTCTCCAGGCATTTTTCGGCGAAGGCGCCGCTGAACTGCATGACCAAATCGCGGTCGGGGATGAAATCCCCCTGGCGGCCGTCGCCATAGCCATCGGCGTCGGTCACCCAGACATGGGGCAGATTGGGTCCGGTCAGAATAAGATTGCCGGTCTCGAACGGACCGGCGTAGGTGCCGATGTAGCACAGGCCTGAACTGCGGCGGATGGCGTGAAGTTCATATTCCGGGTGGTAGTGCCAGCCGGAAAACTGGAAGGGATAGCCATGGCTGTAGACCCGGAACGCCCGGTCCAGCGGGGCGGCGATCACCTCCCTTAGCGGCTTCTTCTGCATGACCCAATCCTCCCTGGGACGCTCTGGGGAGGAAACGGCGAGGCCGGGGGATGGAGGGTCCCCCGTCGCGCGCCCTATCCTCCCTGGGCGATTCTGTTTTTATGGGACGCGAACGGAGAAGCCCACGATGGGGAACGAAACGCTTATCCGCTTGCGACCGATCACAGGGAGATCTGGATCTTGACGTCGGATGGCAGGTGCTGGGCGGCGCGGTCGAAGGCACGGACCGAGTCACTGAAGGGGAAGGTGGCCGAAATCAACGGTTTGAGGTCGATCTTGCCGCTGCCAAGCAGCTTCAAGGTCCGGTCCCAGACATTGGCGTAGCGGAAGGTGCCCGTCAGGCTGATTTCCTTGACCTGCAGGGCGACTACATCCAACTGGGGCTTTTCCTGGGGCATGCCGACGAGGACGATGCGGCCGCCCCGGCCGATCAGATCGATCATCGTCTCATAGGGGCGGGTGCTGCCGCTGGCTTCGAAGAACACGTCGACGCCACGGCCATCGGTCCGCGCCGCCACGGCGTCGGCCAGGCTTTCGCGGGTGAGGTCAACGGTGGTGACCTCGGGATGGCTGGCCAAAAGGGCCAGCTTCTCGGCCGCCACATCGCTGACGATGACCTCGGCGCAGCCGGCGGCCAGCGCGGCGAAGACCACCATCATGCCGATGGTGCCCGCGCCGGTGACGACGGCGATGTCGCCCGGGCGGATCTGCGCCTTGGCGGCGGCATAGACGCCGATGGCCAGCGGTTCGACCATGGCGCCTTCGGCGAAGCTGACGGAGTCGGGCAGGCGATAGGTGAGCGAGGCGGGGTGGACGACCTCGGCGGTCAAGCAGCCATGATAGGGCGGCGTCGCCCAGAAGCGCACCGAGGGATCAAGATTGTACATGCCGCGCAGGGTTTCGATCGACGAGAAGTCGGGAACGCCCGGCTCCATGCACACCCGGTCGCCAACGCGCAGATGGGTCACCGCCGAGCCGATTTCCTCTACGACGCCCGAGGCTTCATGCCCCAGGATCATCGGCTCGGTGACGATGAAGTCGCCAATGCGGCCATGCTTGAAATAGTGGACATCGCTGCCGCAAATCCCCACGGATTTGATGGCAATGCGGACCTCATTGGCCCCGGGCGCCAATGTGCCGGGAATATCAATATCCCTAAGCGAGAGCGCACCCTGACGCTCGAGAACAACGCCCGTCACTTTCATGGCATTCCCTCCAAGGAATGTGATTTCAGCGGGCAGAGACGCTCTGGCCCGCAGGTGTTTTGCGAAGTGTGGAACCCGGGCGGGATCGGGGCTACGCCATATTTTTGATTCAGTGTGCAAAATTTTACATGAGGCCCGATCGCGGCGCGAGCGGTCAAGCCCGATCCGCTTTGGCGATCGCTGGGAGCGTCAGAGGGCCGGCGGGGAGGGAAAACGCGCCGTTTCCCAAAGGCCGGCTTGCTCGGCTAGGATCGTTCGCGGCACGTGGTGTGCGCAGGCCAGAACGGCAAAGGAGCGGACGATGGCGGCGAAGGTTGCGCTTATTACCGGGGTGACGGGGCAGGACGGCGCCTATCTGGCGGAATTCCTGCTGGGCAAGGGCTATGAGGTCCACGGCATCAAGCGGCGGTCGTCGTCGCTCAACACCGGGCGGATCGATCCGCTTTATCAAGATCCCCACGATCCCGACCGCACGTTCTTCCTGCATTACGGCGACATGACCGACAGCGCCAATCTGATCGGGCTGGTTCAGGCCATTCAGCCCGACGAGATCTATAATCTCGCCGCGCAAAGCCATGTCCAGGTCAGTTTCGAGATCCCCGAATACACCGCCAATGCCGATGCGGTCGGCACCTTGCGCCTGCTCGAGGCGATCCGTTTGCTTGGGCTGACCGACAAGACGCGGTTCTATCAGGCCTCGACTTCCGAGCTTTACGGCAAGGTGCGCGAGACGCCGCAAAGTGAAACCACGCCGTTTTATCCGCGCAGCCCCTATGCGGCGGCCAAGCTTTACGCCTATTGGATCACGGTGAACTACCGCGAGGCCTATGGCATTCACGCCTCGAACGGCATTCTTTTCAATCATGAAAGCCCGCTGCGCGGCGAAACCTTCGTGACCCGCAAGATCACCCGGGCGGTGGCGGCCATTCATCTTGGACTGCAAGACGTGCTTTATCTGGGCAATCTCGACAGCTGGCGTGACTGGGGCCATGCGCGCGACTATGTGAAAGGCATGTGGGCGATGCTTCAACAACCCCGCCCCGATGACTATGTCTTGGCGACGGGGGTGGTCCATTCGGTTCGCGCCTTCGTGGAAATGGCTTTTTCCAAGCTGGGGCGCCGCGTGACATGGCAGGGCGAGGGGGTCGACGAGATCGGGATCGACAGCGCCAGCGGCGCCAAACTGGTGGCCATCGATCCCCGTTATTTCCGGCCGACCGAGGTCGAGTTCCTGCAAGGCGATCCGACCAAGGCCCGCGAGCGTCTGGGCTGGGTCGCCGAAACCCCGCTTGCCGAGTTGGTCGCTGAAATGGTCGCCGCCGATCTCGCCGTGCTCAAACGCACCCAGGAGAGTCTGATCACCAATGACTGAGCCCCGCCCCGCGCCCACTTCACGCCCCCTCGGCCAGCCCTTCGATTTGACGGGCAAGCGCGTTTGGGTCGCCGGTCATCGGGGACTGGTGGGCGGCGCGGTCGTGCGCCGTTTGGCGCGCGAGGACTGCGCGGTGCTCTGCGTCGGTCGCGAGGACCTCGATCTAACCCGCCAACAGGCGGTCGAGGCGTGGATGGAGGCCAATCGGCCCGATGCGGTGGTGATGGCCGCCGCCCTGGTTGGCGGCATCAAGGCCAATGATCGGCGCTCGGCCGAATTCATCCACCAGAATCTGGCGGTTCAGACCAATATCATCCATGCCGCTTGGCAAGCCGGCGTGGGCAAGGTTCTGTTCCTGGGATCGTCGTGCATCTATCCGCGCGATGTCGCCCAGCCGATGCGCGAGGACGCCCTGCTCAGCGGGCCGCTCGAACCGACCAACCAGTGGTACGCCATCGCCAAGATCGCCGGCATCCGCATGGCCCAGGCCTATCGCCGCCAATATGGCTGCGATTACATCTCGGCGATGCCGACCAATCTTTATGGTCCGGGCGACAACTTCGATCTTGATGGCGGGCATGTGCTGCCCGCGCTGCTGCGCAAGATCCACGAAGCCAAGGTCGAGGGCCGGGGCGAGGTGGTGCTGTGGGGCAGCGGCGCCCCCTTGCGCGAATTCCTCTATGTCGATGATCTGGCCGATGCCCTGGTCTTCCTGCTCAAGGCGTATTCGGCCGATGATCACATCAACGTCGGCAGCGGCGAGGAAATCACCATCAAGGCCCTGGCCGAGACCATCGCTGGGGTGGTGGGCTATGAGGGGCGGTTCGTTTTCGATACCACCATGCCCGATGGCACGCCGCGTAAGTTGATGGACAGCGGCCGCCTTGCCGCCTTGGGCTGGCGACCGGCGACCGACCTGCGCAGCGGCATCGCCGCCACCTATCGCTGGTTCCTCGACAACGCCGAGCGGCTGCGTCAATAAGGGTTCCCAGAGCGGGATGGCGAAAAGTGTGCGCGGTTTTCGCCTAAAATCCCGCTCTAACATTTAGATTTAGATCAGGATTCAGATTTCAGGTCGATCAGACCTGAAATCATCCTGATCTAGCGGTTTTTTTTGACCAAGGACGTTTTTTAAGTGGGTTTTTTGCGGAAGTCTGGCGGAATGGCGGCGCTTCTGGCCCTGCCCCTCGCCGCCTGTTCAAGCGAACACCAAAGCCTGTCGGCGAAATCGGCCGAGGAACAGCTTCTGATCGCCGTGGCCAGCGACCGGGCGGCCGAGGCCCTGGCCCGCGCCTTGCCCGATCAGGGGGCGGTCTTCATCGATCCGATCAATTTCGAAGGCGTCGAAGGCAAATACGCCATTGGCGCCATTCGCGAATCCCTGGCGCGGCGCGGCATGCGGCTGGCGAGTGACCGCGCCCAGGCCGATCGGGTGATCGAGGTGCGCACCGGCGCCATGGCGGTGGAGGGGAGCGATCTGCTGTTTGGCGTTCCCGGGCTGAGCGCCCCGGTTCCCTTGGCCGGCGCCCTGGAAACCCCCGAAGTCGCCCTCTTCAAAAAGGAAACGATGCAGGGCATGACCCGCTTGACGGCGGCCAGCTTCGATCGGCAAAGCGGCGCCCTGACCGGGGCCACCGGTCCGCGCTTTGGCTTTTCCCACAAGACGAAATGGACGGCTTTGCTGGTGTTCACCTGGCAATCAAGCGATCTGCTGGCCAAGGACTGGGCGGGAGACGCCGTGGAAAGCAAATCGATCGTCGCGCCGGAAATCCGGTTGGAGCGCACGAAGTGATCGCGCCCAATCCCTGGCGGGCGATGACGGCCCAGGATCTCGCCCTGACCTATCCCTTGGGCGAAGAGATCCACAGCGGCTTTCCCGAAAGCCCCGCAGTCCAGCCCGAGCGCTTGGCGCTGTTTCCCGCCGGCTGCCGGGTGGCCGAGGACGCGAAAGGGACGCTTTTGGGCTATTGCATCAGCCATCCCGGGGTGAGCGGCCGGCCCCCCGCCCTTGACAGTTTGCTGGGCGGCCTGCCCGCCGGGGCGGATTGCCTTTATATCCATGATGTCTGCCTGCGGCGCGAAGCGCGTGGGCAAGGGTTGGTCGGCCTTTTGCTGGGCGCTTTGGCCGATCTCGCCCGCGACCACGGCCTGGGCGCCCTGGCCCTGACCGCCGTGGGCGGGGCCGATGGCGTGTGGCGGCGCCATGGCTTCACCGATCAGCCGATCGACGCCGCGTTGCGGGCCAAACTGGCCAGCTATCGCGGCATCGCCTTGCCGATGGTGCGGCGGCTGTAAGCCCCGCTTCCCGTGGGATGAGCCGAAAGGCTATGATGGCGCCTTCCGCCATCCCGCCAAGGACGCTCCCATGAAGGATTTCGCCGGACCCGGCCCGGTCCCTCCCGCTCCGTCCGGCGCGCCGCTTCCGGTGGTTTTCACCGGCACGGCGCGCGCTTATTTTCGCATCTGGTTGGTCAATCTGCTGCTGAGCCTAGCGACGATCGGCATCTGGTCGGCCTGGGCCAAGGTGCGGCGGCGGCGCTATTTCCTGGGCAACACCCAGGTTGGCGGCGCGACCTTCGAGTATCTGGCCACCGGGCTGACCCTACTCAAGGGGCGCTTGATCGTGGTCGCCGCCCTGGCGCTTTACGCCGGGCTCCAGGCCATCGAGCCGCGCGTTTCGTGGCTGCTTGGTCTTGGCTACGTCGTCGTCCTGCCCTGGCTGATCGTGCGCTCCCTGGCCTTCAACGCCCGCAACACCCAATGGTGCGCCGTGCGCTTCGGCTTTCGGGCGCGCTGGTGGGATGGCTTCGTCGCCGCCATCGCCATGCCGTTCCTGGCGCTGATCTCGCTTGGCCTGCTGCTGCCGGTCAGTACCCGGCGGACGGCGACCTTCTGGGTCAATGGCCATCGCCTGGGAGCGGCGGCGTTTTCCAGCGCTCCCCCTTTGGCGCCGCTGTACCGTGCCCTGGGTCTGGCTTTGGCGGTTTTCATGGGGATGACGGCTTTGGCCGGCGGCGCGGTGTGGGGGGGCGCCCTGGCGCTGGCCCTGGCCCCGGGCGAAACGGGGCTCGCCCTCAACACCCTGCCCTTGGTCGGGCTGCTGGTGATCTTCCCGGCTTTCCTTTTCGCCGGCGCCTTGTACCGCGCCCGGCTGCGCAACACCGTTCTTGGCGCGATGACGCTTGAGGGCGGTCACCGCTTCCGCTCGACCCTGTCGGCGCCGCGCTTCGCCTGGATCGTGTTGTCGAACATGGTGGTGACCGTGCTCAGCCTTGGTCTGGCCCATCCCTGGGCGGCGATCCGCCTGTGGCGCTATCAATGCGCCTGCCTGACGGTGATCCCGGCCGGACCGCTGGACGCCTTCATCGAGGCCCGTCAGGCCGAGGGGAATGTCATCGCCTCGGAATTCTCCGATCTTGAAGGCTTCGAGGTCGGGCTGTGACCCCCGGGGCGGCCCCGGTCGTTCACGGCACCCTGATCGAGGCCGGACGCTCGCGCGGCGCGGCGGCCACCTTGGAACCTGTGGCGGGGATGGCGCCGGCGGCCGGTCTGCTGCGCCTGTGCCGGGACGGGGTGGTGGAAACCATCGCCGCCCACAGCCTGACGGCCAGCCCGCCCTTGGCCGGGGTTCCCCGGCGGCTGGTGCTTGAGGATGGGCGGGTGTTCATCAGCCCCGATAACGCGGCGGTCACGGCGCTGCTGCGCGCCGTGGGCGTCCGGCCGCCGGGGGGCTGGATCGCCGCCCTCGAACGGCTTCACCCCCGGCTGATCGGCCTTCTCGCCGTCGTGCTGGTGGTCGTGGTCCTGTCGCTGCGCTGGGGGGTGCCGCTGGCCGCCGATGCCGCGGCGTCTTTGGTTCCCGCTTCGGTCGAGCGCCTGATCGGCGCCCAGGCCTTCGCCGTGCTTGATGGCTCCGTCTTGGAGCCGACCACGGTGGCGGCGGTCCGTCAGGACCGCCTGCGCGCCCGCTTCGCCGATCTGACCAAAGCGGCCGGCCTGTCCGCCGGCGTCGCCCTGGAATTCCGCCAGGGAGGACCCTTTGGCGCCAACGCCATCGCCCTGCCCGGGGGGCCGGTGGTGGTGACCGACGAACTTCTGGCGCTGGCCGGCGAGGGCGACGACGAGGCGGTGGTCGGTGTCCTCGCCCATGAAATCGGCCATCTGGTCGGCCGTCACGGGGTGAAGCGCCTGATCCGGGCCGCCGGATTGACGATGATCGCGACGCTTGCCGTTGGCGATATGGGCGATCTGGTCAGCGAAGCCGCGGCCTATCCGGTCTTGCTGCTTGATCGCGGTTATAGCCGGAGCTTCGAGCGCGAAGCCGATTCCTACGCCATCGCCCTGCTGACCCGCAGCGGCGGCGACCCCGCCTCCCTGGCCCGTGCTTTGGCTCGTCTTGCCGACTTGTGCGGCGCGACTTGCACGCGCGGCGGCTGGTTGGCCAGCCATCCCCCGCTCAACGAGCGCATCCGCGACATTAACGAACCCACCCGCTGAGAGTCCTTGTCGTGGCGTTGGACTTTTATTAAGGCTTGTGGCGTTCTTGTGTTTATTGGGACGAATAAAAACCACATCGGAGGACGTTTCAATGGGGAAGCCCGTGTCCATGCTGGGCTGGCTGGCAACCGCTGTTCTGGGAGCGATCGCCCTCGGCGTCGTTGCTTTGCAGCGGGGGGAAAGCATCAACGCCATTTGGCTGGTGATCGCCGCCGTCTGTACCTACTTCATCGCCTATCGCTTCTACGGACTGTTCATCGCCAAGCGTGTTTTGGGCGTTGACGCCAATCGTCAGACGCCCGCCGTCCGCCGCAACGACGGCCTGGATTACGTGCCGACGAACCGCTACGTGTTGTTTGGCCACCATTTCGCCGCCATTGCCGGCGCCGGTCCGCTGGTTGGTCCGGTGCTTGCCGCGCAGATGGGCTATATGCCCGGAACCTTGTGGATCCTGGCCGGCGTGGTCTTCGCCGGCGCCGTCCAGGACTCGATGGTGCTGTTCTGCTCGACCCGGCGCGACGGTCGGTCGCTGGGCGACATGATCCGTACCGAAATGGGTCCGGTGGCCGGCGCCATCGGTCTGGTCGGCGTGCTGCTGATCATGATCATCATCCTGGCCATTCTGGCTTTGGTGGTGGTCAAGGCTTTGGCGGGCAGCCCTTGGGGTACCTTCACGGTCTTCTCAACTATTCCCATCGCCCTGATCATGGGCGTCTATTCGCGCTTCATCCGGCCCGGCCGCATCGCCGAGATGAGCGGGATCGGCTTCGTGCTGCTGATGCTGGCTTTGGTCTATGGCCAGTCGGTGGCCGAAAGCCCGACCCTGGCCCCGTTGTTCACCTATACGGGCACCGAACTGGCGCTGATCATCATCGGCTATGGCTTCGTCGCCTCGGTCTTGCCGGTCTGGCTGCTGCTGGCGCCGCGTGACTATCTGTCGACCTTCCTCAAGATCGGCGTCATCGTCGGCTTGGCCATCGGCATCGTCATCGTCATGCCCGACATGAAGATGCCGGCGGTGACCAAATTCATCGATGGCACCGGCCCGGTGTTCAGCGGCGCGCTGTTCCCGTTCCTGTTCATCACCATCGCCTGCGGCGCCGTTTCCGGCTTCCACGCCCTGATCTCCTCGGGCACCACGCCCAAGATGATCGAGAACGAGAATCAGGTCGCCTTCATCGGCTATGGCGGCATGTTGATGGAAAGCTTCGTGGCGATCATGGCCATGGTCGCCGCCTGCGTCATCGATCCCGGCGTCTATTTCGCCATGAACAGCCCGGCGGCGCTGATCGGCACCGATGCGGTCAACGCCGCGGCGGTGATCTCGTCGTGGGGCTTCGCCGTGACCCCCGACATCCTCACCCAGACCGCCGCCGACGTCGGCGAATCCTCGATCCTGTCGCGGGCCGGCGGCGCGCCGACCCTGGCCGTGGGCATGGCCCATATCTTCTCGGCGGTCATCGGCGGCAAGGCGATGATGGGCTTTTGGTACCACTTCGCCATCTTGTTCGAGGCCCTGTTCATCCTGACCGCCGTCGACGCCGGCACGCGGGCCTGCCGCTTCATGGTTCAAGACATGATCGGCAGCGTCGTTCCCGCCTTCAAGGCCACCCGGTCGTGGGGCAATAATCTGCTCGCCACGGGCATCTCGGTGTCGCTGTGGGGCTATATCCTCTATACGGGCGTTACCGATCCCTTTGGCGGCATCAACAGCCTGTGGCCGTTGTTTGGCATCTCCAACCAGATGCTGGCGGGCATGGCGCTGATCATGATCACCGTCATTTTGTTCAAGATGAAGCGTCAGCGTCACGCCTGGGTCTCGATCATCCCGGCCACCTGGCTGCTCATCTGCACCACCTATGCCGGGCTGCTCAAGGTGTTCTCGCCCGATCCGAAGATCGGCTTCTGGGCCCAGGCCCAGCGCTTTTCGACGGCCCTGGACGAGGGCAAGATCCTTGGCCCCGCCAAGACGGTGGACCATATGCGTCAGGTGATGTTCAATAACTATCTCGACGCCGCCCTGGCCTTCGCCTTCGTCCTTGTCGTGGCGGCGACCCTGGTCTACGCGGTGATCGCCATCCGCAAGGCGCAGGCGACGAGCCGGCCGACGGCCCTGGAGGTTGGCGGCCCAACGGAGGTTAGAACGCATGCTTGAACTGAAGGCCCTGGTATTCCAGGTCAAGCACGCCGGCCGGATGCTGGTGGGCATGCCCGATTACGACACCTATGTCGCCCATCGGCAGGCCTACCACCCCGATAAGCCGATCATGACCTATGAGGAATTCTTCCGGGACCGACAGGAAAGCCGCTATGGCGGCGGCGACGGCGTGACGCGCTGCTGCTAAGGCGCGCCGCCCAAGGCACGCCGCGACCAAAAGACCGCCGGGCCCGGAGACATCCGCGCCCGGCGGTTTTCGCATGCGGGCACGGCGATAGGGCGCGCGAAATTCATCGATAAGACGCTTTTGATTTTTTAATTTTTACACCAGTAAATCCACTTTTATTTAAAAAATCTTTCATGATTAGGTACTCTGAATCGTTTTTCGGCCCAAGTATGATTTCCAGGATAGGAGGGGTTTTGCGTAAATTAAAAGAAAAAGGGATGTAGGGAATGACGCTTTTTGCACTAGCTCTGTACTGAATATCGGCTATGTTTCCTTCAAATTTTCCTTCTAATAACCGCACAGGCCTATGGATAATCCTCCATTCTTTTTCTTCAGAAAATGCATTGTTTTTGAATGAGGTGCCTATAGACAATAACATTTCTGCGCATTCTGCGCATTTTTGATCCATATCATTATCGCTATTGTCGTCGATGAGTTTTTTTATTTTTTCATTTATTAATTGTATTTGTTGATCTCTGTCGTAGACTACAGGGCAAAGACCTATTGCTGATTTTTCATCTCGACTTTGGTGCCCAGGTCGAAGGTCAAGGCCAAAGCTTACTGGATCGAAGCCGATGGCAACTCCTTGGCCATCATCGGCGTATGCGCGCCATTGAGAAAGGATGTCGCCTCCGGATGAAAAACATCCAATAAAACAAGAAGAAACACTGGGCTTTCCAAGTGTAGCAAATTGATTTTCAGAATCATTTGTTTTTACGTCTTGTCGAATGATTTTATTTTTTTCTAAAATATATTTTAATCGATTTATTAGAGAGATTTCTTCCTCTGAATTTATCTTGAAATTAGAAATTGCATCTTCAATTTTATCGTATGACCAAAATATCTCTTTTGAATCGTTCATGTAGCAAGCGTCTGATAGCCATATTTCTTTGCTATCAATAATCTTCAAGAAAGATGATAAAGAGCAGTAATGGTATATTTTATTCGGAAAAGAAAAGTTGTTCCCGCAACTCATTTCCAATCCCTCTTTTTTTATTAATGTGATTTTTGTTGTTCAAACGTTTTTAAAAGCAACTTTGGTAAGTTTCTTCCGCTAGAGGGCGTCCTTGTCACTAAGAGCAGTATGCTCGGGTTGACAGAGGCTTTAACTCCTGACCCAACAAAAGCAGGTCCTACGGCAAAAATCCAAAAACCGGTGCCGGAGCCAAGACAGCAGCGAAATTAAAGAAGGGAAAAAAGGGGGTCCGGATCGCGGGTCCGCGCCGGTCGGCCCTTATGGGGGGCGGCTGCGGAACCCGTCGATGTGTTGGCTGGGGCGGCAGGGATCGAACCTGCGAATGGCGGCACCAAAAGCCGCTGCCTTACCGCTTGGCCACGCCCCAACCGGACGAGCGGGACCATACTGGCAATCTCGGCGCTGGGCAAGTGTCTGAAAGGCCCCGCGTGCAGGTGATTTTGCCCTGGTCGTCCCGAGCGTTGTCTATTTGGCCGCGGCGAGGACGGCCGAGAGGAAACATCCGGCATTGGCACGCAAACTGCCGATCCGTTCGACCAGACTTGTCGTGGCCCGGCTCATCAGCCCGACCGAGGCCGAACTGGTGCGCGACAGGGCGCGGACATCGGCGGTGGCCTGGGAGATGGCATCGACACTGGTGGCGACCTGACCGATGTTGCGCATGATTTCGCCCTGGGCGGCCTGCTGTTCGGTCACGGCGGCGGCGACCTGTTCGGTCACCAGATCAAGTTTTTGGACGGTGCCGATGATCTCGCCGATCGAAAGCGCCGCCTCGGCGACGGTTTTTTGGATATTGGCGACCTTTTCCTCGACCTGGGCGGTACCGCCGGCGGTCTGCTGGGCCAGGGTCTTGACCTCGCCGGCGACCACGGCGAAGCCCCGACCGGCTTCCCCGGCGCGGGCGGCCTCGATGGTGGCGTTCAGCGCCAGCAGATGGGTTTGGCGCGAGATGGTGTCGATGAAGCGGGTGGCGTCCGAGATGCCCTTGGCCGCCTCGGTCAGCTTGGCGACGACGCCAGCCAGGGCGCCGGTGCGCTCGCTGGCCTCGCTGGCGATCTCGGCGGCCAGACTGTTCTGGCGGGCGATTTCGCCCATCGATGCCGAGATTTCCTCGGTGGCGCCGGCCACGGTGTTCATCGCCATCGCGGTTTCCGTGGCGTTCTGCTCCAGATCGTGCAGGCGGGCTTCCAGGGTTTCGGCATCCCTGGCCATGGCGCCGGCGGTCTGATCAAGGGTGGTCCCGGCCTCGGCGACCTCGCCGGTCAGGGTCAGAACCGTGTCCTGGAACGAATTGGCATGGCCGGTGATCTTGATGCTGGCGCGGTCGCGCTCTTCGGCGAAATACACGTCGAGGACGGCCAGCATGTCGATGTAGACGGCGCGGATCGCCGCCCGCAATCCCCGGGCCAGAGCCTCGGAGCGCAGCCCCTTGGCCTGGGCCATGCGCCCGGTCAGGCCGCAGAGCACATGGGAATAGGCGGCGAAATAGATCGACGGGGTGATGCCGCGATCGACGTGGGCCTTGCCGATGCGCTGGGCCTGCGAGGCATGGGCTTTCCAGTCGCCCTTGAACAGCACCTCGACCCAATGGCGGCGTTGGGCCAGACGGGCGCGTTCGACGGATTGGGCGGAGCCGAACATCGCGTAAAGCTCGGGGGTGCGCGAGACGGTGTCATAAAATTCGCCCAGAAGGTCATCGATCATCGAGACCATCAAGGGGTGGATCTCGTTTAGATCCTCGGTCAACCGGGCGTCGGCCTTGAGGAGGGACAGGGTCGGATTCGGCATGTACATTCTTGGATCTCCGCGGTCTTTGGCGCTGCCGGTTCGCTTAGGAAGCGCTTATGGCCGGGGCGGAACAACCGGGAAAAAAATGAGGGCGCCCGACCGGCGCTCTCGGCCGGAGTTATGTCTTTGAAGCGAAGATCCGTGGTTTTTCATGCCTAAAAGACATTTTCGGCGGCTGGTTTTTCATTCAGCGAGGCAAGCGGCAACGAAATCCGCAAGGGGCATTCCAAAACGCATATCCGACTGGAAAAGGGGGATTATCCGGGGGGCCGGGGCACGAAGGAGGACGAGGGAGGAAACGCTCCGCCCGTCCGCTCCGTCATAGGCCGCCGCTCGAGTCGTTGGCGGAGTCCCGCAGGTTTGCCGGCGTCTTCCCCGGCTGAACCGGTTTCCGGGGACGCGCGCCAAAATAGAACCTTAAAAATACATCTCTTTAGGGTTTTTCGATGGTTTTACCGATGAGTTAATGACCGTCGGCTCTTCGGGGGGGCTGACCGTCTTCGGCGGGCCTTGCCCGGTGGAGGTGCCGGGAAAGCGCTGCGGATGGCGCCCTCAGGCGGGGCGCCTCACAGGGTGAAAGCCATCCGGCTCGTTGATTTCACGGCCTTTTAAAAAAGACGGATCGGTCCGTCAAACCGCAAGCGCGGCGGGAACCCGGGCGGTATCGCCGATCAGGCGGTCGGCCGAGGCCCACCATGACCCATGCGTTTCACGCAATGAAGCCATGCCGAAATCGGCGGAGGTCTGGTCGGCGAACAGACCAAAGCAGGTGGCGCCGCTGCCCGACATGCGGGCGAGCAGGCAACCCGGCAGAGCCGCGAGGGTGCGCAAGACCTCGTCGATCACCGGCTCGATCCGACGGGCCGGTTCGGCGAGGTCGTTGGTCCGCCGTTTGAGCGCCTCGGCCAGGGCCTGGGCGCTGGCCGGGCTTTCCGTCAACGGGTTGGCGGCGGAAAAGCCGCCCTGGCGGGCCTTGAACACCTGGGGCGTGGGCACCGCCCGACGCGGATTGACCAGCAGCAGCCAAGCTTCGGGCAGGGGCGGGGCGGGGGTCAGATGGTCGCCGATGCCGGCCATGGTCACGGCCTTGCCGACCAGGCACACCGGCACATCGGCGCCCAGCTCGGCGGCTAGGGTCAGCATCTCGGCTTGCGGCAGGGCGATCTTCCACAAGCGCGACAGCGCCCGCAGGGTCGCCGCGCCATCGGCCGAGCCGCCACCGATGCCGGCGGCGACCGGTAGGCGCTTGATCAGGGTTAACCGGGCATCGGGCCGGTGACCGGCGCGCTCGGCCAGCCGCCGCGCCGCCCGCAGAATGATGTTGTCGTCTTCGGCGTCGAGCAGGGCGGCGGTGGGGCCGGTCATGGCAAGCGACAGCCCTTCGGCCGGGCAGGCGATCAGCGTGTCGTGGGCGCCGCTGAAAACCACCAGACTGTCGAGGTCGTGATAGCCATTGGCGCGCCGCCCGGTCACGTGAAGGGTCAGATTGACCTTGGCGCAGGCCGCTTCGATCACGCTGTCGGCGGCGGGAAAGACTGCTGTCATCGGGAAGGTGTCCGCTGGAACGGCAAAGGATCCTAAAGGGCGGCGATCGGCCCGGTCACGGGGACGGGGCCGAAGGCGCCGCGCCTTAAGGGGTGGCGGAGGTCGGCTGGCGCTCGGCCGGGCGGCCGGCGGAGCGGGGAACCACCGGGCTGGGGGGGGAAAGCCCGGTATCAAGCTTCTTTTGAATGCTGGCGCTGAGGTCGGCATCGTCGGCAAGCGACAGGGCGCGTTCCCATTGATAGCGCGCCTCAAGCCGGCGGCCGACCATCCAATAGGCGTCGCCCAGGTGATCGTTGATGGTGGCGTCGTCGGGGGTTTCATGGATGGCCCGTTCCAGAATGCCCACTGCTTCGGCGTATTCGCCCAAACGGAAATGGGCCCAGCCCAGGCTGTCGATGATGTAGCCATCCTTGGGCCGCTGGGCCACCGCCCGTTCGATCAACTGCTTGGCCTGATCGACATTGATGCCGTTGTCGAGCCAGGAATAGCCCAGATAGTTGAGCACGAAGGGCTGATCGGGGTTGAGGCGCAGGGCCGTCTGGAAATCCTGCTCGGCCAAGGGCCAGCGGTCGGTGCGTTCATAAGCCACGCCCCGGCCGAAATAAACCGCCCAATGCCGGGGATCGGGCGCCCCCATGCGGGCGATGGCGGCGGAATAGGCGGTAGCGGCCTCGGCGAAGCGCTGATCCTGGCGCAGCAAATCACCCTTTTCGATCAGCGGGTCGGGTCGGCTGGGGAAATGGGCCGCCAGCTTGTCGAATTCGACCACGGCGTCGTCGATCTTGCCCTGGGCGCGCAGGCTTTCGGCCTCGGCCAGCCCGGCGGCCAGCATCAAGGTGTCGTGGCTCTCGATCCCGCGATAGGCGGCGATGGCGTCGTCGTGGCGGTTCTGGCCGGCGAGAAGCTGGCCAAGAAGTAATTGGGCAAGCGGGAAGTCGGGTCGCAGGTGCAGGGCCAGCCGATTGAACATCGTCGCCGTCTGTAAATCATTGTCGGCGAGCAGCGAGGCGGTGCCGTAATAAAGCTCGGCCATGCCATCCTTGGCGGTGCCCACTTCGGGAGCGGGCGGCGTTCCGCCTTCGGCGAAACCGGCCACGGCGTTGTCAAGCAACAGGCTGTCGGGGAAGCGCTGGCTGTAATCGGCGGCCAGGGCGCGGGCGCGGGCGGCCTGACCGGTGCGGACGAAGAAGCCGCCGGCCAATTGCACCCCGCGCAGCGACGGCCGCTCGCCGCCCTTCACATAGGCTTCGTAAAGCTCGCCGGCCTTGGCCTTATTGCCCAATTGCTCCTGAAGAAGGGCGCCATGCAAGGCGCGCAGGGTGGCATAGCCGGCGTTTTTGGAAAGCTCGTCAAGGGCGGTCATCGCTCCGCCGGCATCACCGGCGCCGGCCCGGGCCCAGGCCAGGGCGACGGGAACCAGAAAGCTGTTCAGCCCCTGGCGGTTCTGGCCGTTGATCAGGGTCGCCGCCTCGCGCATCTGGCCGCGTTTGGCCAGATCGGCGCTGATGACCAAGGGGGCGATGGTGGCGGTCGGATCGCTAACCATCAGCCGCGAGGCCAGTTCGGCCGCCTCGCCGACCTTGCCTTCGACCGCATTGAAGAAATAGGCCCGGCGCAGCAGATTGAGATTATCGGGATCGTCGGCGAGCGCGGTCAGATAAAAGGCCGCCGCCGCTTCGGTATCGCCTTCGGCTTCGGCGTGGCGCGCCGCCAGATAGCTGCCCAGGCCCGAGGGGGCGAGGGCGATTTCCGAAGGCGGCGTGGTCCCGGGTCGATTGGCCTCGCCAACCTGACCGTTGGCGCACCCCGCAGGCAGCACCGCGACCACCATTGCCAGGGCCGTGCCCATCACCGAGGCGGCGAGACCATGCCGCATGATCGCCATTTCGCGCTCCACTTCACCGGGGCCAGACAGCAGCGTCGGCCGCTAAGGGGGGGCGACGGGGGGCTTGTCAGCCGCCGTCGCCGGGTCGAACCGGGCTCCCCCATCCGAGGGGGATGTCCCTACATATTGGGATAATTGGGGCCGTCGCCGCCTTGGGGCACTACCCAATTGATATTTTGCGTCGGATCTTTGATGTCGCAGGTTTTGCAATGCACGCAGTTCTGGGCGTTGATCTGCAGCCGTTGGCCGCCAGCGGCGGCGTCGTCGATGAATTCATAAACCCCGGCCGGGCAATAACGGGCTTCGGGCCCGCCATACAGCGCCAGATTGACCGCCACCGGCACCGTGGCATCCTTCAGCGTCAGATGGCAGGGCTGGTTTTCCTCGTGATTGGTATTGGAGAGGAACACCGAAGACAGGCGATCGAAGCTCAGTTTGCCGTCGGGCTTGGGATAGGTGATCTTCTCGCAGGCCTCGGCCTTCTTCAAAGAGTCGTGATCGGCGCCATGGTGGGACAGCGTCCACGGCGCATGGCCGCGCAGCACCAGGGCGTCCAGGCCGGCCAGGGCCAGACCGGCCCACAGGCCATGGCGGAAGGCCGGGCGGATGTTGCGCACGCCGCGCAACTCGCTCCACAGCCAACTATCTTGAAGCCGGGCGGTGTAATCGGGAACCTCGCCCGCCGTGCCGCGCCGCAGGTGATCGAACACCGCTTCGGCGGCGACCATCCCCGACTTCATCGCCGTATGGGTGCCCTTGATCTTGGGAACATTGAGGAAGCCGGCCGTGTCGCCGACCAGAACGCCGCCGGGGAAGGTCAGCTTGGGCAGCGATTGGAGGCCGCCCTCGGCCAGGGCGCGGGCGCCATAGGCGATGCGTCGCCCGCCCTCGAACATCCCGCGCAGGCTGGGATGGGTCTTGAAGCGCTGGAATTCCTCGAAGGGCGACAGCCAGGGATTGGGGTAATCAAGGCCGACGACGAAGCCGACGGCGATCTGATTGTTGTCCAGATGATAAAGGAACGACCCACCGTAGGTGTTGGTGGGCAGGGGCCAGCCGATGGTGTGCAGGATATGGCCCTGGTGGTGGTTCTCGGGCGGAACCTCCCACAGCTCCTTCAGTCCGATGCCATAGGTCTGGGGCTGGGCGTCTTTGGTCAGGTCGTAGCGGGCGAGCAGCCCCTTGGTCAGCGAGCCGCGACAGCCCTCGGCGAAGATGGTGACGCGGGCCAGCAACTCCACCCCGGGGGTATGGGCCGGCGTCGGCTGGCCATCCTTGCCGATGCCCATGTCGCCGGTGGCGACGCCGCGCACGGCGCCCTGTTCGTCATAAAGCACTTCGGCGGCGGCGAAGCCGGCGTAGACCTCGACCCCGGCGGCTTCGGCCTGTTCGGCCAGCCAGCGGCAGACATTGCCCAGGCTGACGATGTAATTGCCGTGATTGTTCATCGTCGGCGGCAGCGGCATGCGGATGTGGTTGGGTTCGGTCAGGAACCAGAAGCGATCCTCGGTGGCCGCGACGTTGAGCGGCGCCCCCTTGGCCTTCCAATCGGGGATCAGCTCATCCAGGGCGCGGGTTTCGATGACGGCGCCCGACAGGATATGGGCGCCGATCTCCGAGCCCTTCTCAAGAACGCAGACCGAGCAGGGGGTGCCGGTCTGCTCGGCGAGTTGACGTAGCCGGATCGCCGCCGCCAGCCCCGAGGGACCACCGCCAACGATGACCACGTCGAATTCCATCGCCTCGCGCTCGCTCATCGCCCCTGTCCCCCGTTTCTCGCCGTTTTGCCACAAGCAGGCCCCTCCGCCCGAAGAGCTTCGGCGCGGTCGTTAGACGGTGATAGCATAAACCCTCCTTCCGTTAAAAAAATGCTGCATGGCACAGCGCCATGATAAGAATATTTGGCCATGAGCACCGACGCCCTTCCCCCGCCGCCGGCCCGACAGGCCGGCCCGCTTTCCGCTCCCGGTTCGTTCCTCGGCCAGGGGGGCGAAGAGGGGCATGGCTTTGATCTCGCCGGGCTTCTTGGCTGGTATCTTGAAGCCGGGGTGGATCTGGCGGTGGGTGACAGCCCGCTTGACCGCTATGCCCTGAGCGAACGCGCCCCCGTCCCCCGGGTTGCGCCGCCCGCCGCCCGCCCGCCGACGCCAGCGGCTTCGCGTCCAACCGGGCGAACCCCGGGCGGACCGCGGATCGAGGATGGTGGCCCCAATGACGAACCGCCGACCCAGGCCGAAAGCCAAAGGGCCGCGTCGTTTCTCGCCGCCCAGGCGGGCTCGCTCGAGGACCTGCGAACCGCGCTCGATTCCTTCCGCTCCTGCGCCCTGCGCCGCACCGCGACGCAAACGGTCTTTGCCGACGGTTGTCCCCAATCGGGGATGATGATCATCGGCGAGGCCCCCGGGGCCGACGAGGATCGGCTGGGACGACCCTTCGTCGGCGTCTCGGGCAAGCTGCTTGATGCCATGCTGGGCTCGATCGGTCTTGATCGCGCCGACAGTTGCTACATCACCAACGTCGTGCCCTGGCGCCCGCCCGGCAACCGCAAGCCCACCGCCGACGAGGTGGCGCTGTGCCTGCCCTTTCTCGAACGCCATATCGCCCTGGTCCGCCCCCGGCTGATCCTGGCGGTGGGCGGGCTGGCCGCCCAGGCGCTGTTTGGGCGGAGCGAGGGCATCACCCGCCTACGCGGCCACTGGCATGACTATGAGGGCCCCGGGCTTGACCGGTCGGTGCCCGTCCTCGCCACCTTCCACCCTGCCTATCTGCTGCGCACCCCGGCGCAAAAGCGCTTGGCTTGGCGCGACCTGCTGGCGCTGCGCCAGCGGCTCGATAGCCTGCCCAGCCTGTCATAAGGACAAGGCCCGCGTCCCGGGGCTGACTTGGGGCCGGGGGACGGCTATAAACCGCTGCGGGGATTTCAGGGGCGAAGGGGCTTTACCTCATGGGGATGTTTCCGGTCGGCCGCTGGGTTCGGACCGTGGCTTTGGGCTGCTGCCTGATGGCGGGCGCCGGATCGGCCGCCGCCAAGCCGCCGGGGGCGGTGCTCGGCCAAGCCGATGTGGCGCGCTATCGCACCATCTTCGCCCTTCAGGACAAGGGGCTGTGGTCGGATGCCGACCGCGAGATCCTTGGGCTTGAGGATCCGCTGCTGATGGGGCATGTCCGCTATCAGCGCCTGATGCATCCCACCGCCTATCGGGCCAATGCCGACGAGTTGCGGACATGGCTGGCGACCTATGTCGACCATCCCTGCGGTCAACGGCTGTTGCGGCTGGCCCAGCGCCGGGGCGTGGCGCCGCCGATCGATCCCGATGCCCCGCTGTTTGGCGATCTGGGCAGCGGAGAGGTGGGCGACGGGCCGGGCTGGGGTTTGGAGGGCGTCTATCCGCCGGGCCAACGCCCCACCGCCCAGGAGCGCTGGGAGATTTTCCTGCAAGCCCTGGGGGCGGGGCAGACCCTGCGGATGAAGGAGCTGATCACCGGGGCGCGCAATGGCGTGCTCGCCGATATCGACCAGGACCGCATGAAGGCGGCGCTGGCCTTCGCCTATTTCGTCGAGGGCCGCGATGAGTGGGCGATCGCGTGGGCGCGCGAGGCGATCGCCCGTTCGGGCAAGCGTTTGCCGATCGCCCATTGGGCCGGCGGTCTGGCGCTGTGGCGGAGCGGCAAGCCGGCCGAGGCCCTGGGCCATTTCGAAGAGGTGATCCGCGCCCCCGGGGCGTCCCCCTGGCTACGCTCGGCCGGAGCCTTCTGGGCGGCGCGCAGCGCCCTGCGGGCCCGCCATCCCGAGCGGGTCAGCCTTTTGCTTGAACGGGCGGCGGCCGAGCCGCGCACGTTCTATGGGCTGGTGGCGCTGCGCGCCCTTGGCCGGCCGATGCCGTTTTCCTGGAACGCCCCAAAGCTTTCGGAGCGCGCCTGGGAGCGGCTGGAGCGGTTGCCCGGGGCGCGGCGGGCGATGGCCCTGGTGCAGATCGGCCGATCGCGCGAGGCGGCCGAGGAACTGACCCCGCTTTACGCCGCCGCCGGTCCCGAACTGCGCGATGCCCTGTTGGGGGCCACCCTGGCCCTGGGCCTGCCCACTCTGGCGCTCGACATCGGCCGCACCGATCCCCGGGCCGGCGATGTCGCGCGCTTTCCCCTGCCGCCCTGGTCGCCCGATGTCGGCTGGTCGCTTGACCGGGCGCTGATCTATGCCTTCGCCCGCCAGGAAAGCGCCTTCGATCCCCAGGCGGTCAGTCCGGCCGGGGCCTTGGGGCTGATGCAGTTGATGCCGGCCACCGCCTCGCATGTCGCCGGCGACCGGGCTTTGGCCGATGCCGAAGGCGGCGAGGTTTTGTTCCAGCCGACGGTCAATCTCAGTTTGGGGCAGGCCTATCTGGCCGAGCTTCTGGCCAGTTCGCAAATCCGGGGCAATCTTTTCTTTCTAGCCACCGCCTATAACAGCGGTCCGGGTCGCTTGGCCGGCTGGCTGCGCGAAGGGCGCTATGACGAGGATCCGCTGCTGTTCATCGAAAGCATCGGCAGCCGAGAAACCAGACTGTTCATCGAACGGGTTCTGACCAATTATTGGGCCTACCGCTCGCGTCTTGATCAATCGCTTTCCTCGCTTGACGCGGTCGCCGCCGGGGACTGGCCGCGCTATCAGGCCGCCAAGCCGGCGCGCTGAGTTCCCCTTCTTCTCCCCCGTCTGTAAGGACCTTCCCCCATGGCCGGTATCGACGAGTCCAAGCCTTTCCTGCCCGTGCGCATCGCCATTTTGACGGTTTCCGACACCCGGACCCTTGAGAACGACACCTCCGGGGCGACGCTGGTCGCCCGGCTTGAGGGGGCGGGCCATGTGCTGGCCGACCGGGCGATCGTCAAGGACGACGTGGCGGCGATTCGCGCCCGGCTGGAACGCTGGATCGCCGATCCCGAGGTCGACGTGGTGATTTCCACCGGCGGCACCGGCGTGACCGGGCGCGATGTCACCCCCGAAGCCTTTCAAGGGCTTTACGAGAAGGAAATCCCCGGCTTTGGCGAGTTGTTCCGCTTCTTGTCCTATCCCAAGATCGGCACCTCGACCATCCAGTCGCGGGCGACCGCCGGGGTAGTGCGCGGCACCTATCTGTTCGCCCTGCCCGGATCGACCGGGGCCTGCAAGGACGGCTGGGACGGCATCCTGGTCTGGCAGCTCGACAGCCGCTATCAGCCCTGCAACTTCGTGGAAATGATGCCCCGGCTGATGGAGCATATGGCGCCGGCCGATCATTAAATCCGCCCGCCCCAGGGTGGAGCGGCGAAAAAGGCGTACCTTCCCTGCCGCTTCGCCCTGGGGTGTTGAGCGTCGATCTCCTGGCTCGAAGGCAACTTTCCGTTTTCCGACAAAGGGTAATGGAAAAAACCTAAAGCTTTCTATCCGTTCATTTGCCCCTATTCTGACAAGGCGTATTGTCTAGCAAGGGTTGTGCTTGCTCTCGTCCCCGGGGTTGTTTGTCTTCTTCTTGTTTTCGCTCGACGGAACCGTGTCCGTGCTTTGGCGTTAATAAATTGTTCGGCATTCGGACGGAGGACGAAAACATGGCAAAGCATCCCGGTTTGGTTACACGACGCCCCCTCTCCTTTGGCACGACTACCCCGGGTTACGACCTGGGCCGGTCGGCTTCGCGGATTTCGGCGCGTCGGACGACCACCCCGCTTCGACGCCTGCTGATGATCGGCGCCGCCCTGAGCGTGGCTGGATTGACCGTCATGGCGGGCCCCCCCGCCGCCGGCGCCATGGAAGGCGCGCTGTCCTCGCCCACGGCCCGGTTGATCGAGCATGGTCTTGATCCCGCCACGCCCGAGCAGGCGCGCCTGGAATTGCGCGATCTGTCGGTTGATCCCGGCAACCGCGACGCTGCCCCCCTGGTCGCCTGGGCGGAAGACCGCCGCTCGTGCTGGGCCGGCGGCGGAAGCGCTGCCCAGGAGTGCCGCCTTGACGTCAACGCCGCCCTCGAGCGGCTGAGGGCGACGGCCGGCCCGGAGTCCCTGGGCGATGGTCAGTTGGTGATGGTCTTCTTCGAGCCCGGCGAGAGCGGGCTGGGCGATCCGACCGCCCGATCCCTGGTCTCCTCGGTCGCCCATACCCTTCAATCGGGTAATCTGCGGGTGCGCGTGACCGGCTATGCCGATCCCGGGGAACTTTCGGGGAACACGCCCCAGGCCGTCGATCTGGCGATGGAGCGGGCCCGCGCCGTGGCCTGGAGCCTGCAACAAGAAGGGGTGAGCGCCGGCGATGTCATTCTCTCGGCCCGGGTCAGCGTTGATCCGCCGACGCAAACGGGCAGCGACGCCGAGGACGCCCTCGCCGCCACGCGGGAACGCCGGGTGGAGATGATCATCGAAGATGCCGCCGTGGCCAATGGACCGTCGAGCGATGAAACGGTGGTTGGCGCCACGTTAATGGCGAAAGGCGACTGACGGCGCGGCCCCGGCCGGCGATCCTCCGTGATCGGGCTTGGGGTGGAGGGACCTTGGCACGGGTGATAAGCTGCCCAATATGGGGGATAGGCCCGGTACTTCGGGGTCATCTCCGCCCCTTGGCCCCCCCCTCGGCCCGTCCCTTGAACGGAGCGCCTTAGGCATGACCGACGAAACCGTCTATGAGCGAACGACCGAAGGGATCACCGTGCGCGTGCTTCCAATCTTCCTCGACGAGCAATCCGAGCCCGAGCGCGGCCATTATCTGTGGGCCTATCAGGTTCTGATCGTCAACCGCGGGGCGCGGACCGTGCAACTGATGCGCCGACACTGGATCGTGACCGACGCCTTCGGCCGGGTTCAGGAAGTGGAAGGCGAAGGCGTGGTCGGCGAGCAGCCGATTCTCGCGCCCGGGGCGCAGTTTGATTACACCTCGGGCACGCCGCTGCCCACGCCCTCGGGATTCATGGGCGGCAGCTATCTGATGCGCGACGACACCGGCCGCGAGTTGACCGTCGCCATTCCCACCTTCAGCCTCAACAGCCCGGAATCGGCGGGGCATCTGCACTGATCGCCACCCCGGTTTCGGCTGGCGGGGGGCAAGGAAAGAGGCAATGCTTGCGTCCCCCGGGTGAAATCTCCATGTAGGACCCTGCGGGGTAAGGCGGTCCCGAGGCGGCGGGCGCGTGGCGCGTCGGCATCGGACCGTTCCCTGACGCGGGCATGGAAAGGATCCCCCTATCGTGACGACCAATCTCCCGGCTGACACCGCCGAAGCAAGCCTTTGCGCCTTCCGCGCCGATGGCGAAGAAGGGATCCCGGCGACGCCTGTCGTGGCGGACGGCCTTTGGCCCACCACAAAGCCCTCGCGGGCCGAAGCCGAGGCGGCGGTGCGGACCCTGATCCGCTGGGCCGGCGATGATCCCAATCGCGAAGGCCTGATCGACACCCCGGCGCGGGTGGCGCGATCCTACGAGGAATTGTTTTCCGGCTATGGCGCCGATCCCGAGGACCTGCTGCGCCGCACCTTCGAAGAGGTCGAGGGCTACGACGAGGTGGTGCTGCTGCGCGATATCCGCATCGAAAGCCATTGCGAACACCATATGGTGCCGATCATCGGCAAGGTGCACATCGGCTATCTGCCCAATCGGCGGGTTGTGGGCATTTCCAAGCTGGCCCGCGTTGCCGAGGTCTATGCCAAGCGGCTGCAGATCCAGGAAAAGATGACCGCCCAGATCGCCAATGCCATCAACGCCGTGCTCGAACCGCGCGGCGTGGCCGTGGTGGTCGAGGCCGCCCACCAGTGCATGACGACGCGCGGCGTTCACAAGCCCGGCGTCACCATGGTGACCAGCCGCATGCTCGGCGCCTTCCGCACGAACTCCGACACCCGCCGCGAGTTCCTCCACCTGATCGGTCAAACCCGCGAAGGCGGTTTCGGCCTCTGAGGCGAGACTTGTGTTCGTCAGGCGGGGACGACCCCGCTGGAGGTGTTTTTCAGGCGGGGACGACCCCGCCATGGATCCAGAGGGAGGCATCCATGGCTTGGGTTTTTCTGGTTCTCGCCGGTTTATGCGAAGTGGGGTGGGCGGTCGGTTTGAAGATGACCGAGGGGTTCACCCGGTTGGTTCCCTCGCTGCTCACGGCTTTGGCGATGATCGCCAGCCTGGGGCTGCTGGGATTGGCCCTGCGCAGCCTGCCTTTGGGTGTCGGCTACGGCATCTGGGTGGGGATCGGCACCGTCGGGGCGGCGGTCGCCGGCATGGCGCTGTTTGGCGAGGCGGTCAGCGTGGTCAAACTGGCCTCGCTCGGTCTGATCATCGTCGGGCTCATCGGCTTGAAGATCGGCTGAGGCGATAAAAAAAGGGGGCCTTCGCGGGCCCCCTTTGCCGGTGGGATCGGAGCTTTCGCCCCGGGATCCTTAATACATGTGCTGGCCGCCGTTGATCGACAGCGTGGCGCCGGTGATGTAATCGGCGTCATCGGCGACCAGGAACAGCACGCCGCGCGCGATGTCCTCGGCCCGGCCAAGGCGGCCCATCGGGATCTTGGCGATGATCTTTTCAAGCACGTGATAGGGGACGGCGCGCACCATGTCGGTATCGACATAGCCCGGGGCGATGGCGTTGACCGTGATCCCCTTGGCCGCGGCTTCCTGGGCCAGGGCCTTGGTGAAGCCATGGATGCCCGACTTCGCCGCGGCGTAATTGACCTGTCCGTATTGCCCGGCCTGACCGTTGATCGAGCCGATATTGACGATGCGGCCGAAGCCGCGATCGCGCATCGAATCGATCACCCCTCGGGCGAGGTTGAAGCACGAGGAGAGGTTGGTGTGAATAACCTCTTCCCACTGTTCCGGGGTCATGCGGTGCATGGTGCCGTCACGGGTGATGCCGGCGTTGTTGACCAGCACCTCGATCGGGCCCAATTCGGCGGTGATCTGCTTCACGCCTTCCTGGACGGCGGCATATTCGGCCACATCGAACTTGAAGGCGGGGATCTTGTTTTCTTCCGTAAACCGCTCGGCGGCGGCGTCATTGCCATAGTAATTCGCCGCAACCCGATATCCCGCGTCCCGCAACGCGAGGCTGATCGCCGCTCCAATGCCACGCGTTCCACCGGTAACCAGAGCGACACGCCCTTTCGTCATTGCTTCCACCCTCCTGAAGGTTTTTTAAAAGGACTCGCCGATTTTCACATCGGACCTTTGGCCCCTTGTTTGACTGGGGGCCTTGAACGCAGTGTATGCGGGATTCCCCTGCGGGAGGAAGGCTTGGCTGCACAGGCCGCGCCCGTCGTCCCCCCGCAGGAATTGGGATGTCCGTGAGGCGGCTTAGCGCTCGACGCAGAGCGCGATGCCCATGCCGCCACCGATGCACAGCGTCGCCAGACCCTTCTTGGCGTCGCGCTTGATCATCTCGTGGAGCAAGGTGACCAGAATGCGCGCGCCCGAGGCACCGACCGGGTGACCGAGGGCGATGGCGCCGCCGTTGACGTTGATCTTGGCCGGATCCCAGCCGAGGTCCTTGTTGACCGCCAGCGCCTGGGCGGCGAAAGCCTCGTTGGCTTCGATCAGATCCAGGTCGTCGATGCTCCAGCCGGCCTTTTCCAGGGCCTTGCGGGTAGCGGGGATCGGGCCGGTGCCCATGATCGCCGGATCGACGCCGGCCGTGGCCCACGACACGATGCGGGCGAGCGGGGCGACGCCGCGCTTGGCGGCATTGGCCTCGCTCATCAGCACCAGGGCGGCGGCGCCGTCGTTGATGCCCGAGGCGTTGCCGGCGGTCACCGTGCCGTCCTTGGAAAAGGCCGGCCGCAGCTTGGCCAGACTCTCGGGCGTCACCCCGGCCTTGGGGTGCTCGTCGGTATCGATGACGATATCGCCCTTGCGGCCTTTGACGGTGACGGGAACGATCTCGTCCTTGAAGCGGCCCGCTGCGATCGCGGCTTCGGCCTTGTTCTGCGAACCGGCGGAGAAGAGGTCCTGATCCTCGCGGCTGATCTGCCATTTGCCGGCGATGTTCTCGGCGGTGGTGCCCATGTGATAGCCGTGGAAGGCATCCCACAGGCCGTCCTTGAGCATGGTGTCGACCAGTTCGGTCGTCCCCATCTTGATGCCGGAGCGCAGATAGGTGGCATGGGGGGCCATGCTCATGCTTTCCTGGCCACCGGCCACCACGATATCGGCATCGCCGAGGGTGATGGCCTGGAAGCCCAAGGCCACCGTGCGCAGCCCTGATCCGCACAGTTGATTGATGCCATAAGCGGTTTTTTCCACCGGAATTCCGGCGTTGACGGCGGCCTGACGGGCCGGGTTCTGACCCTGGCCGGCGGTCAGGATCTGGCCGAGCACCACTTCATCGACTTCGCCGGCTTCGACCTTGGCCCGGCGCAACACCTCGCGGATGACGATTTCGCCCAAGGCGTGGGCGGGTAGGCCGCTTAATCCACCGTTAAAGGTTCCGACAGGCGTACGCGTAGCGCCGGCAATGACGATATCGGTCATGTCGTTCTCACTCCGTTGGTTGCTGAAGCGGGGGATACGCGATCGCCCGGTCTTCCCTGACAATTCACGGGGCGGTTGCTCCGCCCACGCTTTCTTCTGGAACTCACTCTAGGCAACCGGCGACGGCTTGGCAAACATCCCTGCGGGCAAACGAACGGGAATTCCCCGGACTACGGGTGGCGGGCCTCGCCATCGGCGGCCTATCGTCCCGCCAGACCATCGAGCCAGTGCACGAGGGGGCCATAAAGACGGGCTTCGGCCTGCCGCCCGGCGACCATGCCGACATGCCCCAAAGCCAGATCAAGCACCGTAGCCGAGGGCAGGGCGCGGGCCAGGGCCGAGGCGCTTTCGGCCGGCACGATGCGGTCGCGGGCGGGCAAAACGACAAGGCTGGGCGTTTCCAGGGCGCCGGCGATCACCGGGGTGCCGGCGACCCACCAAGTCCCTTGGGCCGGGGCGTTGTCGCCATACCAGACCCGCGCCACCTCGGCCGCCACCGGCGCGGCGAGGGCGATGCCGTCGTTGAGCCAGTCTTCGACGGCGACGAAGTCCCGGGCCCTGGGCGAGGCGGGATCGAGGCGGGCGAAGGCTTCGAATTTGGCGCTGATCGCCAAGGGATCGAGCAGGGCGAAGGGCAATTGCACGAGATCGACGGGCAGCGGCCGGTTGCGGGCCCGTCGGATATTGGCCAAGGGGGCGAAGGCCCGGGTCAGATCGGCCAGCGCGTCGTCGCCGGCGGCGAAGTCAAAGGGGGTGGCGAGCAGGGCGAGGCCGCGGACGAGGCCGGGCTGGCGGCTGGCCAGGGCGAGGGCGAGCAGGCCGCCCATGCAATAGCCAAGAACGACGGGGCGCACGCCGGTGCGCTCGACGACCGCCGCCAGGGCCGGCTCCAGGCGTTGGCTGACATAGGCGCCGATATCGAAGCCGGCCTCCTCCTCGCCCGGCTGGTCCCAATCGACAAGGAAGGGCCGGTACCCGGCTTCGACCAGAAAGCGGCACAGGCTGCGCCCGGGGGCCAGATCAAGGATCTGCGCCCTGTTGACCAGCGAGGGGATGAGCACGATCGGCGCCGCCCCTCGAAAGCCGCCGTAATCGCGCAGCAGCGTGGTTCCCGCCGACCAGCAGGGCGGCGGATCGACCAGCGGGCGGTGATAGGGATGGGCGTGATAAGCCTCGACCCCGCGCAAAAAGGCGTCGAGATGGCGGCGGGCCTCGCCATCGGCGGCGGCGAGGAAAGCGGTCAGGGCGCCGGGATCGCCCTTAAGGCTGGCGAGAAGATCCGCCGCCGGCCAGCAGGCCGCTGAGCGCTCCTTCAACGAGAGCCATCCGCCGTTCCAGGGCATCAAGCCGCAGGGCCAGCCCCCCCAGGTCAGGACCTGAAGGATCAGGTGAAGGGCCAGGGGGCGCGGGCCCAGGCGAGGCGGCGGGGGCGGCGGCTGGGTCATCGGGGGCACCGGCGTTGACACGCTCTGCGGCCTCGGTCACGAAGGCCACGGTTTTGGATAACGCGGCGGCCAGGGTGGGGTCGGCGGCCATGGCCGAGACCTGTTTTTGCCACAAGGCCAGATACCGTCCGGCCAGGGCGGCGAGGTCGGGGGGGGGCTCGGGCGGTGGGTCGGTTGGGTTGCTCATGGCCTTATGGTAGCGGTTTTAGGGGGTTCCCGCCAGGAGCACCTGCCTGACGGGCATTTCCCCTGGCTTGCCCGGGTGGTGGTGAGCTATTCTTATGGTGCAAGGCACCACACCGCATGACACATTGGTTAGATGGGCCGCGTTTCGCGGATCCTTGCCGAAAAGGGATAAGGCTGCATGACGTCCAAAGGATCGCGGGCCGGCGGCGCCGATGCGCCGATCATCATCAAGAAGTACGCCAATCGTCGTCTTTACAACACGGCGACCAGCAGCTACGTCACGCTTGATCATTTGGCGCACATGGTCAAAGACAATTCGGACTTTGTCGTCTATGACGCCAAGACCGGCGAAGACATTACCCGCTCGGTGCTGACCCAGATCATCGTCGAAGAAGAATCGAAGGGCCAGAATCTGCTGCCCATCGGATTTTTGCGTCAGCTGATCGGCTTCTACGGTGACAGCCTGGGTGGCATGGTGCCCCAATACCTTGAGTATTCCATGCAATCCTTCGCCCGCAACGAGGAGCAGATGCGCGGGGTGATGAAAAACACCCTGGATGGCCTGTTCCCCTTCAGCAAGTTCGATGAACTGAACAAGCAGAATCTGGCTTTCTATGAAAACGCCATGAGTCTGTTCAATCCGTTCAAGGGCGAGGATGCCCGGACGAAATCGACCGCCGAGTCCGATCCGCCAGCGTCCGAACAGGATGTCGACGCCTTGAAAAAGAAGATTTCGGCGATGCAGCAAAAGCTTGATAAGATGATGGAAGATAAAGAGAAATAGCGCCTCTTCGAAACCGGGCCTTCCGGCTTGCCGACGAGGTTGCATTCACCGTACCGTAATACAACATTATAGGGATAGGGCGAGTCCGGGGCCGGCAGGTCGCGGAGACGGGAAGCGGTCAGGTCCGCCCCCCCTTCCAGGGCAGAAAGCTCTGCCGCGCGGAGAGATGGGTCCATGGGAGAACTCGTTGGCCCCGGAAGTGTGACGCGGAGTCCGCCCGTCGTCCCGCCGGTTCGCGTGACGTTTTTGGTGACCAGCGAATCGCCGACCACCACCGCCTCGGTGGCCGGACGCTTCACCGTCGGCGCCGATCGCCCCAAGGCCGCCGAGGCCGAGCGCGCCAAACGTGGCGCCCGTCGGCCCACCGCCTGGCACTCCGGCCCCTCCCAAGCCAGCGCCGACCCCGCCGCCGCTGATGACGGCGTGGCCAAGGGCGATCGAGGGGGGGACGACCAGGGGCTTGTGCCGCTCAACAGCGCGCCCTTTCTGACCCAAAGTCTGGCCCAGGATGTGCTTGATGCCGGCGAGGCCGTCTCCTCGGTGGGCGCCCTGGCCCGCGAAGTCGCCATCCGCTTCTATGGTTTCGTCCGCGACGCCCTGGCCGGGCGCCGGGGGCGAAACGACTCCGGGATCATAATCCTGGGCGATCGCTTTCCCGAGGGGATCGATCTCGAGGCCTGATTCTCCGCGTTCTTCAGCGTGAGTCCGAAGTGTGGCAAGCGAGTGTCACTTTTTTGCCACAATACGGGGATTCCCGCAGGGGAGGGGGTTGTCCGGGTGTCGGTTTCGCAGTAACCCTTCGACGAGAGAGACGGGGTGCCTGGCTCAACCCGCGATCCACGGTTTTTCGGTTCCGGCCGGCGCCCTTCCTTCAAGGAACAGGCGGCGGGGGACGCCATGCCGGCAGGATCCCACCGGCGAACGGGAGCAGGGCGAGCGGGCGATCCCGGATCGTGGCAGGGGGAAAGCAAGACATTATGGATACGGTGAGTGTGTTTACCCGCGTTGGCGGGCCGACCAATCGGGCGAGCGAGGCTGATCGCCATGTGGGAAAGCGGATTCGCGAACGCCGGGTGATGCTGGGGCTGTCCCAGCAGCAGATGGCCGACATGATCGGCGTTACCTATCAGCAGGCGCATAAGTACGAACGCGGCATCAACCGGATCTCCGCCGGCCGGCTGTTCGAGATCGCCCAGGTTCTGCATGTTCCGGTGAACTATTTCTTCGATGGTCTTGATGACGAAGCCAGCGAAACGCTGTCGCCGCGTCAGCGGATGTGCCTGGAACTCGCGCGCAACTTCGCGATGATCCAGAACGAGCGTCACCAGGAGGCCCTCAGCCAGTTGGCCCGCGCGCTTGCCGCCCAGGTCAGCGTCGTCGAGGTGATCGAGGAATGTCAGGCTCAGCGCGCCTGACCTGATAACGGGCACGGCTGTCAGGCCCCTCGGGCCTGACAAACGCCGCCGCTTAATCCCATTCGGCCCGCACCTGCGGGTCGTCCTCGATGGCCAGACGGCGGTTTTTTTCGCGCCTCTGGTCCTCCGCGCCGGCCAGCCGGCGAAACGCCCAGGCGCCCGCGCCGCGCACCAGCGGCGAAGGATCGTCCAGGCGGGCGGCGACGGCGGGCAGCAAAGCGCCGTCCGCGCTGTTGCCAAGGGCGATCAGCACATTGCGCACGAAGCGGTCGCGGCCGATGCGCTTGATCGGCGAGCCCGAAAAGATCCCCCGAAACGTCGCGTCATCAAGCCCCGCCAGATCGGCCAGCCTGGGCGCGGTCAATTCGACGCGCGGATAAAATGCCTGTTCGCGGGTGGGCACGGCGAAGCGGTTCCACGGGCAGATCGCCAGACAGTCGTCGCAGCCATAGATGTGATTGCCCATCAACGGCCGCAGGTCGCGCGGGATCGGTCCGGCGTGCTCGATCGTCAGATAGGAAATGCAGCGCCGGGCGTCGATGCGATAGGGCGCGGGCAGGGCGGCGGTCGGGCAGATGTCCAGGCACCGCCGACAGCTGCCGCAGTGGTCGGCTTCCGCTTCGTCGGCGGGCAGGTCGAGGGTGGAGAACACCTCGGCCAGGAACAGCCACGAGCCATGGGCGCGGCTGACCAGATTGGTATGCTTGCCCTGCCAGCCCAGGCCGGCGGCATGGGCAAGGGGCTTTTCCATCACCGGGGCGGTATCGACGAAAACCTTGATCGCCCCGCCCAGGCGGGCGGCCATCCATTGCCCCAGCATCTTGGCCCGGCCCTTGGCGACATCGTGATAATCGCGGTTATGGGCATAAACGCTGATCACCCCGCGATCGGCCTGGGCGGCCAGGGCCTTGGGATCGCCGCCGCTGGCGTAATTGACGGCCAGGGCGATGACGCTGACCGCGCTGGGCCACAGCACCTTGGGATCGCCCCGGCGCTCGGCCGTCTCCGAGAGCCAAGCCATCGACCCGTGGTGGCCGGCGTCCAGGAAGGCGTTGAGATCGGCGCGCACGCGATCGGGCAATTCGGCGCGGGCGAAGGCGCAGGCCGAAAACCCCAGCTCGACGGCCTTGGCGCGGATGGCGTCCTTGATCTCCGCCGGGGTTGGTTTCGCCTTGGCCATGGGCTCCCTACAGCAAATCCCGAGCACTCTGGACCAGAGTGCGACGACGATTTGCTTGACGATCAAGATCTTAGAACGATGTGCGGGAATCAGATTTCCCGCATATCGTTCTAAACCGGTTCGATATCACCCAAGCCCCGGGTGGTGTGGAAATCAGTGACGAAGGCGGCCAGCCGCTGCTCGCCGATCGCCGCGCGCAGCCCGGCCATCAGATCTTGATAATACTGGATGTTGTGCCACGTCAGCAGCATCGCCCCCAGGATTTCCTCGGCGCGCACCAGATGGTGAAGATAGGCCCGGCTGAAGCTAGTGCAGGCCGGGCAGGAGCAGGCACTGTCAAGCGGGCGCGGATCGTCGCGGTGGCGGGCGTTGCGCAGATTGACCTCGCCGCGCCGGGTGAAGCCCTGGGCGGTGCGGCCCGAGCGGGTGGGCATGACGCAGTCGAACATGTCGATGCCGCGCAGCACGGCGCCGACGATATCCTCGGGCTTGCCCACCCCCATCAGATAGCGCGGCCGATCGGCGGGCAGCAGCGGACAGGTCTCGTCAAGCACGCGGAACATCTCGTCTTGGGGCTCGCCCACCGCCAGACCGCCCACCGCATAGCCTTCAAAGCCGATGGCGGTCAGGGCGGCGACGCTTTCGGCCCGCAGATCGCCGTGCACCCCGCCCTGGCAGATGCCAAACAGGCCATAGCCCGGGCGCGGACGGAAGGCGGCGCGCGAGCGTTCGGCCCAGCGCATCGACATCCGCATGCTCTCGGCCACCGTCTGGCGCTCGGCCGGATAGGGGGTGCATTCATCAAACGCCATGGTGATGGTGGCATCCAGCAGATCCTGGATCTCCATCGAGCGTTCGGGCGTCAGTAGGTGGCGGCTGCCGTCGATATGGGACTGGAAGGTCACGCCCTCCTCGGTCAGCTTGCGCAGCTTGGACAGCGACATCACCTGATAGCCGCCCGAATCGGTCAGGATCGGCCCCGACCAGCCCATGAAGCGGTGCAGCCCGCCCAGCCGGGCGATGCGCTCGGCCGAGGGCCGCAGCATCAGGTGATAGGTATTGCCCAGCACGATCTGCGCCCCGGTGGCGCGCACCGAGTCGGGGGTCATCGCCTTGACCGTGGCGGCGGTGCCCACGGGCATGAAGATCGGCGTATCGGCCGGCCCATGGGCGGTCTCGATGCGGCCCAGGCGGGCCTTGCCTTCGGTGGCTTTGACGGTGAACGAAAGAGCGGTCATCGGGGGTCCTCGGCATGGCTCAACAGGCTCGAATCCCCGTAGGAATAGAAGCGGTAGCCCTGTGATATGGCGTGGGCATAGGCGTTTCGCATCCGGCTGGCGCCGGCGAAGGCCGAGACCAGCATGAACAGCGTCGAGCGCGGCAGGTGAAAATTGGTCATCAGCCGGTCAACGGCGTTGAAGCGGTATCCCGGGGTGATGAAGATCGAAGTGTCGCCGTGGAAGGGGCGGATCACCTTGTCAGCGCCCGTGGCGCTTTCCAGCAGCCGCATCGCCGTGGTGCCCACCGCCACCACCTTGCCGCCCGCCGCCCGCGCCGCGTTGATCGCCTCGGCGGTTTGCGCCGTCAGCGTGCCGGTTTCGGCATGCATGCGGTGATCGTCGGTATCCTCGACCTTGACCGGCAAAAAGGTGCCCGCTCCCACATGCAAGGTGACCATCGCCCGGCTGACGCCGCGCGCCTCCAGGGCGGCGAGCAGGGCCGGGGTGAAGTGTAAGCCGGCGGTGGGCGCGGCGACGGCGCCATCTTCGCGGGCGTAAATGGTTTGATAATCGGCGCGGTCGCGGGCGTCGTCGGGGCGCTTGATATAGGGCGGCAGCGGAATATGGCCATAGGCTTCCAGGGCGGCCATCAGCGCCGCGCCGGCGCGATCGAAGCGCAAGGTCGCCTCGCCGTCCTCGCCCCGGGCGGCGACGGTGGCGGTGAAGCCCTCGGCAAACAGGATCACAACCCCGGGCTTGAGCTTGCGCGCCGGGCGGGCGAAGCAGTCCCAGGCATCGGGGCCGACGCGCTTGTGCAAGGTCACCTCGACCCCGCCGTCGCCGATGCGGCCCTTGAGGCGGGCGGGAATCACCCGGGTATCGTTGAACACCAGGATATCGCCGGGATCAAGCAGCCCGGGAAGATCGCCCACCCCCAGGTCGCGGCGGCTCTCGCCCTCGACCAGCAAAAGGCGGGCCGAGTCGCGGGGAACGGCCGGGCGGACGGCGATGAGATCGCGGGGAAGATCGAAATCGAAAAGGTCGACGCGCATGAATTTCAAGGTCGTTTTCTGGCCCCCGGAGAAGGGGGGCGGTTTTCCTGGTCTTTCCAGGTGGGGGTGCTTTACCAATCCCTTACCGGCGGCAAAAGGGAAAACCCATATCCGCCGGCGTTTTCCGGCGGACGAGGGGACATCGGTCCGTCGGCGGGGGGTATCGGGCCGGTCAGGCCGAGAGATGCTCGATCAGGATCTTGAGGCCGATGCCGATCAGGGCGAGGCCGCCCAGAACCTCGGCCTTGCGGCCGAGCAGCGGTCCGGCGCCGCGGCCCAAGAGCACGCCGCCGGCGGCGACCACGGTGGTGATCGCGCCGATCAGGGCGCAGGCCATCAGGATATTGACCTCGGTCACCGCCAAGCCGATGCCGACGGCGGTGGCGTCGATGCTGGTGGCCAGGGCGGCGAGCGCCAGCCGCAGGGGCGACAGCGCGCGTTTCTGGCGCGCCTTTGAGGCCTCGGCCGTCTCGGCTTTGGGGGCGCGCAGGGCGGCGATCACCATGTGACCGCCAACCCCGGCCAGCAGGGTGAAGGCGACCCAGTGATCGAAGGCGGCGATGCGGGCGGCGAAGGTCAGGCCAAGCGCCCAGCCGATCAGCGGCGCCGCCGCTTCGAAGGCGCCGAAATAGGCGCCGACGCGAAAGGCCTCCAGCAGATCGGGGCGCCGGGCGCCGGCTCCCTTGCCAAGGGCGGCGGCGAAGGCGTCGGCCGACAGGCTGAAGCCGAGAACGGTCAGGGTGGCAAGACTCATGGCGGGAAAACCGGGGCCAGAGGTAAAGACGAGTGGCGCGACGGATCCCTGGCCTGGGATCGGGTCACGCCCCTGGTCTCGCCTGGCTGCCGGAAAATCCGGCGCTCCCCGCACCACCGGCGAACGGGCCGGAGCATGTTGACGCGAGGTCCCTTCCGCAAGCCGGAAGGGCGGCTACTCCCCAAAGGTCGGGTGTCTGACGGTTATAGATGAGGTCGGAGGATTGTCAAGAAAGGCGATCGCCCTTGCGCCGGAGGGGGCTTGCGGGTTGAATGAGGTCATGTCCTGGATCGTGCGCAAGATCGACATGCTGACAGGGGCGGTGCTGGCCAGCGCCGCCGGCATGGCCTTGTCGCAAACCCGGGCCTTCATCACCCAATATCTTCAGCGCCTGGGCGGCCATCTTGACGAGGCGCGCTTGTCGCTGGACCGCGCCTTGGGGCTGGTCGATCCCGGCGACGCCGGCGCCCGCATGGTGATCGAGGGGCTGCGCCTGCAAGGTCAGGCGCGGCTGGCCGAGCTGGAAAGCGCCTATCGGGCGATCGCCACGGCCGATGTCTGGACCCAGCCGCTGGTCTTCCTGCGCCATGCCGATTGGTCGATCGCCGAGGCGACGGCGCGGGCCTTCGAGCCGGCCCTGCCGCTCAGCACCGAAAGCCTTGTGTTCACCTTGAGCGGCGTGGTCCTGGCCCTGGTGATCTATGAGATCCTCAAGGCGCCCTTTGCCCTGGCCGGGCGCGGAGCCCGCCGCCGCCGCAAAGTATCCTCCCACCCCACGGCCTGAGACCGCCAGCCCCCTTGACCGCGGGGCCGGGGAATGGGAAGTATTGGATCCAATATTCAAAAACACAGTCGGGGAGTGTGCGCCGTGGTCCAGTCTTCCGTTGCATCGCGTACGGGCGGTGCCTTGCTTGCCGACTCGTTGATCGCCCTCGGCGCCGATACGGTCTATTGCGTGCCCGGCGAAAGCTTCCTGCCCTTCCTCGATGCCGTTCACGACCGCACCGACGCCTTGCGGCTGGTGGTCTGCCGGCAGGAGGGCGGGGCGTCCTATATGGCCGATGCCCATGCCAAGATGACCGGCAAGCCCGGGGTGTGCTTCGTCACCCGGGGGCCCGGCGCCTGCAATGCGGCGATCGGCGTTCATACCGCCTTTCAAGATTGCACGCCGATGCTGCTGTTCATCGGTCAGGTCGACCGGCCGATGATCGGCCGCGAAGCCTTTCAGGAAGTCGATATGACGGCGTTTTTCGCGCCCTTGGCCAAATTCAGCGCCACCGCCGACAGCGCCGCCCGCCTGCCCGAGCTGGTGGCGCGGGCCTGGGCGGCGGCGACCTCGGGGCGACCGGGACCGGCGGTGGTGGCCTTGCCCGAGGATGTTCTGGCCGAGATGGCCTTTGCCCGCGATCCGCTTCCCCGTCCCCCGGCGCGTCCGGCGCCGCGCGCGGCCGATATGGCCGATCTGGCAAGCCGGTTGGCGGCGGCCGAGCGGCCGCTGGTCATCGTCGGCGGCGGCACCTGGACGCCGCGCGCGGCCAAGCTGGTCACCACCTGGGCCGAGGCCAGCGGCCTGCCGGTGGTCGCCGCCTTCCGCCGCCAGGACGTGGTCGACAACCTCAGCCCGGTCTATATCGGCGAACTGGGCTTTTCGGCCAGCCCGCGCCTTAACGCCCGCATCAAGGCCGCCGATCTGATCGTTTGCGTCGGCGATCGACTGGGCGAGGTCACGACCCAGGGCTATAGCCTGATCGAGTCGCCGGTCCCCAGCCAAAGCCTGATCCATATTTTCCCCGATGCCGGTGAAATCGGCCGGGTCTATGCCACCGATCTGGGGATTGTTTCGGCGATGGAGCCCTTCGCCGAGATGCTGAGCCCGGTCGATGGCCGTCATTGGGCCGGCTGGCTGGCCCAGGGGCGGGCAGACTACGCCGCCAATCTGCGCGCCGACCCCTGCCCGGGTAGCGTGGACATGGCCCAGGTGATGGCCGAGATCGAGGCCCGCTTGCCCGAGGACGCGGTGATCACCAATGGCGCGGGCAATTATTCGGGCTGGGTCCACCGCTTCCATCGCTATCGCCACTTCCCCAGCCAGTTGGCGCCGGGCAACGGGTCGATGGGCTATGGCCTGCCCGCCGCCATCGCCGCCAAGGTCGTCGCCCCCCGGCGGGTGGTGGTGGCCTTCGCCGGCGACGGTTGTTTCCTGATGAACGGTCAGGAACTGGCGACCGCCGTCGACCAGGGGCTTGATCCCATCATCATCGTCATCAACAACGGCATGTATGGCACCATCCGCATGCATCAGGAGAAGGCCTATCCCGGCCGGGTCAGCGGCACCAGCCTGACCAACCCGGATTTCGTCGCCCTCGCCCAGGCCTATGGCGCCCTGGGCTTGCGCGTGCGCCGCACGGCCGAATTCGGCCCGGCTTTTGATCAGGCCCTGGTCGCCGGCCGTCCGGTGTTGATCGAGATCCATCAAGACCCCGAGGCGATCAGCCACCGCGTCAGCTTGACCGCCCTGCGGGAAAAGGCCTTGGCCACCAGCGCCTGATCGTCTGCTACCCCTTCGTCCGTTCCTCCCCATCCGCCCCCGGCCCGCGTCGGGGCTCGACCCGGAGACTTTGCCCATGGCTTCCGCCTATGCCGTCGCCGTTCACGATCTGCTGGTCCATTTGGGCGTGCCCGAGAGCGCTTTCACCGGGGGCGACATCACGGTTCATTCGCCGATCGATGGCGGGACGATCGGCGCCGTTCACGCCACGCCGCTTGCCGAGGTGGCGCCGCTGATCGAGCGCGCCCATCGGGCCCATCTGGCCTGGCGTCAGATCCCCGGGCCGCGACGGGGCGAGTTGGTGCGGCTGTTTGGCGAGGAACTGCGCGCCCATAAAGCCGACCTCGGCCGGTTGGTCACCCTGGAGAACGGCAAGATCCTATCGGAGGGTCTGGGCGAGGTTCAGGAGATGATCGATATCTGCGATTTCGCCGTGGGCCTGTCGCGCCAGCTTCACGGCCTGACCATCGCCAGCGAGCGTCCCGGCCATGCCATGCGCGAGACGTGGCATCCGCTCGGCGTCGTCGGCGTCATCAGCGCCTTCAACTTCCCGGTCGCCGTCTGGGCGTGGAATTCCGCCCTCGCCCTGGTCTGCGGCGATGCGGTGGTGTGGAAGCCCTCCGAGATCACCCCCCTGACCGCCCTGGCCTGCGGCGCCCTGCTGGCCAAGGCCGCCCAGCGCTTCGGCGACGATTACCCGACCGATCTCAGCGTCCTGCTGATCGGCGCCAGCGCTTTGGGCGAGGCGTTGGTCGACCATCCCCAGGTGCCTTTGATCAGCGCCACCGGGTCGACCCGCATGGGCCGGCTGGTCGCCCCCAAGGTGGCGGCCCGTCTGGGGCGGACCATCCTTGAACTGGGCGGCAATAACGCCGGCATCGTCTGCCCGAGCGCCGATCTCGATCTTGCCGTTCGCGCCATCGCCTTCGCCGCCATCGGCACCGCCGGCCAGCGCTGCACCACCTTGCGCCGGGTGATCGTCCACGAAAGCATCGCCGCCGATCTGATCGGCCGGCTGGCGGCGGCCTATGCCAGCATCCGGGTGGGCAATCCCCTGGAGGCCGGCACCCTGGTCGGGCCGCTGATCCATGGCGCCGCCCAGGAGGCCATGGAAACGGCTTTGGCGCGGGCGAAAGCCGATGGCGGGATCGTTCATGGCGGCGAGCGGGTGATGCTTCCGGGAAGCGAGGGCGGCTGCTATGTCCGCCCCGCCCTGGTCGAAATGCCCGCCCAAACCGCCGTGGTCGCCGAGGAGACCTTCGCCCCCATCCTCTATGCCGTGACCTATCGCAGCCTGGAGGAGGCGATCGCCCTGCAGAACGCCGTGCCCCAAGGATTGTCGTCGTCGATCTTCACCAATGATCTGCGCGAGGCCGAGACCTTCTTGTCGGCGGCGGGCAGCGATTGCGGCATCGCCAATGTCAATATCGGCCCGAGCGGCGCCGAGATCGGCGGCGCCTTCGGTGGCGAGAAGGATACCGGCGGCGGTCGTGAATCGGGCTCGGATGCCTGGAAGGGCTATATGCGCCGCGCCACCAATACGGTGAACTATTCCGGCGCCCTGCCTTTGGCCCAGGGGGTGAGCTTCGAGCTATAGGAGGCGGGAATGATGGAGCGCGATCAGGTCGCGGTGTATATCGACGAGGGCGCCGTCTTTGAGGATCTGCTGCGCGAGATCGCCCGCGAGATGGACCATGACCGGGCCCGCCTGCGCCCGATCCTGGCCGAGGATATCCTGGCCGCCGGCAACCCTTGGGAACGCACGCTCAGTCTGATCGTCCCGGGCGGCGCCGACAGCCCCTATTGCGCCGCCCTGAACGGCGAGGGCAATGACCGCATCCGCGCCTTCGTCGCCGGGGGTGGTGGCTATCTGGGGATCTGCGCCGGCGCCTATTACGCCTGCCGCGAGATCGCCTTTCACGCCGGGCGCGCCGACGCCGTGGTCGGCCGGCGCGATTTGTCCTTGCTCGCCGCGCGCGCCATTGGCTCGCTGAGCGCTCTGGCTCCGCCCTATGACCGGACGCTGGCCAGCGCGGCGGCGGTTCGCCTGGATTGGCCGGGGCTGGGCGTCTTTCGCGGCCATTACCACGGCGGTCCGCGCTTCGAGATCGATCCGGGGGCGGCGATCACGGTGCTGGCGCGCTTTGGCGATGTTCCGGGATGCCCCCCCGCCGTCGTCCAGGCCAGCCTTGGCCAGGGCGTGGTGGTCGCTTGCGGCGTCCACCTTGAACAATGCGGGGCGAGCCTGGAGGCGCGCTTGCCCAGCCTCGGCGATGGCGAGGCCCATCGGGGGTTGGCCCGGGCGCTGAGCTCCGATGAAACCCCGCGTCGCCGAGCCTTTCGCCAGATCCTGGCGCTTTGCCGGGTGCCGCTCAAGCCCTGGGCGGGTGATCGGGCGGCCGCTTAAGCCCGGATCGGCTTGATCGGGCATGGACGAAAGGCGTAAGGGCCCCCTATGATGCCCTCCCTGCGCCCCTGTCGGCGTTCCCCGGCGGTCGGGCTCCCCTGGCGCCTCCGCTGTGCCCCCCGAAGGTCCGCCGTGCTTGAAACCCTTGATATCAGCGTTTTTCTTGGTCCCTGGATCATCCCTGTCGGTGCCGTGCTGGGCGGGCTTTTCGGCTATGGGATCGCCCGGTTGTGGCGGGGACGCCACCCCGCCGAGGCGGTGGCGGTGGCGGACGGGGGGCCCCTTGCCCCGGCCGTTCCCCCCCCGGCGGCGGAACCGGTCGAAGCGGCCCCCCCCGTGGTCGAGCCGATCGAACCGGCTCCCCCGGCTCCCGCCGCTCCCCCGGCCCCTGCCGCTCCCAAGCGTGCCGAGCCGGCCCCCGGGGTCGCCGAGGCCCTGGCGCGGGGTCCGGCGGAAGGCGAGGGCGCCGCGCCCGGTTTGTGGCTCGATCACGCCGATGGTCTGGCGGCCGAGGCCCACCACCCGGCGGCCATCGCCGCCCTGGCCCGCGCCCTGGATGGCCTTGACGCGCTGCTTGATGGCGGCGGGGATGATCCGGCCATCGACGCGGCGCTGGCCCGGGCGGCGACCCTGGCGGCGACCCTGGCCGATCGCCCGGGGCTGGCGCGCAGCCAAGCGCTTGGCGGGCGCTTGCGCGAAATCCAGGGCGATCCCGAAGCCGCCCATGGCGCCTATCTGGCCGCCCTTGATCTTTACGAGGGGATGGACGACCACGACGGCGTGGTGGCGACCTGCGATCTTCTGGCGATGATCCATGCCCGGGCCGATGACCCCGAGGGTGCCGAGGCCTATTGGCGTTACGGCCTGACCCTGGTGACGGAAATGGGAAACCGGGTCGAGGAGGCCCGCCTGCTCGGGCGGCTGGGGGCGGTGGCCTTGTACCGGGAAGACTGGCAGGGCGCCGAAGATGTGCTGGGCGAGGCCCTGGCCCTGGAGGAAAGCTTGGGCAATCTTGGCGCGGCCGGGGCGATCAGCGCCGATCTCGGCCGGCTGGAAGAGGGGCGCGAGCGCCCCAACGAGGCGCTCGCCCATTGGCGGCGGGCGACCTCGCTGTTGATCGAGGCCGGCGAGAGCGAGGGGGAATTGGCGCGAACCTGCGCCGAGGCCGTGCTGCGCCTATTGCCCGCCGTGCCGCCCAAGAAAAGGTAGGCGGCCGCGGTTCGCGGTGCCCTCAGTCGTCCCAGGCCGGGGCCCAGGACGGGTTGATCAGCCGGCCATCGGGACGGGCGAGGGCGCTGATCTCGGCCATTTCGCTTTGGCTCAAGGCGAAATCCAGCGCCCCGAGATTGGCTTTGGCGTGCTCGGGGCGCACGGCTTTGGGCAGGGCGATCACGCCGTCTTGCTGGATGAGCCAGCGCAGCGCCACCTGACCGGGCGTGCGGCCGTAAATCTCGGCGATGCGGCGCAGGGTGGCGTCTTCCATGACCTTGCCGCGGGCCAGCGGACTATAGGCCTCGACCGCCATGCCGTGGCGGCGGCAGGCCTCGATGACTTTGCTCTGGTCAAGGAAGGGATGGTATTCGACCTGATTGACCGCCAGGGGCCGGCCGCACACCGCCACCGCCTCTTCGACCAGGGCGACGGGGAAATTCGACACGCCGATGGCCAGCGTCAGTCCTTCTTGCTGCAAGGCGGCCAGGGCGCCCAGGCTGTCGGCCAAGGGAACCTCGGGATTGGGCCAGTGCAGCAAGGTCAGATCGACGTAATCGGTGCCCAGCTTGGCGAGCGAATCGGCCAGGGCGGCGGTCAGCGCCTCGGGTTTGAACTCGCTGGTCCAGATTTTGGTGGTCAGGAAAATATCGCCGCGTGGCACCCCGGATTGGGCGATGCCGGCGCCGACCTGGGCTTCGTTCCCATAGGCGCGGGCGGTGTCGATATGACGATAGCCCAGCGCCAGGGCCTCGGCCACCGCGACGCGGGCGTCATCGCCCTCGATCTGCCAGGTGCCAAAGCCCAGGGCGGGAATGGCAATGCCGTTTGCGGAAACACGGTGCATGGGACCCTCCGAACGGAAAAAGAAAAAGACGATAACCCTGACCCTTGAGCAAATCCCGAGCGCCCTGTTTCAGGGCGCGACGACGATTTGCTTCGTTATCAAGACCCTTGAGCAAATCCCGAGCGCCCTGTTTCAGGGGGCGACGACGCTTTGCTGCGCTTTCAGACTCCTAAAACCGGCGGTCGCGCCAGCCTTCGACCAGATGGCGGGCGATGGCGTCGCGCCGTGGGATCCGGAAGCCCTCGCCCTCGTCGCCAACCTCGCCCATGGCGGCGACCTCGGCGCGGGTGAACCAGCGGGCGTCTTCAAGTTCGTTGTCATCCAGGCTGAGCGCCGTCGCCCTGGCCCGGGCGATGAAGCCGATCATCAGATTCGAGGGCCAGGGCCAGGGTTGGCTGGCGACATAGCGGATATCGCCGACATCCAGGCCGGCTTCCTCGCGGACCTCGCGGGCGACGGCGGCCTCCAGGGTTTCCCCCGGTTCGACGAAGCCAGCCAGGGCCGAATACATTCCGGCGGGGAAGCGGCTTTGGCGGGCGAGCAGGCAGCGCTCCCCCTCCGGGTCCTCGACCAGCATGATGACCACCGGGTCGGTGCGCGGGAAATGGTCGGCGCCACAGGCGGGATTGGCGCAATGGCGATGACGGCCACCGGCGGCGATGCGGGTGACGGCGCCGCAGCGTGGGCAGAGCGGGTGGCTGGCGTGCCAATTGAGCAAAGCCTGGGCATGGGCCATCGCCCCGGCCATGGCGTCCTCGACAGCGAGCGCCACGCCGCGCAACTCGCGAAAAACCGGGGCGCTGCCATCGGCGAGACGCAGATCGGGGGCCAGATCGCTTTCGCCGGCCTCGCCAGCGTCGGTGGGCGGCCGTTCGGGCAAGGCCGAAAGATCGATCACCTGGAGGGCGGCGCCGTCAAGCAGGCCGAGGTGAAGCGTGGGGTGGGACGGGCCGGTTACCGGCGGCGGGGCGGGGGGCGCCAGGGTCAGATCGGCCAAGCCGTCGCCCCCGGCCGCGACCAGTTCCGCAAGGGCGGGCGGGGTGTCGGCCGGCGTCGGCGGGATCGTCGTCCGCCCGGCGATCAGCCCCCGGACCGTCGGCCCGTCGAGCAGAAGCGGCGACAGCGGTTCCGGCTCGCGGGTGGGATCGGGGGTTGGGCCGGTGGCGGGAAAGGCGATGCGGCCGCGCCAGAACACCAGCCAGCGCGCCTCGGGCCGCCAGCCAAGCGCCTCCAGGGCCTTGTCATCAAGGGTGCCGGTGGAGACCCGATCGTGGCGGGCCCCGGTATAGACGATGTCGGAAATGCCCGTTTGGGCCATGGGTGTTCCACCGCACCAGAGAAAAAGGGGCGCGCGCCGCAGGGGCAAGGACGACGGGGATCGGTCTCGCGCGAAAAAAGCTCAAAGGACCAGGCTTGGCGCGGGAGCGGACCGCCAAGGGCCGCGGGCGATGGCGCAAGCTGTCGCTCCCCAGATAAGCCCAAGCCCGCCGTTGTGCAAGGCGCAAGACGCCGGGATGGGATGGGCCTATGGTGGCCGATCCTTCCCCCTCCTCCGAGAGCCTCCCCCATGTTTTCTATCGTCTTTCCCGTCATCGCCCCGGTTTTGATCGTGGTCGCGGTGGGCTTCGGCTGGGCGCGGGCCGGCCGGCCTTTCGATACGGCGACGGTTTCCGCCCTTGGTCTGGGCCTGGGAACGCCCTTCCTGCTGACCGATGTGCTGATGAGCGCCAATATCGCCGCCGACGCCCTGGCGGCGATGGGGTTGGCCGCCTTGCTGACCCTGGCCGGCATGGCGGTGGGCGGCGCCCTGACCCTGCGGCTGCTCAAGCTTCCCCAGGCGGTGTTCCTGCCCAGCATGATCTTTGGAAATACGGGCAATATCGCCCTGCCGCTGTGTCTTTTCGCCTTTGGCGACGAGGGGCTGGCGCTGTCGATCGGCTATTTCACCGTGGTCATCGTCATCCAGTTCTCGGCGACGGCGCTGATTTCGTCGGGCGAGCGGCCGGTTCCGGTGATCTTGCGCAATCCGGTGATCTGGACCCTGCTGGTCGTCGGCACCCTCAAGGCCGGTGGCATCGCCTTGCCCGGCTGGCTGGCCGATACCGCCCATATGGTCGGGGGCATGTGCATTCCGGTGATGCTGCTGGCCCTGGGGGTGTCGCTGGCCCGGCTGAAGGTCGCCGGCCTAGGCGTCGCCTTGCTGCTGGGCGCGGTGAAGATCGCCCTGGGGGTGGCCTTGGGCTATGCCACGGTGCTGGCCCTTGATCTGCACGGCGCGGCGCGGGGCGTGGTGCTGATCCAATCGGCGATGCCGCCGGCCGTCTTCAACTATCTGTTCGCCGCCCGCTACAACCAGCGCCCCGAAGAGGTGGCCGGGCTGGTGATCGTTTCGACCGGCTTGAGCGTTCTGACCATGCCGTTGCTGTTGTGGGGGGCGATGGCCGATATGTGATGGCGCGCGGACAAGGGGAGCGCGGGCATGAAAAAGCCGGGGGCCGCTCGAAAGCGCCCCCCGGCCCTGACCGCCGAGGCGGTGGGATGGTTGATCCAGACCTCTTTCCAACCGCCGATCAGGCGGCGGGGGGCAGGGCCTTGCGCTGCTCGACCTGCTCGACCAGAACCTGATATTCCAGGGTCTTGTGTTCGAGATCACGCTTCAGGTCGCGCACTTCCAATTCGCGGTCGCGCAGGCGGACCCGATATTTGGCCGCGCCGATCCAGGTGAACAGGGCGCCCACCACCAGACCGATGGCGAGTCCGCCCAAGCCCAGCAGATAGAGCGGCAAGTCGACGGTGAATGGCGTCGGCCACAGACTGACCCCCGCCGTTCCCCGGTTGTTGACGGCGAAGACCGCGGCGATAATCGCCAACGGCACGCCAATCAGCCAGAACACGATCTTCCTCAAAGCTCACACCTCCGGCCTGGGCTCGGTCCCCTCTTGGGCGAGCGATCCGTCGGCCGCGCGGGACCGGACGGACATTCATGGATCGCAATACCGGGACAAAGGCGCGGAAGCCGTTCCCCATTCCCGCGCGGCGCCCCGGAACGGGTCAGTCGTCGTCGGACTCGGACTCGCCGCCGTTGAGCAGTTCGCGCAACTGCTTCCCGGTCTTGAAATAGGGGGCGACCTTCGCGTCAACATCCACGGTTTCGCCAGTGCGTGGATTGCGGCCCATGCGGGCGTCGCGTCGTTTCACGGAAAAAGCGCCAAAGCCGCGCAATTCGACCCTGTCGCCGCGCGCCAGGGCGTCGGCGATCTCGTCGAAGATGGTCGAAACGATCCGTTCCACATCCCTTTGATAAAGATGGGGGTTTCGCTCGGCAATGCGTGCGATCAATTCCGACTTGGTCATCGTGGTGGCAGCCCTTCCGCCCGCAAACCCCTTAAAAAGGGTGGGACAAAGCCTGCCAGAGGCCGGGCCCGCCGTCAAGCAAGCTGCTCATATGACAGGATTTTCATCGAAATATTCGACAACTGGTGTCGCGGCGCACAAAAAAGGCGCCGCCGGAGATCCGGCGGCGCCCCTCGCGTCCCTTGCGGGAAAGAGGAAGACTTACTCGTCGTCGCCGGTGCGGGCCTTTTCCTGGGCCTGCTTGAGGGCGGCGCCAAGGATATCGCCGAGCGAGGCGCCCGAGTCGGCGGAGCCGTATTCGGCCATCGCCTGCTTTTCCTCGTCCATCTCGCGGGCCTTGATCGACAGGGTCATGCGACGGTTGGACTTGTCCATGTTGATGACCTTGGCATCGACCTTTTCGCCGACGGCGAAACGCTCGGGCCGCTGATCGGCGCGCTCGCGGGCCAGATCGGACTTGCGGATGAAGCCGATGGCGCCGTTGACGTCAACCTCGATGCCGTTCTCCTGCACCATGGTGATGACGCAGGTGACGATCTGGTTCTTGCGCAGGTCGGCGGTGGCCTCCCGGTAGGGATCCTCGCCCAGCTGCTTGACGCCCAGGCTGATGCGCTCCTTCTCGACGTCGACGTCGAGAACCTTGGCCTGCACCACGTCGCCCTTCTTGTAGTCCTTCACCGCCTCGTCGCCGCTGCGGTTCCAGTCCAGGTCGGACAGGTGGATCATGCCGTCGATGTCGCCAGTCAGACCGATGAACAGACCGAATTCGGTGATGTTCTTGATCTCGCCTTCGACTTCGGTGCCGATCGGGTGGCCTTCGAGGAACTCGGACCACGGGTTGGCCATCGTCTGCTTCAGGCCCAGGCTGATCCGACGCTTGTCGGGATCGACGTCGAGGATCATCACCTCGACTTCCTGGCTGGTGGAGACGATCTTGCCCGGGTGGACGTTCTTCTTGGTCCAGGACATTTCGGAAACGTGAACCAGGCCTTCGACGCCGGGCTCGAGTTCGACGAACGCGCCGTAATCGGTGATGTTGGTCACGCGGCCAACGAACTTGGTGCCGACGGGGTACTTGGCGGCGACGCCTTCCCACGGATCGGCTTCAAGCTGCTTCATGCCCAGGCTGATGCGCTGGGTTTCGGCGTTGAAGCGGATGACCTGGACCTTGACGGTCTGGCCGATCGACAGGGCTTCCGTCGGGTGGTTGATACGCTTCCAGGAGATGTCGGTGACGTGCAGCAGGCCGTCCACACCGCCCAGATCGACGAACGCGCCGTAATCGGTGATGTTCTTGACGACGCCTTCGAGGATCTCGCCCTCGCGCAGGGTCTCCATGAGCTTGGAGCGTTCCTCGGCGCGGGTCTCTTCGAGAACGGCGCGGCGCGACACGACGATGTTGCCACGGGCCCGGTCCATCTTGAGGATCTGGAAGACCTGGGGCTGGCCGAGAAGCGGGCCGATGTCGCGGACGGGGCGGATATCAACCTGGCTGCCCGGCAGGAAGGCGATGGCACCCGACAAATCGACGGTGAAGCCGCCCTTGACCCGGCTGTGGATCAGGCCGCGAACCCGCTGGTTGTCGTTGAAGGCCTTCTCGAGCTCGTTCCAAGCCTCTTCGCGCCGCGCCTTGTCGCGCGACAGGACGATCAGGCCGTCCTTGTCCTCGTAGCGCTCGACGAACACGTCGACGGTATCGCCGATCTTGATCTCGGCGTCGTCGCCACCACGGGAGAATTCCTTGAGCGGCACGCGGCCTTCGGACTTGAGCCCGACGTCGACCACGGCGAAATCGCCCGAAACACCAATGACGGTGCCGGTGAGCACCGAACCCTCGAGGCCGCCCGATTCACCGAGCTGCTCGTTCAGCAACGACTCGAAATTCTCGGCCGTGAAGGCCAGATCCTGGGCTGAATCAGCCATGTGTTGATTTATCCTTTCGTAGGCGTCGTGTTTTCCGGCCTGCCGGTTGGTTCCGGCGGTCTTGAAAACGAAAAAATCCGTACCCCACCGGGGCCGGGTCGAGTCGCCATGGTCACGGCCATGGCTTTGTGGTCTGTCGTCCGCCCCTTTCGATAAACGGCGGGAGCGGCCGGAGTCGTTACGCAAACAAGCGCTCGGGCGTTCGCTCCCTCCGCCGGGGCGGATGAGCGGACACCGGAACGCCAAGACGATCCGCCAGTCTTTCCCAAAAGGGCAGACGCCGCGAACCGGGTTCCGAGGACGAGTCGGGTGTGGGCGGACTCGTAAGTGGCCCGCGCCGCCCGGTCAACCCGCGCCAGCGCCAAAGGCGCCGTTCAGGTCTTTTGGGACTTGTGGGCCAGGATGTCGAGCGCGGCGGTCAAAGCCTGCTCGGCCGTCATACGGGAGGTGTCGAGAACAACGGCATCGGCGGCAATCGCCATAGGCGCCACCGCCCGCCCGCTGTCACGGGCATCGCGCTCCCGCATGTCGCGCAATACGTCGTCTTCCTTAACATCGTGTCCGCCGCTTCGCAACTCCTGAAGCCGTCGGTGCGCCCGAACCTCGACGCTGGCGGTCACGAAGATCTTCACCTCGGCCTCGGGGCAGACGACGGTGCCGATGTCACGGCCATCAAGCACGGCGCCCGGCGCGCCCTGCGGCGGGTGGGTGGCGAAATCGCGCTGCAGATCAAGCAGGGCGGCGCGGACCTCGGGAATGGCGCCAACCACCGAAGCGGCCTTGCCCGCCGTGTCGGTCGACAGCAGCCGGTCGCCAAGGGTGGCGGGATCAAGCGCCCGGGCGGCGGCAAGGGCGGCTTTTGCATCGTGGGGATCGGCCCCGCCCTTGATCACCGCCATGCCGACGGCGCGGTAGAGTTTACCGGTGTCGAGATAGGCGAAGCGCAACTGCGTGGCGAGCCGGCGCGCCAACGTTCCCTTGCCCGAGGCGGCGGGGCCGTCGATGGCGATAATCATGGCATGGTTCCTTGAAAGCGTCGAAATCCCCCCTTGGAGGCCAAGGGGGGCGCCCGGTCCCGCCTGGGGCCCGGGCTTCAGGTCAAATCAGGCTGATCGGGGCGCCCAGGCCGGTCATCAGGGTGACGAAGCCGGGGAAACTGGTGTCGATGGCCCGGCCGTCGTCGATGGTGACGGCCTCGGCGCTGACCAGCCCGAGAACCAGGAAGGCCATGCCGATGCGGTGATCGAGATTGACCGCCACCGTCGCCCCGCCCTTGGGCACCGTACCCTTGCCGTGAACGATCAGGGTATCGCCATCGACCGTGACATCGACGCCGCAGGCGGCAAGGCCGGTGGCGACGGCGCTCAGGCGGTCGCTTTCCTTGACCCGCAGTTCGCCCAGGCCATGCATGCGGGTGGTGCCCCGGGCGCAGGCGGCGGCGACGGCGAGGATGGGATATTCGTCGATCATCGACGGCGCCCGGGCGGCGGGAACCTCGATGCCGGTCAGGGCCGAGGCGCGAACCTCGAGATCGGCGACCGGTTCGCCGGCCTCGATGCGCGGATCGCGGATCAGGATGTCGGCGCCCATCTCGCGCAGGGTGTCGATCAGGCCGATGCGCTGGGGGTTCATGCCGACGCCGGCCAGGGTGACATGGCTTTCGGGAACGAGGACGGCGGCGACCAGCGGGAAGGCGGCCGAGGACGGATCGGCGGGCACCTCGACCGGGGCGGCGCGCAATTCGGGCTGGCCGGTCAGGGTGATGGTGGTGGCGCCCTGGTCATCGCGGCCCAGGCGCAGGGCGGCGCCGAAATGGCCGAGCATGCGTTCGGTATGATCGCGCGTCGCCACCGGTTCGATCACCGTGGTCTCGCCCGGGGTGTTCAAGCCGGCCAGCAACACCGCCGATTTGACCTGGGCGCTGGGGACGGGAACCCGGTAGCTGACGGGCAGCGGCGTCGCCGTGCCGCGCACCGCCATCGGCAGCCGTCCGCCGCTGCGGCCAACGAAGCTGGCGCCAAACAGGGCCAGCGGATCGGTGACCCGCTTCATCGGCCGGCCACGCAAACTGGCGTCGCCGGTCAGGATGGCGGTGAGATCATGGGTGGCGAGCAATCCCATCAGCAACCGGGCGCCGGTTCCGGCGTTCCCCATGTCCAAAACATCGGCCGGTTCGGCAAGGCCGCCGACGCCGACGCCATCGACCGTCCACACCCCGGCGCCGTCAGCGGTTTCCTGACGGTCGATACGGGCGCCCATCGCCTCCATGGCATGGGCGGTGGCGATGACGTCTTCGCCTTCAAGCAGGCCGCGGATCTCGGTGCGGCCGACGGCCAGACCGCCCAGCATGAGGGCGCGATGGGAAATCGACTTATCGCCGGGCACCCGGATCCGGCCCGAAAGCGGGGTCGAGCGATGGGCGCGAAGGGGACGCGGGGGAATTGGTGGGACCATTGCATCCTGCCTGGGCGAAATGGATCGGAAAAGGGATGAATCCCGCCCGCCAACCGCCCGCGAAGGCGCGGACCGGCGAGGGAGGGAAAGGCTGTTTAACACACCGTTTGGCGGGGGGGTAGCCCGCTGGCGGTCGGTCGATTCGCCCCCTTAGTGAAATGAGGCTCTTTAGGTTTTGACAAAACCGGTGGGAAAATGGCAATAGCGCTTTTCCCGTGTCGGCGCCCTGGCGCCCCGCCGGCCCGCCGCTTTCGGGCGGTCTGGCCCTCTTGCGTTATTTCGAAGGGAGTTACCAACCGTGGCCAAGCCGGAATGGGGGACGAAGCGCACCTGCACGAATTGCGGTGCCCGCTTCTACGACTTGCAGCAGACGCCGATCCTCTGCCCCAAGTGCGAAACCGTTCTTGAACTCGACGCGCCGGTCAAACCGCGCCGCACCGAGCGCAAGAAAGAGGCGGTGAAGGTCGCGCCGGTGGCGGTTGTCGAAGACGACGAGGTCGATGCCGATCTGGAGGTCGAAGACGAAGAGGAAGATACCGATCTGATCGAAGATCCCTCCGATCTTGGCGAGGACGACGACGACCTCGAAGAGGTCAAGGAGCATCTCGATCTCGACGAGGACGAGTAAGCGTCTGGCCCGCCGGCCGTTTCCTGGCGAAGGAACGGCCGGCGGGCCGCTGGCCAACCGGGGCGCCGCCCCCGGGAAAAAAAGAAGAAGATACGGTGATTTTTCTCTTGCCCGGCGGCGCGGACAACGCTAAAACCCCGGGCCTCGACGGAAAGAACCGGCACGCTCCGCAACCTTCCTTCGATATCCCAAAGTCCCCGATAAGAACCGGGGGCGACCCAGATGGGGCTGTAGCTCAGTTGGGAGAGCGCTTGAATGGCATTCAAGAGGTCAGGGGTTCGATTCCCCTCTGCTCCACCAGTTCTTAAAAACCCGTCGCGGGATCCCGCGGCGGGTTTTTTCTTTACCAAGCGCCCGATAAAAAAGAAAAAACCGCCGATTTTCTCTTGCCCGGAGGCGCGCACAACGCTACAACCCCGGGCCTCGGCGGAAAGAACCGGCACGCTCCGCGCCCTTCCTTCGAGATCCCAAAGTCCCCGCCAAGAACGGGGGCGACCCAGATGGGGCTGTAGCTCAGTTGGGAGAGCGCTTGAATGGCATTCAAGAGGTCAGGGGTTCGATTCCCCTCTGCTCCACCAGTTCTTAAAAACCCGTCGCGGGATCCCGCGGCGGGTTTTTTCTTTAGAGCGGCGAGCTGCGGCGCGGCTGATCGCGTTCGGCCATCGGCGGCGCCGGCTCCATCACCGGCTTGGCCGGCGGAGTCGTCCATTTGCCATCGACGAAGTGCAGCACATCGACGATCTCGGCCGCCCACAGCGACCAGACATGGCCGCCATCGGTGATGCGCAATTGCACGTCCTTGATCCGGTCGGCCTTGGCGGTGTTGTAAAACGAGATGGCGCCCTGCCACAGGTTCAGGCTGTCGTCATCGCCGCAGGTGATATACATCGCCGGCAGGGTCGCCCCGGCCTGACGCTGCTTTTCCAGAAGCGTGAAGATGTTTTGCTGGTTGAAGCGCCGGGGATCGAAGGGCCGGCCGAAGGCGCCGCCGAAATGGCTGATCACCGAGGGTAAAATACGCCCGACCGTCACCGTTTGCGGATCGACCCGGTGGAAATACTCGGCGCGTTCGAATTCGGCGATGCGCTCGGGCGTGGCGCCGAACTCCTCGGCCGGGATGTTCTGCCAGATGGCGCCCGACAGGCTGGCGACCGACACATAGCGCTCGGGATGGCCTAAGGCCAGACGCAGGGCGCCGAAGCCGCCCATCGACAACCCGGCGATCGACCGCCCGCCGCGATCGCGGCGCACCGGATAGGCCGCCTCGATGGCGCGCACCAGATCGCGGGTGATGGCGGTTTCGAAATCGCCCGGACCGCCCACGTCTTCCGAGTCCACATACCAGCCATTGCCGCCGCCGGGCATCACCACCATCAGCTTGGCGATCTCGCCGCGCGCGATCAGCCCATCGAGCGTGGTTTGGATATGGCCAAGGTCGGTCCACGAGCGTTCGTTGCCGTCATGGCCGTGCAGGAGGTAAAGCACCGGCCAGCCGGCGGCCGGGGCCGGTCCTTCGGGAACATAGACCATCGCCGGGATCTGGCCATTCAACGCCGGGCTGTCGAAAACCTGTCGGGAAAGCTGTCCGGCATGGGCTTGGCCGGCGAGAAATCCGGCCAACATCAAGGCGCCAACAAGAAGTTTTTTCATCGGCTCGTCTATGGAAAGTGGGGGATGGCCGGTATCCTGGCCGAGACGAATGCCTCAAGATAGAGAAAAGAGCCGGCGTGTTAGCCGGGCAGTTGTCCTCCGCGACCCGCCAAAGGGGCGCCCGCGTTGGTTCGACTTACCCCAGGCGCAACCATGTTGTTTTCAGCTCCGTATATTTGTCGATGGCATGCAAGGACTTGTCGCGGCCGATGCCCGATTGCTTGAAGCCGCCGAAGGGTACGGTGATATCGTCGGCGTCATAGCAATTGGCATAGACCATGCCGGCGCGCAGGCGTTTGGCGACGCGGTGAAGGGTCGTCACATCGTCGCTCCATACCGCCGCCGCCAGGCCATAGTCGCTGTCATTGGCGACTCGCACCGCCTCATCGGCCGACTCGACGGTGATCACCGAAAGCACCGGTCCGAAGATCTCCTCGCGGGCGATGCGCATGGTCGGGGCGACCCCGGTGAAAATCGTCGGCTCCACATAGCAGCCGCCGCTTTCGGCCATGGCCCGGCTGCCGCCGGTCGCCAGCCGCGCGCCCTCGTCTTGGCCAAGGGCGATATAGCCAAGCACCCGCTCGGTCTGCTCGGCATCGACCAGGGCGCCCATGCGGGTCGCGGGGTCAAGCGGCGGGCCGGGGCGCCAGAAGGCGGCTTCGGCCACGACTTTTTCGATCACCTCGTCGGCGATGGCGCGCTCGACGATCAGCCGGGAGCCCGCCGTGCACATCTCGCCCTGATTAAAGAAGATCGCCGAGGCCGCCGCCTGGGCGGCCGCCGTGGTGTTCTTGCACGAGGCCAGCACGATATGGGCGCTTTTGCCGCCGCATTCGAGGCCAAGGCGCTTCATGTTCGACTGGCTGGAATAGCTGAGGAACAGCTTGCCCACCGCCGTCGAGCCGGTGAAGAAGGCGCCGTCGATATCGGGATGCAGGCCGATGGCCCGCCCGGTCACCGGCCCCAGGCCGGGCACGACGTTGAGCACGCCGGCCGGTAACCCGGCCTCCAGGGCCAGTTCGCCCAGACGGATGGCGGTCAGCGGGCTTTGCTCGGCCGGCTTCAGCACCACCGAATTGCCCGCCGCCAAGGCCGGGGCGATCTTCCAGGCGGCCATGATCATCGGGAAGTTCCACGGCACGACGACGCCGACGACGCCCAAAGGCTCGCGGGTGATCGTCGCCAGCACGTCGTCGCCGGTCGGCGCCACTTCGCCATAAACCTTGTCGAGCGCCTCGGCATACCAGCGCAGACAGCGCGCCGTGGCCGGCACGTCGACGGCGAGGCTGTCGGCGATCGGCTTGCCCATGTCGAGGGTTTCCAGCAGCGCCAATTCGTCGCGATGAGCCTCGATCCGCTCGGCGAAGGCCAGCAGGATCTTTTTGCGCGCCGCCGGGGACAGGCCGCACCAGCGGCGGTCTTCAAAGGCGGCGCGACCGGCGGCCACGGCGCGGTCGACATCGGCCGCGCCACAGGCGGCGACCCGGGTCAGCACCCTGCCATCGATCGGGCTGACGCAATCGAAGGTGGCGCCATCGCCCGCGCTTGCCGGGGCGCCGTCGATGAGGGCGTGGTTGGGCAACCGCAGGGCCCGGGCGCGGGCGGTCCAGTCGATCGGGGGGGCGGCTTGGGTCATCGAAGAGTTCCTGATGGATCGGGCCCAGGGGCGGGAACACCGGGGAAAGGCGGCGCGAAGGGTTAAAGGCCACCACATCCCCCGCTAGCGGTCAATGCCCCGGAACGGACAAGTCCCGCGCGAGGAGCGGGGCAGGTCCCGTGAAAGGGGCGGATGCCAGGGCGTTGACGGGGCGCCTTGGTTGGGCGAACCTTGGCCCCTCCCAGCCCCCGACCGGTTTCGCACCCGGGCATCCCCCCAGCCAAGGCAGTCGTCGTCGCCATGTCCATCGGTATTCTTGAAACCGGCCGCCCCGCGCCCGCGCTTGCCAGTCGCCATGGCGATTATGTCGAGATGGCCGCCGGCCTGCTTGCGGCGGGCGCGCCGACGCCCCTGCCCGAGGTCGCCCGCTTCGCCGTGATCGACGGCGAGTTCCCCGACTCCGCCACCCGTTGTGATGCCTGGGTGGTGACCGGTTCGCGCCATAGCGCCACCGAGGAAGCCCCCTGGATGCTGCGCCTGGAAGCCCTGCTGCGCGAGGCGGTGGCCGCCGGGCGGCCGGTGATCGGGCTGTGCTTTGGCCATCAGATCCTGGCCAAGGCCCTGGGCGGACGGGTCGAACCCTCGCCCTTCGGCTGGCAATTGGGCCTTCAGGACTACCGGGTGGTCGATGCCCCCGACTGGCTGGCCGGTCTAGGGCCGACGATCGGGCTCAACGCCATTCACCAAGACCATGTCAGCGTCGTGCCGCCGGGGGCCCGCCTGCTGGCCACCGCGCCCCACTGTCCCAATGCCGCCCTGGTCTATGGCAAGGCGGCGATCAGCTTCCAGGGCCACCCCGAATTCACCCGCGATTTCGAGCGGGACCTGCTTGCCCTTTATGGCGGCGACACCTTGCCGGCGGACCGCGCCGGCCAAGCCCTGGCGGCGATGGAGGGCGGCGGCCTGACCGCCGACGCGCTGACCATCGCCGACGCGCTGCGCCGTTTCATCGCAGAGAAATAGGCGCTTTTTTTACCCCTCCGACGGATAGAGCAATGAGCACACCGCGTAAGACCTGGACATATTATAAGGGCGATTGGCACGAGGGCGATATTCGCATCCTTGGCGCGGCCTCCCATGCCACTTGGCTGGGATCGCTGGTTTTCGACGGCGCCCGCGCCTTCGAAGGGGTGACCCCCGATCTCGACCGCCATTCGGCGCGGATCAACGAGTCGGCGCGCGCCCTGTTGCTCAAGCCGACCCTTGACGCCGAGACCATCATCGGCCTGACCCACGACGGTCTGGCGAAGTTCGATCGCGACGCCGCCGTCTATATCCGGCCGATGTATTGGGCCGAGGACAGCGATTCCAGCGTGGTCGGCCCCGATCCCGACTCCACCGATTTCGCGCTCTGCCTGGAAGAGCACCCGATGACCGAGCCCACGGGCTTCACCATCACCACCACCCGCTTCCGCCGCCCCAGCCTGGAGGTGATGCCGGTCAACGCCAAGGCCGCCTGCCTTTACGCCAATAACGCCCGCATGCTGCGCGAGGCCCGCGCCCGCGGCTTCCACAACGCCCTGGTCTGCGACATGCTGGGCAATGTCGCCGAACTGGCGACGGCCAATGTGTTCCTGGCGCGCGGCGGCGAGGTGTTCACCTCGGTGGCCAACGGCACCTTCCTGGCCGGCATCACCCGCTCGCGGATCATCGGCCTGCTGCGCGAGGCCGGGGTCACCGTCCACGAGATGACGCTGAGCGTCGATGATTTCCGGGAAGCTGACGAGATCTTCTCGACGGGCAATATCTCGAAGGTGGTGCCGGTGATCGGCTTCGACGACAAGGCCTTCGCCTATGGTCCGCTGGCCCGCAAGGCCCGCGCCCTTTACTGGGAGTGGGCCCACCGTTAGGGCTGCGGGCGGGAAAGATAGTCCCCCCACACCACCCCAACAGACTGATAGTGAAGAAAATCCCGAACCGGAGATCCGCCGATGGCCACCGTGCGCTTGCTTGATGACGCCGAGATTTCAACCCTGCCCGAGGTCAAGGCGGTGTTCGACGACATCCGCGCGACCCGGGGTAGCGACTTCGTCAATAACATCTGGCGCGGTCTGGCCAATGATCCGGCGCTCCTCAAGCGGACCTGGGAGCAGGTCAAGACCGTGATGGTCGGCGAAGGGGCGCTCGATCCCTTGACCCGCGAGATGATCTATCTGGCGGTCTCGACGGCCAATAGCTGTTCGTATTGCGCCCATTCGCATACGGCGGCGGCCAGGGCCAAGGGCATGACCCCGGCCCAGCATGCCGAGGTGCTGGCGATCATCGGTCTGGCCGCCCAGACCAACGCCCTGGTCACCGCCATGCAGATCCCGGTGGACGAGGCGTTTCTGGTCGACGGCAAATAGCGCGAAAGACCCTTGGGGAGAGCCGGCGGCGTCGGTTCTCCCCGATGTTTTTGTGGTCGGCATCCACCGCTTCGGAGTAGGGTTGGCTGGCCCGCCCTCGCGCCCCTTTCGCGGCCGGGCCGAAGGACGGGGCGTCCCCCCCAGACCGTTTTCCCCCGAGGATCTTCCCATGTGCGAGACCTGCGGTTGCGCCGGCACCGGCCCCCATCATGTTCACGGCGACCACGCCCACAGCCATTCCCACGGCGACGGCCACACCCATGATCACGCCCACGACCATGGGCATGGCCATTCCCACGACCACGATCACGATCACGGGCATGGTCATTCCCATTCCCACGACCACGACCACGGGCATTCCCATTCCCACGGTTCCGCCTCGGAGGGGACGCGGACGGTCATCGTTCTTGAAGACCTTTTGGCCAAGAACGACCATCAGGCGGCCCATGTGCGCGCCCATTTCGACGCCCGGGGCATTCTGGCGGTCAACCTGATGTCCTCGCCGGGCAGCGGCAAGACCAGCTTGCTTGAAGCCACCATCCAGGCGCTGCCCGCCGGGGTGCGGGTGGCGGTGATCGAGGGCGATCTGGAAACCGAGAACGATGCCGAGCGCATCCGCCGCCATGGCGTGCCGGCGGTTCAGATCACCACCGGCACCGCCTGCCACCTTGATGCCCATATGATCCATGATGCCCTGCACCACCTGGATCTTGACGGCATCGATATCGTCTTCATCGAGAATGTCGGCAATCTGGTCTGCCCGGCGACCTTCGATATCGGCCAGCACCGCAATGTCGTGCTGCTGTCGGTGACCGAAGGCGATGACAAGCCGGCGAAATATCCGGTGATCATGCGCGCCGCCGACCGGGTGCTGATCACCAAGGCCGATCTTTTGCCCCATATCGAGGAATTCGACGTCGAGCGCGCCCGCGCCTCGATCGCCGGCGTCGCCGGACCGGTGCCGGTTTGCGTGGTTTCGTCCAAACGCGGTCCGGGCATGGATGACTGGATCGGCTGGCTGATGGCCGAACACGCCGCCCGCAAGCCAGCCGTCGCCTGAGCGCGGGTCACTAAGACGGGGAGGCGCGCGGAAACCCGGGATCGAGGGGTCCGCGCGCCGCTGGTTCATCGGGCTATACGATGGATGCTTCGGTTTGGGACCTCACGGTGTTTACCAATAACCGCAACAGGCTTCTTGACGGTGCGGATCGAAGAGCCGTTCGGCTGGATGAAAGCAGCCAGTGGCTTTCGGTAAAAAACATCGGGCATCGGAACTCGTCAGATGAATGTTCACCCTTCGCGTCGCCACCTATAACCTCACTCGATTTCCGAAAATCTTGGGAATGGCTTGAGGATGTATCTCGGAGCGGAAGCTGCCTTATGTCGCCCATTGGATGGCAATGCAGTGATTAAACCCATGAGCGAAATAGAAAATTCGCTATACTGGCAGTGAATTTCCGCAGTCTGCTAGGCTGGACGGCTCGGGAGTGATCATACAATGGAAAACCACGTTGTCCGACACAAAGGAGACCTGGTTGCCGTTCTAGATAGCTATCGAGATTGTTTGTTTAGAGGGCAGGTCGAGGAATACAATGTTGGTCATGATGAAATAATTTTCAAAACATCATTTTATCGGAATAAATGTCATCCAGAAACCATGGTAAAATGGTCTTTTTATGCGGAACGAATTTTCCGGCGTTTTTTTTCTATAGGAATGGATAATGTAAATTCTAATTCTAAAAATATGATCTATCAGGCTGTATCTCAGCACTATGGATGGCGGTCATTTTTTGTCGATGCTTCCTGTAACCCTGCCGTCTCAGCATGGTTTGCGGCAAAGAGATATTCTCAAAAGAATATATTAGAAATGACGGAGGATTGTCATGAAGTTGGCATCTTCTTTCTCAATAACGCTGCCACCTACACGGATCACGATGGTATCGGCTTTTTGTATGTTCTTAACAAAGAGGCATTAGTAGAATCCAAGGTACCGTTAGTGTGCCTGTCGGGAGGCTCTGATGATGGCTACCGCTACAGATTTAATGCGCAACATGCATGGATGCTTGGGCCTGTTCCCAAGGGAATTCCCGCAAAATGCGTCATTGCTAGAATAGAGTCCCCTGCCGAAATACTCAGAGAGTACGCGAGAGATAGTGGTTTTGATAGCACGCAGTCGATGTTTCCTGACAGTATGGAAGATCCGTGCCTCAAGCTTCTGCTTTCTATTCCGTGTATTGTGCATCCGAAATCAAATAAAGATCACATAAAATTATTTGTCCGCCATCTCGAAATACCAAATTATCATTATCAGCCATCGAAGGTCCATGATGATTGTCACGCCTTCTATGCAGGTAGCAGAATAGGGGAAGCGAGTCGCATCATTGATGAGACGCTTGTCAATGCATTTATTTTGACGGTCCCAGATTTCGTAATGTTCGGTCGTCGTGTTGACGGTGAGGAAATAAGCACTCCAATTATTGTGGCGCTTGTCGCAAAGCATGGGCGCGTCGGCATAGAAATTAATGGATTGATTAGAATTCCAGACTGGAAAGTTGGCAGTATATATTCAAAAGGTTTATTCCTTGTTATGCAAGATGATCTTTCAATAATTGTCAGTGATTTGATCGTTGAGCATCCAGGAACTGTCATGGTCAATTCTGGAATTACGAACGGTTGGCGTTATACAATCGATGAAAAAAACCACTGGGTTAGGATGCCCCATCCCGATGATTGTCCATGTGGAAATGACCTTCTCCATGATCACCATCTAACGGTTTTGCTGCGAGTTGAAGATTTTCTTCGGTAAGTCGGTTCTCTACACGCCAGTGAGCTTTTGAGACATATTTCAGGGAGCAACCATCTCCCTTCCAGCCAAATTTTTCCAGAACAAGACACAGACGCAAGCTACCACTCCACTCCATGTGACGCTTACGCACCACCCTCAGAGCCGAACCTCTATACTTGGATGTCGACTTGCAGGCTTTATCGACGAGATTATAGCTGACGCCGGAGCTGGGTAAGGACAGTAAGCCGATTGGTAGTGTATTAATTATTTGTTTTCTTTGTGATTTTAATGAAACTATCAAGCTCACGAGCAAAATAGGAAATCCGCCATACTAGAGATTGTTTTCCGTAGACTGCTATGCGGAGAGAGCCTTGCGGACCACTTCGGGATCGATTTCGATCACCTTGAGCAATACGCGGGCTGGTCCCTCGGGATAGCGGTGGCCTTGTTCCCAATTGCGGATCGAACTGGTGGAGAAGCCGAACTGACGGGCGAATTCGCTCTGGCTCAGGCCAAGGCCTTCCCGGATCGCCTTCACATCCACAGACGCGGGCGTTTTGACGGTGGTTTCCCGAACGCCGACGGCCTCGCCCCGGGCGTAGGCGACGGCCTGACGCATCCCGATAAGAATTTTAGAGCTGGCCATGATGTCTCTCCTCGGATGGGGAGAGTTTACTCGAAAAGAGGTCGCCTTTCTCAGCAGATTCGCGGCAGGGCCTCGCCGGCGCGCCATTGGATCAGGCGGCGGCCGCCAAAGCGGGTGGTCATTTCAACCAGATGGTCGGGGTCGTCGACCACCGTGCCGATCAGGGCGGCGTCGCGGCCCAGTGGATGGGCGCGCATCGCCGCCAGCACCGCCTGGGCCGAGGCGGCGTCGACAACCGCCACCAGCTTGCCCTCATTGGCCAGATCAAGCGGATCAAGGCCCAGGGCCTCGCAGGCACCTTGAACGGCGGGGCGGACGGGCAGGGCGCTTTCCTCGATGGTCATGCCGACGCGGGAACGGTCGCAAAGTTCATTGAGAACGGCCGCCACCCCGCCGCGCGTCGCGTCGCGTAGACAGTGAAGATCGGCGTCGACGGCGATCATCGCCTCGACCAGCCCATTGAGGGCGGCGCTATCGGAGTGGACGGGGACGTTCAGGCCGATCTGGCCGCGCGCCGACAGCACGGCCACGCCGTGGTCGCCCAGCGGTCCGTTGACTAGAATGCGATCACCGGCGCGGGCACGGTCGGCGGCGGGATGAACCCCTACGCGGCCAACGCCGATGCCGGCGGTGGTGATGAACAGGCCATCGGCCTTGCCGCGGTCCACCACCTTGGTGTCGCCGGTCACGATGCGCACCCCGGCCGCCCGGGCTGCCGCCGCCATCGAGGCGACGATGCGTTCCAGATCGGCCAAGGCGAAGCCTTCCTCGATGATAAAGGCCGAGGACAGGTAAAGCGGCCGCGCCCCCATCATCGACAGGTCATTGACGGTGCCGTGAACGGCCAGACTGCCGATATCGCCGCCCGGGAAGAACAGCGGCGAGACGACGAAGCCATCGGTGCTCATCACCAAAGGGCCATCGGCGGCGGGCAGCACGGCGGCGTCATCGGCGCGGACCAGCACGGGATCGTCGAAGGCGGCGTGGAACAGCCGTTCGATCAAGCCCTGCATGGCGCGGCCGCCAGCGCCATGGGTCATGTCGATGCGGCCGGTGGTCAGATCAAGGCGGCTCATGGCTGGGGTCTCCGTAAAGGCGTGGCGGCGCGGCGACCGCCATAGGCGTAAGCCGCGGCGCAGGCGCCCTCGGACGAAACCATGCAGGCACCGACCGGATCGCTAGGCGTGCAGCTTCGGCCAAACAGCGCGCAGTCCTCGGGGGCGATCAGGCCGCGCAGGATATCGGGGCAGCGGCAGGCGCGATTGACCTGGGGGGGCGGCAGATCGCACGGAAAGCGTTTCTCGGCGTCGAAGCGGGCATAGGCCGGACGCAAGGCCAGGGCGCTGTCGGCGACCATGCCAAGCCCGCGCCATTCCGCGCTGGCCTTGACCTCGAAAACCTCGTTAAGCAGGGCCTGGGCGGTGGTGTTGCCGGCCTCGGTCACCGCCCGGGTATAGCGGTTGACGGCGCGCGCCGCCCCCTCGTTGGTCAAAGTCACCAGGGCGAGCACGGCTTGCAGCAGATCGGTGGGCTCAAAACCGGCCACGGCGATCGGCCGGCCGTTGCTTTGGGCGAAGCGGTCGAAGGGCGCCATGCCGGTGATCAAAGCCACATGGCCGGGGCCGATCAGCCCATCCAGACGCGGCCGGACATCGGTCGCGGCGGTGGCCTCCTCGGCCAGGATGGCGGCCATCGCCGGCGGCGTCAGCACATGGCAGACCAGTTCATGGAAGTTGGTCAGACCGGCGGCCAGGGAGGCCTTGATCGCCGCCGCCGAGGCCGGGGCGGTGGTTTCAAAGCCGATGGCGAAGAACACCACGGCGCGTTGGGGATTGTCCCTGGCGATGGTCACCGCTTGCAACGGCGAGGTGACCATGCGGATATCGGCGCCCTCGGCCCGGGCCGAGATCATGCTGCGCCGCGCCGAACCGGGCACGCGGAACAGATCGCCATAGCTGCACAAGATCACCTCGGGCCGGGCGGCCAAAGCCAGGGCGGCGTCGATGCGGCCGGCGGGCAGCACGCAGACCGGGCAGCCCGGCCCATGGATCAGGGTGACGGCTTCGGGCAGCAGCCCGGCCAGCCCATAGCGGCCGATGGCGTGGGTATGGCCGCCGCAGAATTCCATGAAGCGATAGCGTTTGCCCGGCCTCACCGCCTGGGCGATGGCCGTGGCCAGGGCGCGCACCCGCTCGGGGTCCTGAAAAGCCGCGCCGTCCTCGGGTGTCGTCATGCGCTGGCTTCCTCGGGGAAGACGCCGTCGAGCAGGGCCAGGGTGACGCGGGCCTCCTCGGCGTCGATGCGCGATAGGGCGAAGCCGACATGGACGATCACCCAGTCGCCAACGGCGCAGCCGGGCAGTAGCACCAGCGAGGCGTTGAGCCGGCAGCCCCGGCTATCGAGCACCGCCATGTTGTCGGCGCCGATCTCCAGGATCTGGGCCGGAATTGCCAAGCACATCTATGCCTCCTTGGCCAGCCGCAGCCAGCGTAAACCCGCGAGATAGGCCTGTCCCAACGCCAGGCCGCCATCATTGGCGGGGCTCTGGCGCGGCAGCAGGGCGGTGATGCCCCGGGCGGCGAAGGTCGTGATAAGGCCTTCGGCCAGGGATCGGTTGATCAGACATCCGCCGGCCAGGGCGACCCGGGCGCCGGGGCAGGCGTGGATGGCGGGCAGGGCCCAGTCGACCAGGGCGGCGACCAGGGTGCCGTGAAAAAGCCCCGCGCCCGCGCCCGCGTCCAGCCGGGAAAGCCGATCAAGCAAGGGCAGCAGGTCGAGCACGCCCTGGCTGATGCGCCAGCCCTCGGCGGCGATGCGCGGGGAGGCGGCCAGGGCTTCCAGCCGCATCGCCGCTTCCCCTTCGTAGCGGACCTCGTCGCAAAGGCCAAGCAGTCCGGCGGCGGCATCGAACCAGCGGCCGCACGAGGTCGTCTGTCCCAGGGTATCGGGCCGGGCGAGTAGGGCGGCGATTTGGCCGGCTTCCGGGCGATGGGCGAAGCGGCGGACGATCTCGTCGCCCCGCCCCAGGCGGGCCAGGGCGCTGGCGGCCATCCGCCAGGGTTGGCGGGCGGCGGCATCGCCCCCGGGCAGGGCGAGCGGCGCCAGATGACCCAGGCGGACGAAGCCGTCGCCGTCAAGGCGCAGCAATTCGCCGCCCCAGGCGCCGCCATCGTCGCCCAAACCAAAGCCGTCGAGGGCCAGACCAACCAGCGGTCCGTCGATATGGTGTTCGGCGGCCACGGCGGCGAGATGGGCATGGTGGTGCTGGATGGCGATGGTCGGCAGACCCATCGCCTCGGCCAGACGGCTGGAGGCGAAATCCGGGTGGAGATCATGGGCGACCACCACCGGCCGGGTATCGACGAAGCGCATCAATTGATCGATGGCGGCGCGTTGGAAGGCGAGGGTGGCCCGCGAGTCAAGATCGCCGATATGCTGGGAGAGGAAGGCGCGGTCGCCCCGGGTGACGCAGACGCTGTTCTTCCACTGGGCCCCCAAGGCCAACACCGGGGGCAGGGCGCGGCCGAGAACGATCGGCTCGGGCGTCTGGCCGCGCCCGCGCCGCACCGAGCGCGCCTGATCGCCCAGCACCCGCACCACGCCATCATCGGCGCGGGCGAGGATCGGCCGGTCGTGGTCGGCAAGGACATCGACATCGGCGCCCAACTCGGCCGCGACCTCGGCCCCCTCGAGGATCAGCGGCGCGCCGGCGCGGTTGGCGCTGGTGGCGACCAGAACCAGCGGCGTCGGCTGATCAAGCCAAGCGGTTCCGGCGGGCCGTCCGGCCGCCTCGTGAAAGATCAGGTACTGCAAAGGCGTGACCGGCAGCATCACCCCCAGGGTATCAAGCCCGGGGGCGATGGCTGCGGCCAAAGGAGGCCGGGCGTCGGCGCGGCGATGAAGCAGCACGATCGGGCGTTCCGGGCTGGTGAGGGCTTCGGCTTCGGCCGATCTTACGTCACACAGCGCCCGGGCGTCCGTCAGCGAGGCGACGAGCAGGGCGAAAGGTTTGGCGTCGCGGCGCTTGCCCCGGCGCAGGCGCTCGACCGGGGCGGGTTGGCTGGCGTCGCAGATCAGTTGAAAGCCGCCCAGGCCCTTGAGGGCGACGATGGCGCCGGCGCGGATCTCACGCAAGATATCGGCCGGGTCCAGGGTCAGTCGCGGGCCGCAGTCCGGGCAGGCGGTCAATTCGGCGTGGAAGCGTCGGCTGGCCGGATCGGCGTAATCGGCGGCGCAGGCGGCGCAAAGCGCGAAGCCGCCCATCGCCGTGCGGGCGCGGTCATAGGGCAGGGCGCCGGCGATGGTATGGCGCGGGCCGCAATCGCAGCAGGCGATGAAGGGATGGCGGTAGCGGCGGTCGGCCGGATCGAACAACTCGCTCAGGCAGGATGGGCAAGGGGCGGTGTCGGGACCGATGCGGGTGGTTCCCGGGGCGGCGGTGTCGCTGTCGATGATGCGGAAGCCCTCGTCCCGGCCGCTGGCGGCGAGACGGTGTGTCTCCAGCGCTTCGATATGGGCGCGCGGCGGCGCCCCGTGGCGCAGGATCTCGGCGAACTCCCCGGCCCGGGCGCCCTCGACCTCGATCACCACGCCGGCGCCGGTGTTGAGCACGAAGCCGCGAAGGCCGAGGCCGGTCGCCAGACGATAAACCGTCGGCCGGAAGCCCACGCCCTGAACAAGGCCGCGCACCGACAGCCGCAGCCGCGTGGCCGGGGCGGGGGAGGAACCAGGAAGATCGGGCGATAATCCCATCGTGATCGGGCCCATCGGGATCGGGACATCCAAGGCGGGGGTGAGGAAAAGAGCGGCCGGCGCCCGGCACGGGAGGGGCGGCGACAGTATTCATCTTGGCGCTATAGACCCGTGGCGTCCTTGGGCCTGTCGAACAACCGGCAGATAAAGTCGACGCGGGATTTGAACAAGTCAAGGGCAATTAGAATTTGAGACGCGTTCGCAAAATCTTCAAAAGTGACGATATCGACTCCCCCTTCGTCACTGGTGACGAAGTCGCCCCGCTTCTCGACACCGGTGACGGTGTGTCAGCGGGCTGACAAAAAGCGAGTCGAAACGAAAGAGGGCGGGTCCGACCCCAAGAAACCCCGGAAATCCGCGGGTTTGTAAAATACCCATATCCAGAGAGCGGTTTTGGCATGGGGAATGCATTTAAGGGACCAGCTAAGCCGTTCCCGTGACCAATGAGGCCTGCCTAAACTTAAGGTCCTTTCCCCCCTAAGCAATACATCCTTCGTCAAGACTAAAATGGTGCGTCCGTCCTCGGCCGTGGCTGGTGGATGCTGTCTGGAGGTCCGACTGTTGAAACCCGATTCGCTGAATTACTTCATTCTTGCCGATAGCGACAAATGTATTGGCTGTCGGATGTGTGAAATTGCCTGCGCCGTTACTCATTCGGAAGACAAGCCCGAAACGGTGGGCGCTCTGGACGGTCCTTTGGTGCCCCGGCTGTTCGTCGTCGTCACCGACGACGTGACGGTGCCGGTGATCTGTCGTCACTGCGAGGATGCCCCTTGCGCCTCGGTCTGCAAGATGGCGGCGATCTCGCGGGTTGACGGCAAGGTCCTGGTCGATGCCGAGCGCTGCGTCGGCTGCCGGTTGTGCCTGATGGCTTGCCCCTTCGGCGCCACCGAATTCGTCCCCCAGCCCGCCGATGCCGCGCCCGTCTATATCACCCCGGCCGATGGCCGGCCGAGCCGCGCCGTCAAGGTCCGTTACAAAGCCAATAAATGCGACCTGTGCAGCGGCCTCGCCGATGGCCCGGCCTGCGTCAACGCCTGTCCCCAGAACGTCCTGTCGATCGTCGATCCCGCCGCCGAAGTGGCGCGGCGCGCCCTGGGCGCCGTCGAGGATCTGGTGTCCAGCATGAAATTCTCCGGTCTGTGAGCCAGAGGGATATGAGCATGTCGATCCAACCGACCGTAACCATCGATCCCGAGCTGTGTACCGGATGTGGGCGGTGTGTTGAAACCTGTCCGGTTCAGGCGATCGCCGGCAGCCGGGGCAAGGCCCATGAGATCGAGGCGGCGGCTTGCGTGTCCTGCGGGCGGTGCGTCGCCACCTGCGCCGCCTTTGATTCGATTTTCGACGCCTTCCCGACGCCGCGCCCGGTCCGCCTGAAACGGCGCGGCCTTCCCGGTTCGCTGAAGGAGCCGTTGTTCGCCGCCCATGATCCCAGCCGGATCGAGGCGGTGCGCAAGGCCTTCGCCACCCCCAAGCGGATGACGGTGATGCAGGTCGACACCATGGCCTGCGTCGCCCTGGCCGAGGATTTCGGCCTGCCCCCGGGCAGCCTGTCGCCGCTCAAGATCGCCAGCGCCGCCCGCCAGCTGGGCTTCGATCGGGTGTACCGCACCAGTTTCCCCGCCGGTCTGGCGGTGTTGGAAACCGCCCACGAGATGGCGGCCCGTCTGGCCAATGGCGGCAATCTGCCGGTGATCAATTCGTCGTGTCCGGCGGTGGTGGCCTTCCTGGAACGGCGCTATCCCGAGCTTTTGCATTACCTGTCGACGGTGAAGTCCCCCCATCAGATCGCCGGCGCCCTCTACAACTCCTATCTCGCCGATGCCGCCAATCTCGCCCCGGCGAATATTCACAAGGTCTCGGTCGTCGCCTGCCTGTCCCATAAGGCCGAGGCCGAACGTCCCGAGATGATGACCTGCGGCTGCCCGGATATCGATACGGTGCTGACCGCCCGCGAGCTCGCCATCCTGATCAAGGACGCCGGCATCGACGTGCCTTTGCTGGGCGATGGCGAATTCGACAACGATTTTCCCGAGATCGAAGGCCTCGACACCCTTTATTGCGCTCCCGGCGATGTGTCGCGGGCGGTGCTGGGCGCCGGGCGCTGGTTCCTGGGCCAGGGCGAAGGCGTCGGCGCGCCGGCGGGCGAAACCGTCGAGGTGCTTGACGAGGCCACCCGGCTGACCCGGCTGGCCTATCCCGGCGGCACGCTTCAGGCGCTGACGGTGGCCGGCTTCGACAAGGCCGTTCCCTATCTTGAAGCGATCAAGGCCGGGCGCAATGCCTTCCAGTTCCTGGAGATCGCGTCTTGTCCCCAGGGCTGCGCCTCGGGGGCGGGGTTGCCCAAGGTGCTGCTGGAAACCGAGAAACCGGCGCGCTACCGCGCCCGGATCGAGAACCTGCCGCCGGCGGCGCCCGAGGCGTGGAGCCGGCTTCCCGGCCATCCGTCGATCGTCGCCCTCTATGGCGGCTACTTCGGCAAGGCCATCGGCGACAAGTCGAACCGCCGTCTCCACACCCAATACGCCGAACCTGCGGCCGCCCCCTAACTCCCTCCCTCGCCGCGCCCCGTCGCTTGGGGCGCGGACCCCACGGTGTTGCAACGATAAGACCGATTGAGGCGAACGATGAGTTACTACACTCCCAAGGAAATCGCGGAAAACGCCGTCAAGACCTACGGCCTGAAGGCCGCCATGCCGGCCTCCAAAATCCTGGCCCTGGGCTTCCTGGCCGGCGGCTTCATCGCGCTGGGCGCCGAGGCCGCCACCCTGGCCGCCCATGACGCTTCGGGCGTTGGCATCGGCCGGCTGATCAGCGGGCTGGTGTTCTCGACCGGCCTGATGATGGTGATGATCGCCGGGGCCGAGTTGTTCACCGGCAATGTCCTGATCTGGATGGACTTCCTGGAGCGCAAGGTCGGCGTCAACGCCATGCTGCGCAATTGGACGCTGGTCTGGCTGTCCAATTTCGCCGGCGCCGTGGTCGTCGCCTCCATGATGGACCTGTCGGGGCTGTGGAACACCAACGAGGCCCATGTCGGCGCCTATGTGCTCAAGACCGCCGTCGGCAAGCTGTCGCTGACCTACACCGAGGCCTTCGTTCGCGGCATCTTCTGTAACTGGATGGTCTGCCTGGGCGTGTGGATGGCCTATTCGGCCAAGGATACCGCCGGCAAGGTCCTGGCCATCTTGTTCCCGATCACGCTGTTCGTGCTGAGCAATTTCGAGCACTGCGTGGCGAATATGTACTACATCCCCGCCGCGATCTTCGCCAAAGCCAATATCGCCGCCGTCGAAGCCAGTCATCTTGGCGACAAGCTCGATCTGCTGACCTGGTCGAATTTCATCGTCAACAATCTGGTGCCGGTGACGCTTGGCAACATTGTTGGCGGCGCTCTTTTCGTCGGCTCGTTCTACTGGTTCACCTATCTGCGCGGCCAGAAGCCGACGCCGGCGCCCGCCGCCACCGTCCCCTTCTCCGTCGCCAAGTGCCCGGTGATCGCCGCTTGCCCCGCCACCACCCTCGCCGGTTCGAAAGGCTCCCTGAGCGCAGCCGAATAGGTCCAGCCGCCGGGGGGCGGCTTCCCCCCGGCGGTCCCAGTGCGGGGCTTGTGGGCGCGGCGTTCGGCACCGATCCGACTTCAGGAAAAAAACGATGGCCGTCTTACTGATCACACCTGAGAAATGCACGAATTGCCGTGCCTGCGAGGTCGCCTGTTCGATGGCGCACGAGGAGGAATTCAATCCCTCGCGCTCCCGGGTCAGGGTGCTCGCCCGCACCGCCGGCGAAAAGGCCGTTCCGGTCACCTGCCTGCAATGCGACGACGCCGGATGCATGGCCGTCTGCCCGGCCCATGCCATCACCGACGATGTCGTCACCGGCGCCCGGCTGATCAACGAAACCCGCTGCATCAAATGCACGATGTGCATGCAGATCTGCGCCTTCGGGGCGACGTTCCAGGATGAGCGCAGCCGCAAGATGCTGAAATGCGACCTCTGTGACGGCGATCCCCTCTGCGCCAAGGCCTGCCCGTCGGGCGCCATCGTCAGCGGCGAGGCGGCGACCGCCAATGCGGCCAAGCGGCTGGTCGCCGCGCGCAAGATGAAAGTCTTTTCAAAAGGAGGGCGCGGCTGATGTTTGGCTGGTGTGGACACCTGCTTCGCGTCGATCTGAGTACCGGCGCGATCCGCAAGGAGGCGCTCGAGGACGGCGCGGCGAAAGCCCATCTGGGCGCCGGCGCCCTTGGTCTTCACCTGTTCGGGGCGGCAAACGGCGAGACGATTGATCCGTTTAGCGGCGCCAACCGGGTGGTCTTCGTCACCGGCCCGTTGACCGGCACCCTGGCCCCCAACAGCGGCCAGCACGCCGTGGTCACCGCCGTGCCGCCGCAAGGCCGCCCGGCCGTCGCCAGCTTTGCCAGCGGCTTCGGCCCGGAACTGAAATACGCCGGCTATGACGCCATCGTCATCGAAGGCCGCTCGGCCGAACCGCTGTATCTGTGGATCAAGGATGACGTGGTCGAACTGCGCCCGGCCAAGGGGCTGTGGGGCGAAACGGTTATCCCCACCCTGCGCGCCGTGCGCGCCGCCACCCATCCCGAGGCCCGCTTCTGCGGCATCGGCCCGGCCGGCGAGAACGCCGTCGCCGGGGCGGTGATCGTCGATGATCAGGGGATCGGCGCCGGGTTGGATATGGGCGCGGTTCTTGGCGCCAAAAACCTGAAAGGCATCGCCGTTCGCGGCACCCGGGGGTTCCGCGTCGCCGATACCCATGGCTTCGTCGAAGCCGCCCTGGCCGCCCGCGCCCAGGTCATCGCCGCGCCCCTGGCGCTGTCGGGGGATCCGATCGACGACGTGATGCTGGTCGCCAGCGCCGCCACCACCGCCGCGCCCGCTGGGCGCGCCCCCGGCCGGCCGATGGGCTGCGTCGGCGCCACCTTATCCTTCGCCACCTTCACCGCGCGTTCGGGCGCCCGCCAGACGATGGCGCTCAATGCCGAGGCCTTGCCCGGCGCCCGCGCCGCGCGGCTGGGCGACTACCGCTTCATCGTCGATCACGGATTGGCCTATGGCCCGACCCGTCAGGGTCTGGCCGGGCTGGGCGACGAGGACGCGGCGCTTGCGGTGAAGGCGATGGCGGCGGGCGAGCGCCCGGCCTTCATCGCTCCGCCGCCCAACGCCGAGGCCGCCCCGCCGCCCCGCCACGGTGGGTACGCCGTCGGCGGCTATCTGGTGGTGCCCGATATAGCGCCGTCTTCGGACGATCCCTTGCCGGCGGTGGCCGAGGCCGCCGGTCTGTGCCCGCTGACCGGCTTTGTCTGCGACGCCGACACCCTGGCCCGCCTGCTGCGGACCGCCACCGGGATCCCCGCCACCGCTTCGACCATCCTGTCCATCGGGGGACACCAAAATGCTTGATGATGTTGTGACCCGGGTCCTGCCCGCGGGCGGCGCCGCCGTCCCTGGTTCGGGCCATGGGCCGGGCGCCGTGCCCCGCTGGAACGGGGCGGGCCATCGGCCGGCTTCCCCCCGGGCCGGTGCCAATGGCGTGATTTTCCTGGCCTCGCTTATCTTCTCGGGGCTGGCCCTGGCCGGCGCTATCGCCGCCATTCTGGCCGTTTTCCCCGGTCCCTGGACCCTCGGCCTGGGGCGTCTGCCCTGGCTTGCCAGCGATCAGGCCCTGTTCGGGCTGGCGCTTGATCCGCTGTCGTGCCTGATGCTGGTGGTGATCACGCTCTGCGGCTTCCTGGTGGTGCTCTACTCGGGCGGTTACATGAGCCTGGGCAACGTCGAGCACCCCTCCGACGCCAATCTGGCGCGCTATTACTTCTTTGTTTGCCTGTTCATCACGGCGATGGTCGGGCTGGTGTCGTCGCCCAATTACTTCCAGCTTTTCCTGTTCTGGGAACTGACGACGCTGTGTTCCTGGGGGCTGATCTCGTTCTATGGCGATGCCGAGGCCCTGAAGTCGGCCTATAAGGCGCTGCTCATCACCCATGGCGCCGGGCTGTTCCTCGCCGCGGCCGTGGTGCTGATCTATGTCGAGACCGGCTCTTTCGCGTTCGACGCGATCAATCTGCTGACCCCGGGCCTGAAAAGTCTGGTGATCGCCTTCATGGGCATCGCCGCCCTGGCCAAGGCCGCCCAATTCCCCTTCTTCACCTGGCTGCCCACCGCCATGGCCGCCCCGACCCCGGCCAGTTCCTATCTCCACGCCGCGGCGATGGTGAAGGCCGGCATCTATCTGCTGGCGCGGCTGGCGCTCAGCGTCGACGCCTTCCCGCCCGAACTCGGGCTGGCGCTCAGCGTCATCGCCATCGTCACCATGTGTCTGGCCGTCGTCCTTTATTTCCCGCAAGATGATCTGAAGCGGCTGCTCGCCTTCTCGACCATCGCCAATCTTGGCTACATGGTTCTGGGCATCGCCATGGGCGCCATGGGCTCGCGGACGGCGCTGGAAGGCGGGATGCTTCATCTCGTTGGCCATTCCTTCACCAAAAGCCTGCTGTTCCTCGCCGTCGGCGCCATTTCCTACGCCACCGGCACCCGCAAGATCGGCCTGCTCAGCGGTCTGGGCCGCAAGATGCCGGTCACCGCGCTGGCCTTCGTGCTGGGCGCCATGGCGATCAGCGGCATGCCGCCCTTCAACATGTTCTGGTCCAAATACCTGATCGTTTCGGGCGCCATCGAGCTCAGCTCGACCTGGGGCTGGACGCTGGCCGTCCTCACCCTGGCCGAGAGCGTCGCCGGCTTCGCCTGGTTCTTGCACATCGTCCACAAGGTCTTCTTCGGCCCCGTCTCCCCGACCGCCGAGAATGCGCGCGACCCCGGCGCGGCCATGCTGATCCCCCTCATCGTCCTGATGGCCTTCAGCGTGCTCTCCACCGTTTTCGCGCTGCCCATGATCCAACAGTCGTTCGGGGGGTGAGATCATCATGAGCACAACGCAAGTTTTCCTCGGCGCCTTCGCCGTCCTCGCCGCCCTTCCGGTCCTCACCCTGCTGGCCGGAAACCGCAAGTCCCTGGCGGGGTCGATCACGCTGGTCGGCGTCGGTGTCGCCTGCCTCGCCATGCTCGGGCTGGCCGTCACCGCTCTGACCGTAGGGCCGATCGCCTTCGATCTGGGAACCGTGCCGCTGTTTGGCCTGACCTCGAGCCTCGCCTTCACCATCGACGGCCTGAGCGCGATCTTCGTCATCTTGATTTCCGTGCTCGGCACCGCCTCGGCCCTCTATTCGGTGGGCTATATCGCCCATTACCCCGATGAGGACGCCCGGCGCTATTACGTGCCTTTCCCGCTGTTCATCGCCGGCATGCTGATGGTGGCGACGACCTCGGACTGGTTTTGTTTCTTCTTCGGCTGGGAGTTCATGACCCTGGTTTCCTATTTCCTGGTGACGTTCGAGAACCGGGATAAGGAGAACCTGTCGGCGGGCTTCATCTATTTCTTCATGACCCAGCTCACCTCGATGGGGCTGATGTTGGCTATCATCGTGCTGGGCACCTGGGGCGGGTCGACCTCCTTCGCCGCCGTCGCCAAGACCCTGGGCGCCCTTCAGGCCGAGAATCCGGTCGCCCTTTACGGGCTGCTTAGCCTGTTCTTCATCGGCTTCGCCACCAAGGCCGGCATGTTCCCGCTGGGCATCTGGCTGCCCAAGGCCCATCCGGCCGCCCCGGCCAGCGTGTCGGCGCTGCTGTCGGGCGTGATGATCAAGCTTGGCATCTACGGCATGCTGCGCATCTTCCTGTGGGCCCTGCCGCTGGGCGAGGCCACCCATGTCTGGGGCATGGTGATCACCCTGTTTGGCGTGCTGTCGATGCTGGTCGGCACCCTGCGCGCCCTGGGCGAACACGATTGCAAGCGCCTGCTGGCCCAGCATTCCATCGGCCAGATGGGCTATGTGCTGCTTGGCCTCGGCCTGGGTCTGACCTTCCTTGGCAGCAATCCGCTGTTCGCCGCGCTTGGCTTTCTTGGCTGCCTCTATCATCTGATCAACCACGCCTGCTTCAAGTCGCTGCTGTTTTTCAACACCGGCTCGATCCTCTACCGCGCCGGCACCCGCGACCTTGATTCGCTGGGTGGCCTGTCGGCGGTGATGCCGCTGACCGCCGGCTGCGCCCTGGTCGGCGCCCTGTCGATCGCCGGCACCCCGCCGTTCAACGGCTTCGTCAGCAAGTGGCTGCTTTATCAAAGCGCTATCTTCGGCGACGTCAGCACCCCCGTTTACATCCTGGCCGCCGTCGTCGCCATTTTCATCGGCACCGTCACCCTGGCCTCCTTCGTCAAATACATGGGCACCGCCTATCTTGGCACCTTGCCCAAGCGCTTCGTCGGCAGCGGCTTTGGCTGCCCGCGGTCGATGGAGGCGGTCGAGGTGTTCCTGGCCGTGGTCTGTCTGGTGATGGGCGTTTTCCCCGGCCCGGTGGTCGCCACCTTGCTTGGCGTGCTGGATCCGGCCTTCGCCGGCGCCGGCGTCGATCTTGGCCCCAGCGTGCTGAGCGCCCTGCCGTGGTCGGGGCTGTCGGTCACCTCGGCCTCGGGCACGACCCTCACCGTCTTCGCGCCGCTGGTGGTGATCGGTGGACTGGCCGTCAGCTTCGCCCTGTCGGCGCTGATCCACGGCGCGGTCAAGGTGCCCTCGCGCCCGGCGCAGATCTGGAACTGCGGCGAGGAGATCGACGACGAACTGGTGCGCTACCGCGCTTCAAGCTTCTACAGCCCGTTTAAGAAGCTGATCGCCCCGGTCTATCGCCAGCACCCGTTCCCCACCCTGTCGCTGCCGGCGCTGCTGCCCCGGCTCCTCGATCTCGACAAGTGGCTCTATTTCCCGATCGGCGCGCTTTTTCGCAAATCCAGCAAGGCGATCAGCCGGGCCCATACGGGTGTTCCCCAGCTCTACCTGTCCTGGCAGGTGGCGGGTGGCGCCCTGGCCATCGTCTTCGCCCTCTGGCTGATGTGAGGTCTTGAAAACCATGACGACGCCACAAACCATTCTCGACGACATCAACGCCCGCTTTCCCGGATGCGTGACCCGCGGCCTCGCCCCCCAGCCCGACCGGCTTTATCTGCGCACGACCACCGAGCACATCCGGACGCTCGCCGCCTATGTGTTCAACGACCTCAAAGGCCGGCTGGTCACCGGGGTTTGCACCGACATGGGGCCGGTGACCGGCGAGTACGACATCATCTATGCCTTCTCGTTGGACGCCGAGGGCATCCTTCTCACCCTCACCGAGCCGACCGACCCCAAGGATCCCAAGGTCCCGACCCTGACCGATCTGATCCCGGGCGCCGATTGGCACGAGCGCGAGAACTACGACATGCTGGGCGTGGTCGCCGAAGGCCATCCCAATCCGCGCCGCCTGCTGCTGTCGGAAGACTGGCCCGAAGACCTGTTTCCGATGCGCAAGGACTTCCCCCACGACTTCAAGCCGCCCAAGGCCGAGAAGATCACCACGCCTTTGCGCGACCCGTTGGGCAACGAAAGCAAGGCGACGATCATCAGCGTCGGCCCGTTCTTTCCCACCCTGGATGAGCCGGCCTATTTCCGCCTGTTCTGCGAGGGCGAGGAGATCATCGGCTCGGATTACCGGGGGTTCTTCTCGCACCGCGGCATCGAAAAGCTCAGCGATACGGTCCTTGATTATAATCAGGTGCCGTTCATGGCCGAGCGGGTCTGCGGCATCTGCGGCTTCGTTCACAGCGCCTGCTATTGCATGGCGGTGGAAGACGCCGCCGGCATCGAGATCCCGCCGCGCGCCAAATACATCCGCTCGATCATGATGGAACTGGAGCGCCTGCACAGCCATCTGCTGTGGCTGGGGCTTGCCGGCCATTACCTGGGCTTCGACACGGTGCTCATGCAGTCGTGGCGCATCCGCGAGCCGATCATGTGGCTGGTCGAGGAGATCACCGGCAACCGCAAGACCTATGGCATGAATCTGGTGGGCGGCGTGCGCCGCGATCTTGATAGCGCCATCTGCGACAAGATCATGGCCGCCGTCACCAAGATCGGCATCGAATGCGAAGAGCTGATCTCGGCGGTGGCCGGCGATGAGTCGCTGAAGATGCGCATGGTCAAGGTCGGCGTGCTCAGCCACGAGGACGCGCGCGGCATCTGCGTGGTCGGCCCGACCGCCCGCGCCTCGGGCGTCCATATCGACGCCCGCGCCGATTACCCCTATGCCGCCTTCCCCGATCTCGATTTCAAGCCGTCGTTCCACGAGGGCGGCGACATCTGGGCCAGAACCCTGGTGCGGGTCGACGAGGTGCGCTCCTCGGTCGATCTGATCAAGCAGATGATCACCAAGCTGCCCGAGGGCGAGATCATGGCCGGCTTCGGCCCGATCCCGGCCTGGCGCGAGGGCTATGGCATCGCCGAGGCGCCGCGCGGCGAATGCGTCCATTACGTCCAGACCGGCAAGGACAACCGTCCCTACCGCTGGCGGGTGCGCGCGGCGACCTATCCGCAGCTTCAGGCGGTGCCCTTGATGCTCAAGGGCATGAGCATCGGTGATTTCCCGATCATCATCGGCAGCATCGATCCCTGCTTCTCGTGCACCGAACGCGTGCTCACGGTCGATACGAAAAGCAAAGCCATCCGCACCTACACCGAAAAAGACCTGCTGGCGCTGACCCGTCGGGCGGGGGGCAGGTAATCGTGGAAAACGTCGGACTCGCGATCTTCAACGTTCTTTTGGTGGTCTGCGCCGCGCCGCTGCTTGATGGCGTTCTGCGTCAGGTCAAGGCCCGCATCCATTCCCGCCAGGGGCCGCCGATTCTGCAGACCTACTTCGATCTGGCCAAGCTGCTGGTCAAGGAGGACCAGCGCGGCGTCAATCAGCTGTTGTTCGCCTGGGCCCCGGTGGTCTGCATGGCCTCGGTCATCCTCTCGGCGCTGTTCGTGCCGATGGCCGGTCTCTCGCCGCTGGGCTTCTCGGGCGACGCCATCGTCTTCTTGTATGTGCTGACCATGGCGCCGCTGTGCATGTGCTTAGGCGGCATGGCCTCGGGCAGCCCCTATGCCTATGCCGGGGCCAACCGCGAGATCATGACCCTAATGGCGGTCGAGCCGGTGGTGGCGATCTGCCTGATCACCTCGGGGATCCGCGCCCATTCGCTCAATCTCGCCGATTGCGTCAACGCCTATGCCGCCGGCGCCCCGGCGCTGTCGATGATCATCGCCACCATCGCCTTCTTCCTGATCCTGCCCGCCGAGCTGTCGAAGGTTCCCTTCGATCAGGCGGAGGCCGAGACCGAGATCATGGAAGGGCCGCTGATCGAATATTCGGGCCGCAAGCTGGCGCTGTTCAAATGGTCGTTTTACGCCAAGCAAATCGTGCTGATCACCCTGTTCGTCGAATGGTTCCTGCCGTGGCCGCACATGAATTTCGTGCCGCTCGACATCCTTGCCACCCTGATCAAGGTCGTGATCGTCGCCGTTATTATTGAAGTCATCGCCCAGATCTTTCCCCGTTTCAAAATCCATCAAAGCATCCGCTATTTCTACGCGGTGGTCGCTTTCTCGGTCGGGGGTCTGGTCTTGGCGGTCATGGGTCTGTAGGGGGCATCATGCTGAGCAAAATCAAAGAAGCCCTGATCTGCCTGCGGGCCGGGCGCGTCACCCTTCCTTATCCCTTCGTGCCGCTGAAGGCCCCGCCGCGCTTTCGCGGCCGGCCGACCATCGATGGCGCCAAATGCATCGGCTGCGGCGCCTGCGCCGAGGTCTGTCCGCCCCGGCTGATCGAGGTCAACGACGCGGCGAGCACCCGCACGGTCGAGTTGAACTATTCGCGCTGCACCTATTGCGCGCGGTGCCAGGAAATCTGCCCGACCGGGGCGATGACCTGCACCGAGGACTTCGAGATGGCGACGGCCGACCGCAAGAACCTGACGGTCTCGGTCCAGCTCGACATGGTCCACTGCGAGACCTGCGGCAAGGCCTTCATGACCAAGCGCATGCTCGACAAGATGCTGACCGAGTTCTGTCCGCCGTGGATGAACAAGAAGATCGATGTTCCCAAGTGGCTTTGGCAGTGCCCGCAATGCCGGCTTGACAAGACCGGCTCCGTGATCGAAGGGAGCATCAAAAATGGCTAGCGGCGCGACGATCTATATAAGTCTTCTTCTTATCGTAACCTCGTTTGTCGTTGTCGAATGGCGTTATCTGAAAGGGGCGATCTTCACCTATCAGTGCCAGTCGGTGCTGATGGCCCTGATGTTCGTTCTCTACGGCACGGCGCTTGATAACCACGCCCTTTATTATTGGGCCGGCACCGCGCTGGTCAGCAAGGGGGTGATCATTCCCTGGCTGCTGCGCCAATACGTGAACAAGGTCGGCGCCGAGGAGACCCGGCCGATGATGGGGGCGGCGCTGTCGTTCATCCTCGCCGTGGTCGTCGCCGCCCTGGCCTTCTGGTGGACCTTCAACCACCACGACGATCTGGTCATCACCGCCGAGCTGATCGGCGAGCCCTACCGGCTCAATCTGGCGGTGGCGGCGGTGGTTCTGGTGATCGGCTTCTACGCCCTGCTCACCCGCCGCGACGCCTTCAAGATCGTCATCGGTCTGTGCCTTCTGGAAAACGCCGTCCACCTGAGCCTCGCCAGCCTGGCGCCGACCATCGCCGAGACGGCGATGATCGGGGTGGTCACCGATGTCGTGATCTCGGTGTGGATGATGCTTTACGTCGTCCGCTCGATCTACGGCGCCGTCGGCTCCACCGACACCACCAATATTTCGCAGCTGAATGGCTGAGGGAGCCGGGACAATGGCGAATTCATCCTTACTACTTCTGTTATTCCTGATTCCCGCCCTGGGGGCGGTCGTGGAATATCCCTTGGGCCGCGCCCGCTCGGCCCTGGCCGGCGCGCCTTCGGTGGCCGGGGCGCTTGGCGCCTTCGCCGTCGCCGTGACCATGGCCTTCCGTATCGCCGAAAGCGGCGACCTCTTCGCCCTGGGCGGCTGGTTCCATGCCGATGCCCTGTCGGCGGTGGTGGCGATCGTCGTCACCTTCGTCGGCTTGGCCGCCACCTTGTTCTCGATCGGCTACCTGCGCCACGAGGTCGAGGCCGGGCAGTATTCCCAAACGCGGCTGCCGGTCTATTTCGTGCTGAACTCGGTGTTCATCGCCACCATGGCGGCGGTCACCGTCACCAACAACGTCATCATGATGTATGTGGTGGTCGAGGCGACGACCCTGGCCTCGGCCCTGCTGGTCACCTACTACCGCAAGCCGGGTGCCTGGGAAGCGGGCTATAAGTACCTGCTTCTGTGCTCGGTCGGCATCACCATGGGCCTGCTGGGCTGCGTCATTCTGTATTCGGCGGCGGTGCCGCTGCTCGGCGGCCACCGGGCGATGCAGATCAGCGAACTGGCCACCGTCGCCGACCAATTGCCGCCGACCGCCGTGGTCGTCGGCTGCGTGCTGATCATCATCGGCTTTGGCTCCAAGGCCGGTCTGATCCCCTTCCACGCCTGGCTGCCCGACGCCCATTCCCAATCGCCAAGCCCGGTCAGCGCCCTGCTGTCGGGGGTGACCCTGAAGGTCGCCATTTACGCCATCGCCCGCATCGCCAGCCTGTTCTATGCCGGTCACGGTGCTTTGGGCGTCTTTTGCATCGTCCTTGGCGCGATCACCATGCTGGGCGGCATCATCGCCGCCTTCAGCCAGACCGACTTGAAACGCCTGCTCGCCTACAGCTCGGTCAGTCAGGTCGGCTATATCATCATGGGCCTGGGCATCGGCTCGTACCTGGGCTTTTACGGCGCGGTTTATCACCTGATGAACCACGCCCTTGATAAGGCCATGCTGTTCCTGTGCACCGGCCTGCTGCTCTATTCCTGCGGCACCACCTCGATCGAGGAATTGGGCAAGCGCAAGCATTCGCCGCTGGTCGCCCTCTGCTTCTTCATCGGCGCCCTGGCGATCAGCGGCGTGCCGCCGCTCAACGGCTTCTGGAGCAAATTCGCCATCTACACCGCCGCCGCCGAGGCCCATCTGTGGTGGGCTCTGGGCGTGGCGCTGCTCACCAGCCTGATCACCATCGCCGTGCTGGTGCGCGCGGGCTATCTGATCTTCCTGCGCAACACCGACCACGACCACGGTTCCACCGACGTTTCCGGCGACGCCGCCCTGGCGTTTGGCGATGGCGCCGCAACTCCGACTTTTGACGGCTCCGCCGGCACCCCGGCTTTTGACGGCTCCGCCGTCCTGGCTGTGGGCGGTCGGGTTCCCCACCAGGGCTATCCGGTGATGATGATCGGCGTCGTTGTCACGATGACCGTTCTGGTCGTCGTCACCGGTCTCAACCTCAGTGTCTTCAACCGTCTCATCGACCTATCGGTCGGCGTGCTGCTGCGCTAGCGCGCCCGGAGAAACGGCCATGTCCCTTTATGATTTCATCATGCGCAAGGTCTTCAAGCGCTCGCTGTGGGTCTTTCATGCGAACGCCGGAGCTTGCAACGGCTGCGACATCGAAGAGGTCAACGCCTTCACCCCCTATTACGACGCCGAGCGCTTCGGCCTGAAGCTGGTTGGCTCGCCCCGCCACGCCGATGTGCTGCTGATCTCGGGGCCGGTCACCCGCACCGCCGAACCCCGATTGCGCCGGCTTTATGAGCAGACCCCCAACCCCAAGGTGGTGATCGCCTGCGGGTCCTGCGCCGTGGGCGGCGGCATGTGGTTTGACAGCTACCACGTGTTGGGCGGCGCCGACAAAGTGGTGCCCGTCGACTTCTACATCCCCGGCTGTCCGCCCCGCCCCGAAGCCATCCTGTGGGGGGTGGCGGTGGCCATGGGGTTGGTCGAGGCCAAGGCCCAGCCCTACAGCTACCGCCAGGAACACGCCCTGCCGATCCCCGTGCGCAAGCCGGCGGCCGAGCCCCCGCGCGAAACGGCCGAGTAGGGGCGGGCCATGACGATCTTCGATGACCTGGGCGGGCGCCTGAAGGGCCGGGTTCTGGTCGTGGGAGCGGGCAACCCCTTGCGCGGTGATGACGGCGCCGGACCGCGCCTGGTCGAGATGCTGACCGGGAAAGTCAACGCGGCGCTCTTGGATGTGGGGGAGATACCGGAAGCCTATACCCGACGAATTCTCGAGACCCGGGCCGACACCATCCTTTTCGTCGATGCGGCGGACTTCGGCGCCCAGCCGGGGGACTTCGCGCTCCTGGAGGAAGAGACCATCGCGGCTGGCCATGCCGGAACGCATCAGCTGCCGCTGACCCTTTTCTTCCAGTACCTCCGTGAAAGCGGCGGGGGCGAGATCGTGGTCCTGGGCATTCAGCCTCAATCCATCTCCTTGGGGACGCCAATGAGCGCGGCCGTGAGCCGGACGCTGGCCTCCCTGTCTGACCTACTCAAGGAGCTTTTGAAATGACGAGCGCAAACCAAAGGGCGCTAACTGGAGGGCAACCGTGAACAAGTTCGTCATCGCCGACCCCAAGAAATGCATTGGGTGTCGCACCTGCGAAGTCGCCTGCGTCGTCGCCCATTCCAACGGCAAGGGTGGCGCCAATTCGATGTCGGAGGAGAGCTTTTCTCCCCGGCTGCGGGTGATCAAGACCGCCACCGTGACCACGCCGATCCAGTGCCACCACTGCGACGACGCTCCCTGCCTCAACGCCTGCCCGAACGGTGCGATCGTTTATTCGCATGACTCCGTGCAGGTCAATCAGGCCCGCTGCATGGGCTGCAAGAACTGCGTCATGGCCTGCCCCTTCGGCGCCATGCAGGTGGTGAAGGCGTCGGCCCATGGCAACGACGGCGATAGCCGCCGGGTCGAGGCCCATAAGTGCGACCTGTGCATCGAGCGCGCCGCCGGTCCGGCCTGTATCGACGCCTGTCCGACCAAATCCCTTCATCTTGTCGATCGCGAGCGGGTTCAGGAGGTGCTGCGCAAGCGCCAGCTCCAGGCCGCCCTCGACGCCTCGGGCATGTCCCTCTGAGCGCGACAAGCACATCCATCGCCTAAAGGAGTAGAGAAGATGGAAAAGGTTTTGACCGTCTGCCCGTATTGCGGCTCGGGGTGCAAGATCAACCTGCTCGTCGAGAACGATCAGGTGATTGGCGCTGAACCGGCCCAGGGCGTGACCAACCAGGGCGAATTGTGCCTTAAAGGCTATTACGGCTGGGACTTCCTGAATGATCCCAAGCTGCTGACCCCGCGCCTGCGCAAGCCGCTGATCCGCCGGACCCGTGACTCGGCCTTCGAGGAGGTGTCGTGGTACGAGGCGATCAACTTCGCCGCCACCCGCTTGCAAGAGATCAAGCATAAGTACGGCCCGGATTCGATCATGCTGACCGGTTCGGCCCGGGGGCCGGGCAACGAAGCCAACTACGTGATGCAGAAGTTCGCCCGCGCCGTGGTCGGAACCAACAACATCGACCATTGCGCCCGCGTCTGCCACGGCCCCAGCGTCGCCGGTCTGCAGGTGACCCTGGGCAATGGCGCCATGAGCAATTCGGTCGAGGAGATCGAAAACACCAAATGCGTTTTCGTCTTCGGCTATAACGCCGCCGTTTCCCATCCGATCGTCGCCCGCCGCATCCTCAAGGCCAAGGAGAAGGGCGCCAAGATCATCGTCTGTGACCCGCGCTTCATCGAGACCGCGCGCATCGCCGATCTGTGGTTGCCGCTGAAGAACGGCACCAACATGGCCCTGGTCAACGCCTTCGCCCATGTGCTGCTTGAAGAAAACCTTTACGACAAGGATTTCGTGGCGAAGTACACCGAAGGCCTGGATGACTACAAGGCGACGGTGGCCAAATACACCCCGGAATACGCCGAAAAGATCACCGGCGTTCCCGCCCAGCAGATCCGCGAAGCCATGCGGATGTACGCCGGGGCCGAGACGGCGACCGTCATGTGGGGCATGGGCGTCACCCAGTGGTCCCAGGCCGTCGATGTGGTCAAGGGGCTGTCGGGTCTGGCCTTGCTGACGGGCAATCTGGGCAAGCCGTCGTGTGGCGTCGCCCCGGTGCGCGGACAAAACAACGTCCAGGGCGCCTGCGATCATGGCGCGCTGCCCAACATGCTGCCGGGCTATCAGCCGGTGACCGATGCGGCGGCGCGGGCCAAGTTCGAGAAGGCCTGGGGGGTGAGCAATCTTCCCGACAAGCCCGGCGTCTGCCTGACCGAAGTGCCCAAGATGGTTAAGGCCGGCAAGCTCAAGGCCTATTACATCTTCGGCGAAGACCCCGCCCAGACCGATCCCGATCTGCATGAAGTTCGTGAATCCATGCGCGATCTGGAATTCGTCATCTGCCAGGAAATCTTCATGACCAAGACGGCGATGATGGCCGACGTGGTCTTCCCGGCCACCTCGTGGGGCGAGCACGAGGGCGTCTATTCCAGCTGCGACCGTGGCTTCCAGCGCTTCTACAAGGCGATCGAACCGCAGGGCGACGTCAAGCCCGACTGGGAGATCATCTCGCTGATGGCGACGGCCATGGGCTATCCCATGAAGTACAGCAATACCCAGGAGATCTGGGACGAGCTGCGCGAGCTTTGCCCGATCTATTACGGAGCGACCTACGAGAAGATGGCCGGCCTGGGCTATATCCAGTGGCCTTGCCCCGATCTCGACCATCCCGGCACGCCTTATCTCTATGCGGACAAGAAGTTCCAGACGCCTTCGGGCAAGGGATTGCTGTTCGCCTGCGAGTGGCGCCCGCCGATGGAAAAGGTCGATGCCGCCTATCCGCTGATTCTCAGCACGGTGCGCGAGGTCGGTCACTATTCCTGCCGGACGATGACGGGCAACTGTCACGCCCTGCAGACCCTGGCCGACGAGCCGGGCTATATCAGCATGCACAGCAAGGACGCCAAGGCGCTGGGCATCAGTGACCAGCATCTGGTGTCGATCTCATCGCGTCGCGGCAAGATCATCGCCCGTGCCGATATCGACGACCGCATCAACGAAGGCGCCGTTTACATGACCTACCAGTGGTGGGTTGGCGCCTGCAACGAACTGACCGCCGAGCACCTCGATCCGATCTCCAAGACCCCGGAATACAAGTATTCCGCCGTCAAGGTCGAGGCCATCGCCGATCAGGCCTGGGCCGAAAACCACGTCCAGGAGGTCTATAGCCAGCTCAAGGCCGATCTGGCGAACGCCGTCGCCTAAGGCGTCTTCTCCCGCCGGCCTTAGGCGTTAACCGGGGAGCCCGGGTCCTGGCCGCCTTCCAGGATCCGGGCCCTTCCGGCGGGCGCCGAGGGTCGTTTCTTTCCTTAAGGAGATGAGCCATGGGGGCGACCGGTCGTCTGGTTGACCGCTTCGGTCGCGCGATCACCTATCTGCGTCTCTCGGTGACCGACCGCTGCAATTTTCGCTGCGTCTATTGCATGGGCGAGGACATCACCTTCCTGCCCATGAGAGATCTGCTGACCATCGAGGAACTCGACCGGCTGTGCGCCGCCTTCATCGGGCTCGGGGTGCGCAAGCTGCGGCTGACCGGAGGGGAGCCGTTGGTGCGGCGCGGGGTCGAAACCCTGATCGGTCACCTGGGCGAGCATGTGGCCGCCGGGCGGCTTGACGAACTGACCCTGACCACCAACGGCGCCCGCTTGGCGGCCTTCGCGCCGGGGCTGGTCCTGGCCGGAGTGCGCCGGGTCAATGTCTCGCTCGATACCCTGGACGGTGACCGCTTTCGCCAACTGACCCGCCTGGGCGATCTCGAGACGGTTCTGGCCGGCATCGCCGCCGCCAAGGCCCAGGGTCTGGCGGTCAAGATCAACGCCGTGGTGTTCGAGGGCGGTCCCGAAGGCGATATCGACGCCCTGATCGCCTGGTGCGGCGCCCAGGGTCACGATCTGACCCTGATCGAAGCCATGCCCTTTGGCGGCATGGCCGGGCTGGGCGACGGCCATCGGTCGTTCCTGGAGGGCTTGCGCCGACGTTTGGCCGAACGCTGGTCTTTCGAGGCCTGCGATCACGCCACCGGTGGACCGGCGCGCTATGTGCGGGTCGCCCAGACCGGCGGTCGCCTTGGCTTCATCGCGCCGATCAGCGGCTGCTTCTGCGACGGCTGCAACCGGGTGCGCGTTACCTGCACCGGCGCGCTCCACCCCTGCCTTGATGGCGGAGCGACCGCCGATCTGCGGGCGGCCTTGCGCGCGGGCGAGTCCAACGGTCCGCTCGAGCGGGCGATCGACGAAGGACTGCGCGCCAAGCCCCGGGGCCATGGCTTTAACACCCTGATCGAGCATGGAAGAGTGAGCCTGGGGCGCCATATGAGTGTTACGGGAGGCTGAGTGTGACTCTGTTTGAAAGGGGTGCTAATACCCGCTAAGTTCCGCGTCGACTCGCGCCGGCGAACACGAGAAAATACAAATCGACCCCGAAACGAAATGCGTGCGTAAAGCGCGTCTATACAACGGGGCAGAGTATTCGTTTGGGGGAAAGAGTCGGATGGCTAATCATTTTGACTGGGAGTGGGGCAACCATACGGGGTGTAATGGGGAAAATAACCCTAAAATATCTCTGGTTAGCCGAATAGCCATCGGCGAAGGATCGTTTGGACATGGGTGAGGCGCACAGTCTGGCGGAACGCTACGAACTGTTGCTCGATGTGTCGGAGATTCTCGAGCTGAACCGCGATCTAAATTCGCTGCTCGGCGCGCTTTGCGACCTGCCGGCCAGCATTGGTCTGTTCGATTATGTCAATCTGCTGCTCTATGACGCGCCCACCGATACGATGACGTTGTTTTCGCAGGGCGATGTCGGCGGCGGCTATGCGCGGATCGACGGTCTCGCCCCGACCGAGGGACCGGGGCAGGTGGTCTGGGCCCGTCAACGTCCCTTCGTGTGCAGCGGCGAGGAATACCGCCGGCATTTCCTGAAGATCGCCGCTCTGCGCCGCAACCAGCGGGTCGGACTGTATTGTCAGATGCCGCTGACCACCAGCCAGCGCCGGCTGGGCGGGGTGGAATTCATCAGTTCACGCCCCACTACCTATGACGAGGATGATCTGACCTTCCTGCGCCGGGTCGCCTCGGTCATCGCCATTTCGGTTGAAAACGCCCTGATCGGCGAAATGCGCCAGATGGAGGAGGAGCGTCTGCGCGGCGAACGCGATCACAACCACATTCTGGTCGAGGTGACCAATGCGGTGATTTCCAAGCTGAAGCTGGAGGATCTGGTCGACGAGGTGTCGCGCTCCATTCACCGGTTTTTCGGCGTCGATTTCGTCTCCCTCGATCTGGTCGATCCGGCCACCGCCACCATCAAATCGCGCTCGGTCTATTTCCAGAAGGGGTTGGGGCCGGTCTGGGGCTCGGCCCAGGGGCCGCTTGGCGCCTCGCCGATGGCACCCTTGTTCGAGACCAAGGCGCCGCGCATCCTGGCCCGCGCCGATCTGGGGGCCCTGGCGCGCGGCCATGATCAGATGACCTTGCTGACCAACGCCGGTTTCCAAGTGGCTTGCGGTATCCCGTTGCTTTCGGCGGGGCATGTTCTGGGGGTGCTGACCCTGGCCAGCCGCGAGCGCGACAAGTTCACCGATTACAATATCGGCTTGCTGGGCGAGGTCGCCTCGCGCATTTGCATCGCCGTGGAAAACGCCCTGGCTTACGGCGAGATTTCCCGGCTCAAGGACCAGTTGTCGCGCGAGAACAAGCAACTGGCCAAGGAACGCTATTACCTGGAAGAGGAAATCCGCCGCACCGAGGATTTCGGCGATATCATCGGCATCAGCCCGGCCATTCGCGGCGTTCTCGAACAGGTGGAGCTGGTCGCCGACAGCGACAGCACGGTGCTGATCCTCGGCGAGACGGGCACGGGCAAGGAACTGATCGCGCGCGCCATCCATATGCTGAGCCAGCGCAAGAAGCGCACGATGATCAAGGTGAACTGCGCGGCCATTCCCTCGGCCCTGCTGGAAAGCGATCTGTTCGGCCATGAAAAAGGCGCCTTCACCGGCGCCATCGCCCAGAAGTCCGGCCGCTTCGAACTGGCCGATCGCGGCACGCTGTTTCTTGACGAGGTCGGCGACATCCCCATCGATCTGCAGCCCAAACTGCTGCGCGCCTTGCAGGAGCGCGAAATCGAGCGGGTCGGCGGACATCAGCCGATCCCAGTGGATGTGCGGATGATCGCCGCCACCAACCGCGACCTGACGGGCATGGTCGAGAAGCGGCTGTTCCGGGGCGATCTGTATTATCGCCTGAACGTCTTTCCGATTCTGATCCCGCCTTTGCGCGAGCGCCGCGAGGATATTCCGCTGATGGCGGATTATTTCATGCGCAAGACGGCGCGCAAGATGAACCGGGCGATCGAGGCCTTCTCGGCCGAAACCATGGATATGCTGCTTAACTTGCCGTGGCCGGGCAATGTGCGCGAGCTGCAAAACGTCATCGAGCGCGCGGTCATCCTGACCAAGGGGCCGGTGCTGCATCTGCCCGCCACCGAACTGCGCCATCATCTGGCGCCCAGCGCCGCCCTGCCGTCCGAAGACGCGGTGATTCCTCTCCGCGCCGCGGTGCTGCCCTCCGCCGCGAGCGCGCCCGATCCGCTCCCGCCCCCGGCCGGGTCGTCCCCCAATCCCGGCGATCTCGCCGGCGAGGCGATCGAGCGCGACCAGATCTTGCGAGTATTGCGCGAAACCAATGGCATCGTCGGTGGTCCGCGCGGCGCGGCGGCCCATCTCGGAATGAAGCGGACCACCTTGCTGTCGCGGATGCGCCGCCTTGGCATCTCGCCCAAGGAGGTCGATCACCGCGCGTGAGGGGGGGCGCTAGCGGCCGCCAACAATCGTGGCAACACCTTCCCCTGCTGTGATACCGTTTCGCACAGGCGGAAAAGGGGAAGTGCTCGGCGTCGTCGGAAATCCCGCAAAGGGGCCGACGGGAGTTGCAGAGCATGATGATGGTGGGTGCAGGCTCGTTCCAAACACCAGGCGGGGTGCCGCCCTTACCCCCGCCGCCCCGCGAAGGAGCGACGGGGCGGTCGTTATCGGCCAAAGCCAGGGCCCCCACCGTCTTGGGCCTGCTGGCCGCCGTCGTCCTTGTCATGCTCACTCTGGGGCTAGGGGCCAATCTGGTTTTCCTTTATCGCGACGGCGTGGAGCGCGGCGAGGCCCAGGTTCTGGCGCTGCGCGATGGCGCGCGCGAACAGGCCGCTGCGGCGGTCTCGCGAATCGATCTTCTGCTCTCGGGCCTGACCGAGGGGTTGGCGTTGCGTCCCGAGGTCGAGCGCTGGGGCGATGCGGGCATTCATGCCCTGCTGGTGCGCCAAAGGGCCCTGCTGCCGATGGTGCGCGGGATCATCGTCACCAATGAGGCCGGGCGGCTGACCCATGATAGCGAGGCGGCGATTCCGGCGAATATGGACCTGTCCGACCGCGATTATGTGCGGGCCTTGCGGGCCGATCCGCAAAGCGGCCTTTACATCGGCGAACCGGTGCGCGGGCGCACCTCGGGCCGGTGGTTCATCAGCATGAGCCGGCGCTTCACCGACCAGCAGGGCGCCTTCAAGGGGGTGGTTACCGCGGTGGTCGATCCGGTGGCCCTGGGGACCGTCTTTTCGCCGTTTCTGCCCGGCGCGGGGGGAGAGTTGGAGGTGCTGCGCGACGACGGGCGGGTGCTGCTGCATCTGCCCGATTTCGAACGCTTCATGGGGGCGGCCCGCGGGCACCAGTCCTTTTTCCGCGATGTCCTGGCCGCGGCTCCCAGCGGATCCATCCGGGTCGCGGGCTCGACCGAAGAATCGGTCTATCGCCTGGAGGGCGGAGAGGCCGGGCTGTTCTTCACCTGGGCGACGGTTCCGGGATCGCCGCTTCTGGTCACGGTGTCGGCCTCTTATGACGGGCTGCTGCGCTCCTGGTGGCAGGTCCTGCCCTATCACCTGGGGGCGATCGCCTGCATCATCCTGGTTATCCTGGCCCTGGTGCTGAAGGTCCATCGCCAGATCCGCCATCTCAACGGCTTGATCGTCGCCCTGTCGAACCGCGAAGCCGCCCTGGTCGCCGCCCGGCGCTCAAGCGAGGAGGCCAATCGCGCCAAAACGCTGTTCCTGGCCAATATGAGCCATGAATTGCGCACGCCGTTGAACGCCATCATCGGCTTTTCCGACATGCTGGCGAACGGCATTCACGGCGCCTTGGCCGATCGTCAGCAAGACTATGCCCGCGATATCAATCTGTCGGCCCTTCACCTGCTCGATCTGATCAACGACATCTTGGATGTCGCCAAGATCGAATCCGGAGGGTACCTGCTGCACGAGCGGCCGTGCAATCTGGCCGCGATCATCCGCGCCGCCGAGCGCATGCTGGGCCCCCGCGTCCGCGAAAAAGGGCTGGTAATGGATACGGTCTGCGTCGATGGCGAGGCCTGGGTGATGGCCGATGAGCGGGCCATGCAGCAGGTGCTGCTCAATCTGCTGTCCAATGCGGTCAAATTCACCCCCGAGGGCGGGCGGATCACCGTTTCCCTGGGGTTGAACGAGGGCGGCGGCATGGTTCTGGTGGTGGGCGACACCGGTCCGGGCATTCCCGCCGAGCATCTGGCCCTGGTGCTCGAGCCTTTCTATCAGGTGGGCGAGGTGGAAACCCGCAGCCACGAGGGAACCGGCCTGGGCCTGCCGCTGGCCAAGGCCCTGGTCGAAAAGCACGAGGGCGCGCTGCGCCTGGACAGCCAGCCTGGACAGGGCACCCGGGTCAGCGTAACCCTGCCCGCCGCCCGCGTTCTGCCGCCGCAACGGCCGCCGGTCGAGGCCAAACCTTGAACCGGCCCCTTCACGACCGGGCCGCCTTGGCGCTTTGAACCAGAGTGCGACGATGATTGGCTTGCTGTCGCGATCCCGGAGCGGTGTGCGGGGAGCCGATTTCACGCCAGCGGCGTGAGGGATTGAGAACGGGCGTGGTTGCCCCCTGGGCGGGCGGGATCTAAGGTGGGGCGCGCTTTGGAGGTCGGCCATGACGTTTCACGAAATCTTGCTGTTCATCCCCGTCGGCCTGTTGATGGCCGTGCCCTTTGGTCCGAGCAACTTTTTGGTTTTTTCCAATGGTCTGCGCTATGGGCCGGTGCCCGCCGGTTTGGCCGGGGTGGCGCGCATCGTCGCCTTTGGGCTTTTGATCGGCATTACCGCTTTCGGTCTGGGGGCGATGCTGTCTTCGGCGGCGTGGTTGCTGATCGGCATCAAGTGGTTCGGCATCGCCTATCTGGCGTGGCTTGGCATCCGCATCTGGCGCACGCCGGCGCCCGATGTCGAGGCCTTGCGCTTGGTGGCGGGAGCCGCGCGGCCGCAAGGAACCTTGCGGGCGCTGCTGCGCATGGAATTCACCACCGCCATCGCCAATCCCAAGGCGATCTTGTATTTTACCGCCGCCTTTCCCCAGTTCATCGGCCCGGCCGAGAACTTCACCGAACGCTTCCTGACCATGGGCGCGGTGTTCCTGGTCTGTGAATACATCGTGCTGTGGGGCTATGGGCTGGTTGGCGCCGGGCTTGGGCGTACGGGCCTGCTTGCCGGGATGAGGGATTGGATCAACAAGATCACCGGCGCCAGCTTCCTTGGCTTCGCCGCCTGGATGGCCAGCGCCAAATAGCGCCGTAACACGACGCGGCATAAAAGAGTACGGGGCGCGGTCCGACATGGCTCGCGCCGGCCGTCTGCAAGACGGCATAAAAAACTACGGGGCGCGGTCGGACATGGCTCGCGCCGCCCCGTCTGCAAGACGGCATAAAAGAGTACGGGGCGCGGTCCAACATGGATCGCGCCCCGTTTTTGAAGACCACCGGTCCGGCTTGTCTGGGGGGCCCCCGGCTGGCGGCGGGGAGGTGTGCGGTTTGGAACCGCCGGAAGGCCCTTTGATCTCCCCGAACCGGTCGCCTTCTACAACCACATTGACCCTTAGGAGGAGAGATCGCTTCTCTAATTGCATCTGGCGTGCCAAAGCCGGGGCCGGTCCGTCCGGTCCGATTTCCGCCAGTCTCCGCTGCGGGCCATCGCCCCTTGCCGTTGCGTTCCGCGAAGCTCTTGTCTTTTGCATTGCATTTGGGCAGCGCCGTGGGGTCGGCGGCGCGAAAGAGTCGCGAAAACGCCGCAATTGCCGGCTGTTCGGTCACAGAGCCGCCCGATTGGCCGGGTCTACTGTTGGTCGTGGCGAACGATCCCGTCCGCTCCCGGAGATGGCATCATGACATCCCTCAATTCGCTGATCGCCGAACGCCAGACCGCGATGCTCGGCTCTGGTCTGGTCAAGCCGGTTCTTTTGCTGTTGGTCGGGGCGGTATCGCTGGGCCTGATCGGGGCCTTGAGCACGCTGGTTTAGAGTCAATCCCGCGCCCTGTGGACCAGAGGGCGACGATGATTGGCTTGACCATGACGCTCTCAGAGCGGGGGCTCCCCGGCGAGCGCCGCCACCTCGCTCCGCACGGCCTCGGCCACGGCGAGAACGGCGCGCGAAGCGGCGCGGTCGCGCGGCCAGGCCAGCACGATCGACCGGGTCAGCGGCGGATCGCCCAGCGGTCGGGCGGCCAGCAAGCCCGCCGCCAAGTCGCCGGCGAAGGCCGAGGGGGCATGGACGACCAGCCCCAGGCCGCGCATCGCCAGATCGCCGAGCACGCGCAGCGAATCCGCCTCGATCGCCACATCCAGGGTGATGCCCAGGCGGAAGACCGCCTGATCGACCAGGGCGCGCAGGCCGTGGCGGCGCCCGGGCAGCAACAACGGCAAATCGGCCAGCCGATGCAGGGCCAGGGGGGCGCCGTGGGCCGACAGGTCGGCGGCCGGTAAAAGATCGGGGCGGCCGATCAGCGCCAGATCCTCGGTCAGCAGCGGCTCTTGCACCAGGGCCGGCCCCACCGCCCCGGCATACAGCAGGCCGATATCGATCCAGCCCGATCCCAGGCCGTCCTGCACCACCCCGGACAGCTCCTCGACGATGGTCAATCCCAACAAGGGATGGGCGGCGCGCAGGCGGGTGACCACCCCGGCGGTCAGCCGTACGCCGACGCTGGGCGGCAGGCCCAGGCTCACCCGGCCGCTCACCTGACCGCCGCGCGCCGCCAGGGCCCGGCGCGCCCCTTCCACCTCGCCAAGGATGCGGCGGGCGCGTTCGGCCAGCACCAGCCCGGCGGCGGTGGCTTCGGCGCCGCGCCCGGTGCGCCGCAACAGCCGCTCGCCCAGATCCTCCTCAAGCAGCCGCATCTGGCGCGACAGCGCCGGTTGGGTCAGATGCAGCCGTTCGGCGGCGCTGCTGAAGCCGCCGCTGTCGACAATGGCGAGAAAGGCGCGAAGCTGACGAAGATCCATGGCTCGATGATATAACAAAGGCTGATATCTGATAATCGGGAAATCGAATTGCCTTATCGGATGGCGCGCCGCTAAATCAGCCGACACCCCCTTTGGCCGCTCCGCCAAACCGCGGTTCCCTTTTCCCAGGACACCTTCGCCATGTCAGCCCCCGCTTCCGGCTTTTCCGCCCCGCGCTCGCCCAAGGCGCCCGTCGACTGGGCGCCGTGGATGGTGCTGATCTCGACCATCGCCCTGTCGTTCAAGGGGATTTCGGCCAAATACGCCTATGATGCCGGGATGGGGGTGGGGATGGTGCTGATCTTGCGCTTCGTTCTGGCCGCGCCATTCTTCTGGGTCGGCGAGCGCCTACTTGGCGCCGGCCGGCCCCGGTTGCCGCTGGGCTGGGCCGAGATCCGCCCGTGCATTTTGGCCGGGGTGTTGTTCAGCGTGGCGACCTATAGCGATTTCTCGTCGGTCCAGTTGATCGGGGCCGGGTTGTCGCGGGTGATCTTGTTCACCTATCCGGCGGTCATTCTGATCATCGGCGCCTTTTCGCGGCGCACCTGGCCGGCCCGCCGGCAGATGCTGGCCTTCGCCATCACCTATCTGGGGCTGCTGATCATCATCGTGCCCTCGGTCGGGCTGGTCGCGGTCGACGTGATGCTGGAGGGGGTGGCGATGTCGCTGCTGTCTTCGGTGACTTACGGATCGTTTCTGGTGTATTCGCAAAGTCTGACCGGCCGCCTGGGATCGGCGCGCTTCACCGCCATCTCCAACACCGTGACCATGCTGATGATCGTGCCCTTCGCCCTGGCGATGGGCGGAGATCTGACCATTCCCAATACGACGGCGCTGATCTGGGCGGTGGTGATCGCCACCGTCTGCACCGTCTTGCCGTTTTTCCTGCTATTTGAGGGCATCCGCCGCTGGGGGGCGGAGAAAACCGGGCTGATGACGCTGTCGGGGCCGGCTTTGACCATCGCCATGGCCTGGGTGCTGCTGGACGAGACCTTGACGCCGCTTCAACTGATTGGCTTCGCCGTGGTCATGGCCGGGGTGGGGGCTTTGCAGGGGGTGGATCGGCCGTTGCTGCGTTTGCTTAGGCGCGGCCGGCGGGCCGAGGCTTGATTGGCGGCGCAGGCCACCAAATATCGGGCGCGTTCCCTCTTGTCCGTTTCCGCTCCAGGAGCCGCCCCGATGTATGATCTGTATTACTGGCCGACACCCAATGGCTTCAAGATTTCCATCCTGCTTGAAGAACTGGGGCAGCCCTATACCCTGAAGCCGGTCAATATCGCCAAGGGCGAGCAGTTCGCCCCCGAGTTCCTGGCGATCAGCCCGAACAATCGCATGCCGGCCCTGGTCGACCATGCGCCAAGCGACGGGGGGGCGGCGATCGCGCTGTTCGAATCCGGGGCGATCTTGGAGTATCTGGCGACCAAGCATGGCGCCTTCCTGCCCAGCGATATCCGCGGCCGCACCGAAACCATGGTCTGGTTGTTCTGGCAGGTCGGCGGCCTGGGGCCGATGGCCGGTCAGGCCCACCATTTCCGCCAATACGCTCCCGAACCGGTCCCTTACGCCATCGAGCGCTATACCAACGAGGTCAACCGTCTTTATGGGGTGATGAACAAGCGCTTGGCCGATCGCGACTATCTGGCCGGGGCCTATTCGATCGCCGATATGGCGTCCTGGCCCTGGGTGGTGTCCCATGCCAATCAGGGGCAGTCGCTCGACGACTTCCCCAACCTCAAGCGCTGGTTCGACGCCATCGGCGCCCGGCCGGCGGTGCAACGCGGCATGGCGCTGGGGGCGGACCTGCGCGAAGCCAATGCCAATACCACGCCCGAGGCGCGGGCCGTGCTGTTTGGCCAGAAGGCCCGTTGATCAAGGCCCGTTGATCAAGGCCCGTTGATCAAGGTCCGTTGATCAAGGCCCGCTGACCGGGGCCGACGCCCGCCCTTTTGGCGGAAACGACCCCGGGCCGGTGGAGGAGATCCACCGGCCCGGGGCTTTGACACGCGGTGCTTCGATCGCTGTTGCGATCAGGCGGCCATGCTACGCAGCATCCAGGCGGTCTTCTCGTGGATCTGCATGCGCTGGGTCAGCAGGTCGGCGGTCGGTTCGTCGGCGGCCTCGTCGGCCACCGGGAAGATGCTGCGCGCGGTGCGGGTCACGGCTTCCTGATCGCGGGCCAGATCGCGGATCATCTCCTCGGCCGTGGGCACGCCCGAGCCTTCCTTGATCACCGTCAGCTTGGCGTATTGGGCATAGCTGCCCGGCGCGGGATAGCCCAGCGCCCGGATCCGCTCGGCGATCACGTCCACGGCCGTGGAAAGCTCGATGTACTGCTGCTCGAACATGAGATGCAGCGTGTTGAACATCGGGCCGGTGACGTTCCAGTGGTAGTTGTGGGTCTTGAGGTAAAGGGTATAGGTGTCGGCCAGAAGGCGCGACAGCCCTTCGGCGATCGCCTGACGCTTGTCGTCGGCAATGCCGATATCGATGCTCAAACCATCCATTGTGATCACTCCTTGATCTCTGATGAGGATCCTCGGGCGCGGCCGCGAGCGACGGTGTCCGGTGGATCGAAGGTCGTTGGGATGGCGGCGGAGCCGGGGAGAAAGGCCGCAACCGTCATGGGGGAATATAAGGAGGGCCGGGCGGGGGGCGCCAACCGATATTTCGCTGACCATCCCGGCGGGGCGTGTTTTTTTAAAAGGGCGGGATCGGCGATGAGGGCCTTGGCAGGCAACGCCCCGGGCATCGGCGTCAGGCCGGGAGCGGGGAAGGCGTTACCGATGGTCATCATGGGGGCCGATCCTTTTCGAAGGAGGCGTTTGGCGACAGGAAACGGGGCGGAAGGCCAAGAGGGGTGGTGTGCGCCGAACGGCGGAGCCGGACGGCCCGTGGAGCGTTGTACCAACACCAAGACTATGGCTTTCTGCGGCCAATCATTCTAATTGGATGTTTCGCTACTTCTGATCGGAAAATGCCATGAAAAATCTTCCGACCCTCAGACAGCTCCGCTATCTGGTGACGGTCAGCGAAACCCGGCATTTCGGCAGGGCGGCCGAGATCTGCGCCGTAACCCAATCCACCCTCTCGGCGGGGGTTCAGGAGCTTGAGGGTCTGCTGGGCACCCGGCTGATCGAACGGCGCAGCCGGCGTCAGGTGGTGTTCACGCCATTGGGCGAGGAAATCGTCGAGCGCGCCCGCGCCGTTCTGGCCGATGCCGAGGCTCTGGTCGATGCCGCCCAGGCCGGATCCCTGCCTTTGGTCGGAGACCTTCATTTGGGGGTGATTCCGACCATCGGTCCTTATGTGTTGCCGCGTCTGGTTCCCGCCCTGCGCGAAGCCTATGGCGGCTTGCGGCTGTTCCTGCGCGAGGAGCAATCGGCCAACCTGCTCAGCCTGCTCAACGCCGGGCGGATCGACGCGGCGCTGATGGCCTTGCCCTATGCGGTGGGCGATCTGCCGCGCGTTGAACTGGCGACCGAAGAGGTGGTTCTGGCGATGCCGGAAAACCACCCCTTGGCGGCCTTTGATGACATCGCGGTGGAAAAGCTCGAGTCCGAGACCATGCTGATGCTCGAAGACGGCCATTGCCTGCGTGAGCATGCGATGGAGGCCTGCCACCTGACGCGTTCGCGCGGCAACGAGGCCTTTCAGGCGACCAGCCTGTCGACCCTGGTGCAGATGGTCGCCGGCGGCGTGGGCGTCACCTTGATGCCCAGCATCGCCGTGCCGGTGGAGGCCCGCCCGGGATCGGGCGTGGTGGTGCGGCCGATCACCGGGGCGCGGGCGGCGCGCACCCTGGCCCTGCTGTGGCGGCCGGCCTCGCCGCGCTCGCGCGATTACCGCCTGCTCGCCGATGCCATCGGCACGGCGATCACCGGCGCCCTCAGTGATGCCGGTCGGCAATTGGCCGGTCAAAGGAAGGAGGCAAAGGAGGCGTAGGCTGCGGAAAGCCAAGCCGACGGGGGAGGGGGGCTTGCGCCGCCTTGTTGATCGGTGATTGATCGGCGGCGGCGATGGGGGCAAAGTTGATCGGGCCCGAGGAGCTTATCAAGACCGACGAACTCAAGACCGACGAGGAGTAAGCCCGGTGAGCGTTCCCCAATCCGCGTTGTCGACGGCGAATGACGACCTGGCCAATGGCCCCTTGTCCAATAGTTCGGTGCGCCGGGTGATCGATGCCCTGGCCGCCGGCGGGTCAAATACCCGGGTGGTGGCTTTGACCGATACGGCGCGCAGCGCCCAAGACGCCGCCCAGGCCCTGGGAACCGAGCTTGGCGCCATCGTCAAATCGCTGGTTTTCGTGATCGGTGACCAACCGGTGATGGCCCTGGTGGCCGGCGATCGTCAGGCCGATACCGCGGCCCTGCCCGGTTGTCTCGGGCTGGAGGGGCGCTGCAAACGCGCCGATGCCGAAGTGGTGCGCGCCGCCACCGGCTTTGCCATCGGCGGTGTCGCCCCGCTTGGCCATCCCGCCGCGCTGCCCATCGCCTTGGATGCCTCGCTTGGCCGCTTTCCTACGGTTTTCGCCGCCGCCGGCCACCCCCATTGCGTTTTCCCAACCACCCTTGACGAACTGGCGCGGCTGACCGGCGGGGTGGTTGACGCGCGGATTGCGAAAAACCCGTAATTATCGGCTGTCGATCCCTTGACGGCGCCGTTGCGGACTGCTATTTCCTCCTCCCTCGCGCGGGGGCTAGCCGCCCCGCGATGACTGGCACCGGAGTGGTGGGTGAGTGGCTGAAACCAGCGGTTTGCTAAACCGCCATACTGGGAAACCGGTATCGAGGGTTCGAATCCCTCCTACTCCGCCAGTGCCTTGTTTTTCCTCATTATTTTTGATTTTTGACAGGCAAAAGCGGCGCTAGGCCGCCCTTGCCTGTGGCGGCTTGTGTGCCGTTTTCCCGTCTTTAATGCCAGGAAGACCGGACTAAAGAACGCCTAGGAAAGCCAAAATGACGGAAACTCAGGCGTTTTTTTCGGCCAACCGGATGAATTGGGATGATCGGGCCGCTATCCATATCCGGGACGAGACCCAGTTCTATGGCATCGACGCGTTGGTCGCCGGGGCCAACGCTCTGACGCCGATTGAAATCAGCGAGCTTGGCGATGTCGGCGGGCTCCGCGTCGCCCATTTCCAGTGCCACATCGGCACCGACACCCTTTCGGTGAAGCGGATGGGGGCCGCCGAGGTTGTCGGGCTTGATTTTTCGCCGGCCGCGCTCGGCCATGCCCGGGATCTGGCGAAGCGCGCCGGTCTGGATGCCGCGTTTGTCGAGGGCTCTGTCTATGATGCGCCGTCTTTGCTGGGCGGCGGCTTTGATCTGGTCTTCACCAGTTGGGGCACGATTTGCTGGCTGGACGACCTTGGCAAATGGGCGCGCGCCATCGCCGGCGTGCTGCGCGTCGGCGGCCGGCTTTATTTCGCCGATACGCATCCCTTTGCGCTGATGATGGAGGCCGGGGAGAATGGGGCCTTGCGTCAGGTCTTCGACTACGAAACGCCCCCGGAAAGCCCGCTGATCTTTGATGACGAAACAAGCTATGACGGCTCGGAAGCGCTAATAAAAAACGCCCGCACCTATGAATGGCAGCATTCCGTTTCCGATATCCTGAACGCCCTGATCCAGGCCGGGATCAGCATCGACTTCGTGAACGAGCACGATGCGTTGCCCTGGGAAATATACAAAGGCATGGAGAAGGGGCCAGACCGCCTGTTTCGCATGAAAGACGGGCAGGGGAAGACGCCCTTGGCCTTGTCGATCGGCGGAACCCTGCGCCAAGCGCCCGCTTTGTAACAGCACGGCCCCTGAAACAGCATCAGAACAGCAAAAGCGGGTCTGCCCCCCTTTTTCTTTTTTTCTCGGGACGGAAGGCCGGGGATGCCCTCTCGGGGCGCGGTTGTGCTCCGCGCCTGTGCGCTGGCGCCCCCCCCTTGATGCTCAAGCTAGGGAGTCACGGGGAGGATTTCGCCCTGTCCTCGCGGAGCGCCGCCCATGACAAAAGCGCGTCAAGGGCCGGGCAAAGCGCCTGTCCCCAGTCCGTCAGGCAGTATTCGACCTTCGGCGGCACCTGATGGTGAACGATGCGGCGCACGATACCGTCCCTCTCCATCTGGCGAAGCTGCTGAATCAGCATCTTTTGCGACACGGCCGGGATGGCGCGCTCAAGGTCGGAAAATCGCAGGACAGCGCCGCCGAACAGGTGGAACAAGATGATCAGCTTCCAGCGGCCTTCAAGCAGCTTCAGCACAGTCTCGACGCCTTCGGCCGCCGTCTCGCGCGTGTAGCCGGAGCCCTTACCTTCGGGTGAGTACCTTACTTTTTTGTCTGTTCTTGTCATTTGCTCAGGCTAAGGCGATTTATGCCCCGGGACAACACAAACCGGAGACCTGTCATGCCGATCCCTCTGCCAGGGCCGGTCGCGGCCTATTTCGCCGCCGACCACAATGATGGCGATCTCGTCGCCTTATGCTTCACGGAGAACGCCGTCGTGGTCGATGAGCGCCAGACCCATACGGGCCGCGATGCCATCCGCGCATGGCAGGCGGAAGCCTCGGCGAAAGTCAGCTACACCGTTGATCCTTTTGCAGTTAGCGAGGAAGGCGGGCGCACCGTGGTAAGCGGCCGTGTCGCGGGGGATTTCCCCGGTAGCCCGGTCGATCTGCGCTATGCGTTCGTTGTGGACGGCGACAAGATCGCCCGCTTGGAGATCACGGGATGAGCTTCGATCTCGGTTTGAGCGGCGCCCGCGCCCTGGTGACGGGTGGAACGAAGGGGATCGGTGCGGCCGTGGTCGGTGCGCTGCGCGATGCGGGCGTGCGCGTGGTCACCACCGCGCGCCGTGTGCCGGCCAACCCGGCGGACCCGGCGAACCCTGTCCACTGCCTCGCCGCCGACATGACCACCGCCGAGGGCTGTGACGCGGTAGCGAAATACGCGATCGATCGTCTCGGCGGCGTGGACATTATCGTGCATGTGGTCGGCGGTTCGTCGGCCCCCGCCGGCGGGTTCGCCGCCCTGGACGATGCCGAATGGTCGAGGGCCCTGAACTGGAACCTGATGCCGGCCGTCCGTCTTGACCGTGCGCTTCTGCCGGGAATGATCGCGCGGGGCGCGGGGGTGATCGTGCATATCACCTCGATCCAGACCCGTCTGCCGCTTCCAGAATCGACGACGGCCTATGCCGCCGCCAAGGCGGCGCTTGCCTCCTACAGCAAGAGCCTGTCGAAGGAGGTCGCCGCGAAGGGCATCCGTGTGGTGCGGGTTTCTCCGGGCTGGGTAGAGACCGAGGCGGCGGTTGCCATGGCTGAGCGGCTGGCCGAACAGGCCGGCACCGACTACGCGGGCGGCAAGCAGATCATCATGAAGGCGCTCGGCGGCATCCCGCTCGGCCGACCGGCCAAGCCGACCGAGGTCGCCGATCTGGTCGCCTTCGTCGTCTCCCCGCGCGCCGGCGCGGTGACGGGCACGGAGTTCGTCATCGATGGCGGAACGGTGCCGACCGTTTGACGGACCTTTGTTTAGGCCCATCGCAAAAAGGGTCCCCCGCCGAGCGCCGCGCCCCCGGCACATCCCGAGCACTCTCAGCCAGAGTGCGGCGATGATGTGCTGGGCGATCAAGATCTGAGAGCGATGAGCGGATTCCCCGCTCACCGCTTTAGGGGAAAACGGCGATCCATGGCGATGACTCGCGCGGGCATCGGCACGATATGCCCGACGGGATCAGCGGCGGGCTGGCCCCAGGTGACGATGACCCTGACCGGAGACTCCGGCCGCAGGGTCAGGACCAAATAGGGGCCGCCTCCGTTCTGGGGGGCTTCTCCCGATCGGTCAAACAATGTCGGAGAGCGCCCAATTATCCCGTCAGAAGCTCTCGTGCTTCTGACGGGATAGGCGATTTTGGGCTGAGACAAGATGCATCATAGCGTCATTCGGCAGGCTAGCCCGGCGATCGATACTGAAACGGGACGGTGAATTTATTTATATAATTCAGCGTCTTATATCGTGTCGTGGCGTGGCTTCGGATGCCCTCGGATGGGCCCGAATTATTCCCACTCGATTATTTTTTTTACAAAAAACATTTAAAAAACAAATAGATAAAAAATAAACATTCAGAGATACCATTCAGAATACCATTCTGAACAATTTTTATTCCGTTGCGGTTGCGCCCGCGACCTTGGCGTCAGCGCGCACGTCAAACTCGACCCCAGCAAGGAATGCCACCCTATGGTCGAAGCTATTGCGGATAGCCACAATGTGGTCTGCTCTTGCTTCAGGGGAAAGATGAGCGCGAAGGATGCGCGGTATTGGGGGCTGGGCTTTGAACGATGTCACCGGTTCGGCGGCAGAGCAAAACCAAGAAAGCCGCAAGGGGCTTTATGGCGCGCCTTGGGGAAAATCGAGGGACGGGGAAAGCCATCATCTGGCCCATCACTGCGCCGATGTGGCAGCCTGCTTCGAGGCCATGGCCGCGCTGCCCGGAGTGCGGAGCCGATTGGAACGGGCCGCAGGCGGTCCCCTTTCCGAGGTCGATATCGCCCGCCTTGCCGTTCTGGTTTTCCTTCACGACATAGGCAAGCTGCATCCGGGGTTTCAAGCGAAGGCTTGGCCGGAGGGCTTATGGACGGGGCCCCGGCACGGACATATGCGGGAAGGCGTGGAGATTTTCCAGCACCAAGCCCCCCCGGACATTGTCCGCAGCCTGCATCTGGAAAAGCTGATCGAGTGGGGTGTCGATTGGAATCTGCTTTTCTCCGTCCTTGCCCACCATGGTCGTCCGGTTTCCATGGAAGGAGGACGCCCCCCTTGTTGGCGGGCCGTGGCGAAAGCCGGCTATGACCCTGGTGCGGCTTCGGCTGAAGTCGGCGGTCTCATCCCCCGTTGGTTTGCCGGCGCCTTTGTCCAAGACGGTCGGCCGCTTCCCTCGATGGTGGGGTTTGCCCATCTGTTTTGTGGCTTTGTCTCGCTTGCCGACTGGTTGGGGTCGACAAGGGCGGTCTTCCCGTTCAAGGCCGAGCTTGATGTCGATTACATGGAGAAGGCCCGCAAAAAAGCCGGCGCTGCGGTGGCGGCCATTGGCCTCGATCCCCGCGCCCTCCAGCGTAAGGCGGCGGGGCGGGCCGATTTCGCCACCCTTACCGGCATAGACACCCCACGGCCCCAGCAACAGCTGGTCGGCGCGTTTCCCCTTGCCGAACCCCTTGTCATTCTTGAAGCCGAAACCGGATCGGGCAAGACGGAAGCCGCGTTGTGGCGTTTCGTCCTGCTGTTTGCGGCGGGAAAGGTGGACAGCCTCTATTTCGCCCTCCCCACGCGCGCCGCGGCCATCCAACTCCACGCCCGGGTGAACAAGGCGATGGCGCGGGTCTTTGGCGCCGATGCGCCGGAGGCCGTTCTCGCGGTTCCCGGCTATCTGAAATCCGGGGTGGTTGGCGGGCATGCCCTGCCTGACTGGGGGGTGCGCTGGGATGACGATGGCGGTCTTGACGAGAGCCGCCTTCTGGCCCGGTGGGCGGCGGAAAGCGCCAAACGCCATCTGGCGGCGACCATCGCCGTTGGAACCGTCGATCAGGCCATGCTCGCCGCTTTGCAGGTCAAGCATGCCCATCTCCGGGGGGCCGCCCTTTCGCGCAGCCTGCTAGTAATAGACGAAGTTCATGCCTCTGATCGCTATATGGTTGAAGTACAGACCCATCTGCTCGCCATGCATCTCGGGCACGGTGGTCAGGCCATGCTGATGTCGGCGACGCTGGGATCGCTGGCACGGACGAAGTGGCTGGGGCGCAAGACTTCCCCGTCTTTTGAGGAGGCGGTGGCCACGCCCTATCCGGCCGTTTGGGGCAAGGGAGAGGTCGCGCCGCGCGGGGGGATCGGCAAGGGCGGGGAGAAATCCGTCGCCATCGGGCTTGTTCCGTCGTGGACGGCGGAAACGGCGGCGGCCCTGGCGATCGACGCGGCGCGCTCCGGGGCGCGGGTGCTTGTCGTGCGCAACACCGTGCGGGCGGCGATTTCAACCTTCGACCGGGTCCGGCAAGCCGGCGGCGAGGATTTGTTGCTGACGGTGGCCAAGGGTCCGGCTTTGCATCACGGCCGGTTCGCCCCCGAGGATCGCGCCCTGCTTGATGGGGCGGTGGAGGCGGCCTTGTCTGTTGATCAGGCAACGCGCACACCGGGCGGGCGGATCGTCATCGGAACGCAAACGCTCGAACAAAGCCTTGATATCGATGCCGACTTTCTGATCACGGACCTGTGTCCCGTCGATGTGCTGCTGCAACGCATCGGGCGGTTGCATCGCCATGCCCTGAGCCGGCCGTCCGGCTTCGAGGTCCCCCACTGTCGGGTTCTGATGCCCGAGCAGGGATTGGAGATATTTCTGCCTCCCTTTTTCGAGAACGGGCTGGGGGGATGGGACGAGCGGGGTGTTCTGAACGGCATCTACCGCGACCTCTCCGTGCTTGAACTGACCCGGCGCCTGATCGCGGCTTACCCCGAATGGCGCATCCCGGCGATGAACCGGTTTCTGGTCGAAAGCGCAACCCATCCCGAGCGCATCGAGGCGCTGCATAGGGAACTGGGGCGGCCCTGGGAAACCTATTGGGCCAATGTATGTGGCAAGGACATCGCCGATGCCGGCGCGGCCAGAAACATCGCCCTGCCGATCGGCACGCCCTTCGCCGACATGAGGTACCCAGACCCCGACAAGGAAGAGAGAATCCGCACGAGACTGGGGGCGGAGGGAGCCCGGATTCTTTTTTCCGGCCCGGTCTGCGGCCCCTTCGGAGTCGAGATCAGTGGCGTGACCCTGCCGCCCCCCTGGTCCCATGGGATCGACGGCGGGACGGTGGTGGCGCCGATCGCTTTGGATGGGGTGTTGCATTTCCAAGCCGGAGGGACCAAATTCGAGTACGGACGCCGCGGTACGGTTAGATCTTACAGGTTACTTGAAATATCCTGAGCGGATCCCATATCGTGTTCGATGCCACTTTTGCATGGAGTTCCAATCATGGGGTTCGGTATGTTCACGTGTGTCGAGACGGTCTTCCGGTTGCCGCGATTTTCTGTCGCTTTCCGCCTTCAGGCTGCTGTCGTCTCGACAAAAGCCGACGGGGCCCTGGAAAACTCCTGGGATAGCCCCCTGTATGATCTGACCGACGGTTGTGATCGGCTGACTTCCCCGCACTCGCGGGGCTCTCTCGGTCGGCTGGAGGGGTAGGATGGTCAATCTCCTCCTCCAGCCGCTGATCGATGTCACGCCCTGTGGGGTTTTGACATTGCCCGGGGTGATGGCGGCCTTGGCCCGCGATGAGGTGGGCTCGTTTCCTTCCCTAAGACCCCATCAAGCGCCGGCTTGGCATATGTTTCTGGTTCAACTGGCGGCCCTCGCCCTGCAAAAGGCGGGGGAAAAGACCGTTCCGACGGTGGAAGAGGACTGGGCGCGTCTTCTGCGCGGCCTGACACCAGGCTTTAAGGCCGATGAGCCCTGGTGTCTGGTGGTCGATGATCCGGGCAAACCCGCCTTTCTTCAGCCGCCGATCCCGCCGGGTCTCCAGCTTGGCAATCCGGTTGCGACCCCGGATGGGCTTGACCTGCTGATCACCTCGCGCAACCACGATTTAAAGCAGTCGGTGGCCTATCGTGGAACGGCCCAGGATTGGGTCTTCGCCTTGATCTCGTTGCAGACCGGAGAGGGCTATGGCGGGGCGGGTAATCAGGGCATCGCCCGGATGAATGGCGGCGCGTCCTCGCGCCCGTTGGTGTCCCTGGCGCCCTTGCCGCCGAAGTCGGAAAAAGCCATGGCCCCCCGGCCGGGGGCTTGGTTTCGCAGGGATGTGGCCGTGCTGCTGGAGACGCGCGAGAGCGAGATGGCACATTACGAGCCTCTCGGGTATCGCGAAACCGGGGGGCTTGGCCTGACATGGCTTGCCCTTTGGCCGGAAGACGAACAGCTTCAAACCAAGGACTTGGATATCTGGTTCATTGAAGTCTGCCGCCGTGTCCGGCTGTCGGAGGAGTCGGGGCGGCTTATCGGCAGAAAGGGAACATCGAAAGCGACGCGGATCAATGCCAAGCCTTTGAAGGGCGCTTTGGGTGACCCCTTCGCCCCTGTCGATAAGGTTGAAAACAAAAGCTTTACCCTTAATGACCGTGATTTTGACTATAGGGTTCTCACCGAACTTATCCTGTCTGGAAATTGGGACCTGCCCCTTTTGGCCCGGCCCGCGTCGTTCGAGCCTGAAGGCGAAACGCTCGCCCTGGTCTGCGCCGCCTTGGCCCGGGGCAATAGCAAGACCTATGGCTTCAAGACGCGCATCCTGCCCGTGGGCGGCAAGATCTCCCGAGCCCTGAGCCTTGGTCCCAAGCGCGCCGAGCTGTACGACCTTGCCAAGGCGCAGATGACGACGATCGAAACCTTCGACAAAGCGCTTGGATTTGCCCTGGCCCTGGCCGCGGTCGGCGGCGAGCGGGAAAAAATTACGACCTTGCCAAGGCGCAGATGACGACGATCGAAACCTTCGACAAAGCGCTTGGATTTGCCCTGGCCCTGGCCGCGGTCGGCGGCGAGCGGGAAAAAATCAAAAAAGAGCATTACGCCTATTCGCGGGACGCCCGGGACGGCTTTGACCGGGTGGCCGATAGCCGCTTTTTCCCCTTTCTGTGGGCCCGGTTCGCTATGCGCGACCAGGGACCAGAGGCGCTGCTGGCGATCGAGATGAACTTCGCCAAGGAGCTGTTTTCGGCGGCCGAGGGCTTTTTCAAAGCGGCGCTTCCCACCATCCCCTGCGCCGGCATTTTCCGCCCCCGCGCCGAAGCCCGGGCGCGATCGGCCTTCACTGGCCGGATCCGGCGCGATTACCCGGACCTCTTCCAGCCCCACCACAAGGATGCGAACGATGCCGCCTGAGGGAGAAAGGTTTGATTATAAGGTCGCGGTCGGCGAGATCGCGGCAAAGATGTGCCGCCTTGGCACCGGGGATCTGGCCCAACTGCGGCGGATGGAGGTTGGGGGGCCGGGATGTTCCGCCTTCTGGCATCTGGCCAGCGCCGGGGGGGTGATCGACGCGGCGCCGATCACGCCGTGGATGCGGATCATCAAAATCATGGCGATTTTGACGCCCAAGGGAGAGCGGGCCAAGGGGATCCCTCTGCACGACGATAGATACCGACTGGGCGGCGTGCTGTGTGATGGCGGCGATCCTGGCTGGAAGGATGCGACGCGGCCCTTTGTATCGGAAACGCGGCTGGCCCGGTTTTTGTCCCAACCGCCAGACCACCATGGCGAGGCCTTGGAGCGCATCGCGCGCGCCCTGGCAAACCGCCGGGTGATCGACCGGGGCCTCAATTGCGCCGATATCGCCGCTTTGCTGCTGTTTCCAGAAAGCAAAACCTCCGCCCAAGCCCTGGCGACCAGCTATTACCGGCGGCTTGATTCCGCTTTACGCACCGACAAGACATAAGGAAGCCGACGAATGACCCCGTCCCGTTTTCTGCAAATCCACAGTTTGCATTCCTATACGGCGGCGCTTTTGAACCGGGATGATTCCGGTCTGGCCAAGCGGCTGACCTATGGCGGATCAAACCGCACCCGCATTTCCTCGCAATGCCTGAAGCGTCACTGGCGGATGGCCGAGCACGACCCCCATGCCCTGCAGACCCTGGGGGGATACGTTGGCTCGTTCCGCTCGCGCGAATTGGTTACGGATCTGGTGATCAAGCCGCTTGAGGGGCGTTATCCCCAGGACATCCTTGATGTCCTGGAGCCGGAGTTTCAGAAACTGGTTTATGGGGACAAGGCGGACAAGGGCAAGAAAAGCCGCCAGACCCTGTTGTTGGGACAGCCCGAACTGGCGTGGCTGGCCCGGCGGGCGGAAGAACTCGCCGCCGGGGCAAACGATGCGAAAGCCTTGCAAAAGGCCGTCGCCGATTGGCGGAAAGACGCGAATTTCAAGGCGATGAGCGAGAACGCGGCGCTGCCCGGCGGTCTTGTCGCCGCCTTGTTCGGCCGCATGGTGACATCCGATCCGGCGGCCAATATCGACGCGCCGGTGCATGTCGCCCATGCCTTCACCGTTCATGCCGAAGAGGCGGAGGGCGATTACTTCACCGCCGTTGATGATCTGAAAAAAGACGAGAGCGATAGCGGCGCCGATACGATCCAGGAAACCGAACTAACCTCGGGCCTGTTCTATGGCTATGTGGTGATCGATCTGCCCGGCCTGATCGGTAATTGCGGCGGTGACAAGGAGATCGCCGCCCAAGTGGTGAATAATCTTGTCTATCTCATCGCCGAAGTTTCCCCGGGCGCCAAGCTGGGCTCCACCGCGCCCTATGGCCGCGCCGATCTGATGCTGATCGAAGCGGGCGACCGCCAGCCCCGCAGTCTGGCGACGGCCTATCGCAAGGCGATCGCCCCTGATCGCGAACAGGCGGTGGCGGCTCTGGACGGCTGTTTGGCCAAGCTTGATGCCACCTATGAGACGGGGGAGGCCCGGCGCTATCTGTCGCTGGCCGAAACGCCCTTGACCGGACCGGCGACCAGCGGCTTGGAAAAGCTGTCGCTCAAGGCCCTGGCGGACTGGACGGCGAGCCGGGTGAAGGAGGCTCCCGATGCCTGAGCATCGCTGGCTGATCGTGCATCTGGAAGCGCCGTTGCTGGCTTTCGGTGGGGTGGCCATCGATAACGTGGGCGTGACCCGCGATTTTCCCGCCGCATCGATGCTGACGGGCTTGTTCGCCAATGCGCTTGGCTGGCGGCGGACCGAGTGGGAGCGCCACCAGCGCCTGCAAGACCGCCTGATCTTCGCCGCCCGCCGCGAGCGCGAAAATCCGACCGGCGTTCTGACCGATACCCAGAACGCGAAATTGTCCAAGACCGAAAGGGGATGGACGACCTGGGGCGAGCCCGAGGGGCGCGATGGGGCCAGTTACGGCGCGCCCCATCGCCGCCGCCGGGATTATCATGGCGATGCCTCGGTCGTCGTGGCTTTGCGGTTGGATGCGGCCGAAGAACCCGCTCTTGACGACCTCGCCGCCGCCTTGGACCGCCCGGCCCGGCCGCTGTTCATCGGACGCAAATCCTGCGTGCCGTCCCGCCCTTTGCGCGGCAAGGAGTTCGTTGTCGCCGCCACCGCCTATCAGGCGCTTCAGGCGCTGCGCTCCGATGGGAACGATCGCCAAAGGGATGGGGCTGCCGCCGAGCGGCGCGCGGTCTGGCCGGTGGGGGAAGGGCCTGTCGACGGGCCGGCGGTTCATCGCATCCATGACCTGCCCGACCTGCGGAACTGGCGCACAGGCCTGCACGGTGGAACGCGCCCGATCGTTGAAGGCGTCGTCGTGGCGCAAGGGGCCGGCCTATGACCCCGCTTTATCTGATCAGCCTGCCTTTGGACATGGTGTCCTTTCATCGCTGGGCCGGCCAGCGCGGCATCGGCACCGATGAAGGGCGCGCCTTGCATCACCTGCTTGGCGAGAGCTTCGGCAAGGGTGTCCTTCAGCCGTTCCGCTTGATGGTGGCGCCCAATGGCGCCACCGGCACGCTTTACGCCTATACCCGCGCCGATAGGACGGCGCTTGTTCAGACGACGCGGGACTTTGGTCTGCCCGACGCCTTGGCCGTTTGCGATCCCGCCCGGCTGGCCGCCAAGGCCATGCCCGAGGACTGGCGCGAGGGACGCCGTCTGGCCTTTGACCTGCGGGCGCGGCCGGTTCGCCGGCTTTTGAAACCGGCCGGGGTTTTCCCCAAGGGGGCGGAAGTGGATGCCTTCCTGCTTGAGGCCCTCCGCCGTTTTCCCGAGGGGCGGCCCGCCGAGGGGGTGGCCGGCGCGCCGATCACGCGCGAAGGGGTCTATTTCCAATGGCTGGCCGAGCGTCTGTCCGGCGCGGCCCGGGTGGAGGAGGTACGGCTGGCCCGCTTCGAGCGCCGCGCCGTTCTGCGTGGCAGTAAATCCATCGAAGGCCCGGATGCGGTCTTCCATGGGGAACTGGTCATCCTTGACGGGGCGAAATTCGCCGGGCATCTGGCGTCTGGCCTTGGCCGACATACCGCTTACGGCTATGGCATGATGCTTCTGCGTCCGGCGCGATAGGGGACGGATCATGCTGAGCGGAAGGCTGGGACTTGAAAAAGCGCGCATTCCCCATGCCGACCGCCATGGGCTGGTCTGGCTTGATCGCGGCCGTCTGGAGGTCGAAGACGGCTGTCTGCGCTTTGTGACCGCCGGTGGCGGTGAACTGGCGGCGGGGGATTATCAGATCCCCCATCAGGCGGTATCGATCATCCTGCTGGGGCCGGGGTCAAGCGTTACCCATGATGCGCTGCGGCTGCTGGCCCGCCATGGCTGCGCCTTGGCCGCCATTGGCCAGGGGGCCGTACGGTTTTATACCGCGCCGCCCCTGATGCCCGACAGTTCCGCCCTGGCGCGGGCGCAGGTAACGCTTTGGGCCGATCCGAAGACCCGCATGGAGGTGGCGCGCGCCATGTATGCCATGCGCTTTGGCGAGATCGTGCGAACGCGCGACATCGAGGTTCTGCGCGGGCAGGAAGGCGCCCGCATCAAGCGAAGCTACCAGCTGGCGGCGGAACGCTATGGCATACCCTGGCGGGGGCGAAGCTATGATCGGGCCGATCCCGAGGCCGGGGATGAGGCCAATCAGGCGATCAACCACGCCGCAACGGCCATGACCGCCGCCGCCTCGGTCGCCGTGGCGGCGGTGGGGGCGATCCCCCAACTGGGGTTCGTCCACGAGGATTCCGGCCAGTCCTTCGTTCTCGATATCGCCGATCTTTATCGCCACGATATCACCCTGGATATCGCCTTTGGCGCCGTTAAGGAGGCGGAAAAATCCGGTGATCCCCTTGAGCGACTCACCCGCCAGCGGGCGGCCAAGCTGTTTCGCCAACGCGGCGTTATTCCCTCGATGATCGACAGGATCAAAACGCTTCTGGGTCTTGGGGCCGAGACCGAGGAGATCGCTTGATGCCGATGGTTGTGGTCGTTACCCGCAATGTCGAGGCGCGCTACCGGGGGTTCCTGGGCTCGGCCATGCTTGAACTGGCGCCCGGCGTCTATGCGCAGCCCCGGATGAACGCCGGCGTCCGCCAGCGGATTTGGGAGGTGCTTGCCCAATGGTATGGGCACCTGCGCCAGGGCAGCATCGTTATGACCTGGGCCGACAGCCTAGCCAATGGCGGCCTTGGCCTCGCCACCCTGGGTGAACCCCCCAAGGATATCGTTGCCCACGACGGCATCCTGCTCGTCCGCCGGGCCCTGCCGGCAATCGAAAAGAAGCCCAGTGACTGACTTTTTTCCTTCTGCTCTTTGACAGTGTGTATATTTTAGAAGGCGTTAAAGGTCAGAGGTTCCCCCGCACTCGTGGGGATAGACCTTACTACACCGAGCCCCGCATTATCCGGGTGCGGGTTCCCCCGCACTCGTGGGGATAGACCCGCGCGGGCATCATCTGCCCCGCACACCATAGCGGTTCCCCCGCACTCGTGGGGATAGACCGTTTGGCGAATACCCCATGGTCCAAGGCGCTATGGTTCCCCCGCACTCGTGGGGATAGACCCGACGCCGCGAACGTCCTGACCGAAGCCCTGGCGGTTCCCCCGCACTCGTGGGGATAGACCCTGGCGGCGGCGTTTCGCGCTGAAGGCGCCCTGGGTTCCCCCGCACTCGTGGGGATAGACCCGCCGCCGGGACCGGGGCGCAGGCGATCTACAAGGTTCCCCCGCACTCGTGGGGATAGACCCCTCGGCAATGCGAGGGATCACGTCGCCGGAGCGGTTCCCCCGCACTCGTGGGGATAGACCCCTACTACGCCCGACAGGCGATATTGGATAAGCGGTTCCCCCGCACTCGTGGGGATAGACCCTTAATCCCCGATCTCAGGGGGAGGCTGGAATGGGTTCCCCCGCACTCGTGGGGATAGACCCAACAGACGACAGCGGGATCATCCTGGCATCGAGGTTCCCCCGCACTCGTGGGGATAGACCCTGCGTAAGCTGCGTTCCTTGCTGGATTAGGGCGGTTCCCCCGCACTCGTGGGGATAGACCCAAGCCCGGGGTTTATGGAGAGCATACCATGACGGTTCCCCCGCACTCGTGGGGATAGACCCCCCGGACGCCTTTTGGTGGACGACGCCGCAAAGGTTCCCCCGCACTCGTGGGGATAGACCCATGACTGCATGACCGAGGCGCTTTATGCCGAGGGTTCCCCCGCACTCGTGGGGATAGACCCTCTAGGCCCCGGTACGCAGTGCTCACGCGTACGGTTCCCCCGCACTCGTGGGGATAGACCCGACATCGACACGCCTCCGCCGACGACGGCCACGGTTCCCCCGCACTCGTGGGGATAGACCCCGGGTAATCTCGCTGTGAAGGCTGACTTCACCGGTTCCCCCGCACTCGTGGGGATAGACCCCGGCCGAATGTTGCCCGCCCCTCCCCCTGTCCGGTTCCCCCGCACTCGTGGGGATAGACCCACCACGGGGAATTCCCGATGCTCCGCCTCCTGGGTTCCCCCGCACTCGTGGGGATAGACCCGTGCGCGACAACATGGGGTGGGTGCGCGATCAGGTTCCCCCGCACTCGTGGGGATAGACCCACGATCGGGTCTTTGCGCCAGTTCGGCGACCAGGTTCCCCCGCACTCGTGGGGATAGACCATGTTCCGTCTGGCTCCAAGGTGTCGTAATCGCGGTTCCCCCGCACTCGTGGGGATAGACCCTTGCCGCGAATGCGGCGCCCCCCTGGCGGTCGGGTTCCCCCGCACTCGTGGGGATAGACCCGTGCTCTCCGCCATACCTTGGGTGGAGCAGAAGGTTCCCCCGCACTCGTGGGGATAGACCCGCCGTGCTCGATCGATGCGATCTCGGCAGTGAGGTTCCCCCACACCCGTGGGGATAGACCCTGCCGACCGCCTGAGGCGCGAGGCCGAGGTGAGGTTCCCCCACACCCGTGGGGATAGACCCACCGCGCGGTCCTCCCTTCATTATCGATTTCAGGTTCCCCCACACCCGTGGGGATAGACCCCATGTCGCCCGCACAGCGGGAACTGGCCGCCCGGTTCCCCCACACCCGTGGGGATAGACCCGAGCACACCGAGGCGCTTGCCCGGGCGGCTGCGGGGTTCCCCCACACCCGTGGGGATAGACCCAGCCTTCTCATCTGGGCGGCAAAGCATGTTGCGGTTCCCCCACACCCGTGGGGATAGACCGTGATGAATCTCCAGGATCGCCTTATTGCTCAGGGTTCCCCCACACCCGTGGGGATAGACCCGTGTGTGAACGGACAAAACACCGCCCTCTGCTGGTTCCCCCACACCCGTGGGGATAGACCCCTTCAAAAACCCGCGATTTCCGCCGCGATTGCGGTTCCCCCACACCCGTGGGGATAGACCCCGGCCAGGACAGCACATAAGCGGCCCCGCCGCGGTTCCCCCACACCCGTGGGGATAGACCCGTTGCTGTTCGTCAGGATCGCGCCGAGAAGCGGGTTCCCCCACACCCGTGGGGATAGACCCCCGCCCTTGTTCTGATAGGCGGACCAGATCGTGGTTCCCCCACACCCGTGGGGATAGACCCAGCCCCCGGAATTCCCGCTCACTTGCGGTGCCGGTTCCCCCACACCCGTGGGGATAGACCCGCCGTAATGCCGCAAGACCCCGGCTTGGCGCGGGTTCCCCCGCACTCGTGGGGATAGACCCATCCAATCATCTGGCTCGCGGTTCGAGCCGCTGGTTCCCCCGCACTCGTGGGGATAGACCCTCGGCGGGAAGTTCATTTCGTGCATTGCGATTGGTTCCCCCGCACTCGTGGGGATAGACCAGCATTCGGACCACTCTGATAGACAGCCAATCGAGCCGCAGGGCGTTGCCGCAAGTTATCCAGTTTTCCTTGTTCAGTGGCAGGAACTCGGCCAGCGCCAGCTTCTGTCCGCGGTACAGCACGTCCGCCTGGTATTCGGCGATGATGAGGGCGAGGCGCGCGATCTCGGCCTCGATGGCCCGCATCTCCTTGTAAGCGATGACAAGGAAATCGTTCCATCTACTCGCTGTCATTTCAGCGCCTGCCGCATCATTCGCGATAGGTCGGTCTGCAACGTGCGAAACTCACCCATCATGCGTTCCACATCAGTCGCCGGCGCGCCGTGTCCGCGCCGTTCGGCAAGCCATAATTTCAGCAAGCCGGCGACCCGGCCGAGATCGCCGTTGATACGGCCCAGCTCGGCGACGGCTTTCAAATCATAGACCGACCGAACCGGGTGATTGAGCGCCGCTGCTCGCACATAACCCGACACGCCCATGCCAGTGCTGGCGGCGCGCTGCTCGATCTCGCGCGCCTCTTCCTCCGTCGCCCGAAAACGCATTGTTCGGTCGCGCTTCGCCGACTGACTTTTGGTGCTTTGTTCCATCGTCGAAACCCTTCATCGCCCGATTGTCGCGGCAGCGATTGTATGCCTCGCAGAGCAAGTTACGTCGAACCGAAGGTGAGTAAGGCCGGGGTTTCGTTGCTGCTCGGCTTCGCCGTGTAGCTACAAACACACATCTTGCCGTCACCTTTGCCGTCACCTTTGCCGTCACCTTTGTGTGCGCAATCATGCGCAACTCCGCGAACCCGGTACAATAGCCATCTTTACGCATATCTACGCATGATTAGTCATCTCTAATCGTCGTAAATCGTTGCTGCGCCGAAAATTTATGCGCATATTTGCGCAACAATGCGCAAGTGGAGATTTCGACGATCATGGCACTAAAAGGGAAGCTGACGGGCGCGGGACGCGTCGCGTTCTTGGCGCAACTCGAAAAATTCCGGGAGCATGTGAACGCTGGCTGGCCGTTGACGGTTATTTACGAAAACTATGGCGGAGCGAGCACCGGATTAAGCTACAGCCAATTCGCCCGATACGTTGGCAAGCATATCCGTCCTCCCAGCAAGCGAGGCATTCAAGGCTCGAATGTTCGAGATGAGATGCCCCCGCCAGCACCGGCAATACCGGCACAAGATCAGTCGCCATCCCCGGTGCCGAAGATCTCGAAAGCACCAAAAAAAGAAAACGGTTTTCAGCACAATCCCAACAGCGGAAACGAACGAGACGACCTTATCTGAAATTGCCGTTCGCCACGATCCGGTGAGGTCGCTTGTGATGTCATCATTCTTGTCCGTCAAACGACCGTTTGGCGGACCCCAGCAACGTGTCCGTTTTCCACTGGTCTGCGATGAGTTTGCGGACGGTAGAGAAATGCGGACAGAAAGCGGACGCTTTCGTTGGCTTGGGTCACGTCCCCCCGAGTGGTGTAACAGCGTGTGCCTGGGGATGATGGCGCAGGGCGCGGAGCGCCTAGCCGGGTGCGGTGACGCAGCCGGCTCTAAGTTAAATATATAGAGTTAAAACGCGCGCGCGCGTTACACTCTCAAAAACTCCCAAATTATCATTATAGCGCAATTGCTTACGGAATCGCCCTGCACCTAAAAGCACGAAATGGGGTGCACCTAAAAGCACGTGCCATACGCGGCCAAGTGCACCTAAAAGCACGAAACGATTTGCGGCTCGGGAAAAGTTATCCACAGGGCGGTAGCCGAAGGCGATATAGCGAACCTAGGTCTGGGAGGTCGAACTCACGCCCTGGGGCTGGACAGCCAACGGGACGCCCGTCAGCATGGCGGCATGACCGATCAGATCGTCCGTATCCGCATCACGCTCGACGACATGCAGCCGGCCATCTGGCGCCGGGTCGAACTGCCGGCCTCCAATAGCCTCAGGACCCTGCACCTAGCAATCCAGGCCGTCATGCTGTTCGAGAACTACCACCTGTTCCGCTTCGATGTCGGCGAGGCCAGCTATGGCATTCCGCTCGATGACGACTGGATGGGCCCGCCGACGCGTGATGCCGCTAACATCCGCCTCGGCAAGCTCATCGAGCGCGGCGTCACCACGTTTATCTACACCTATGACTTCGGTGACGACTGGCGACACAGCGTCGAGATCGAAGGCGTCTTCCCCGCCGAATCCGAGACTGACTATCCTCGGTTCGTCGATGGCGAGCGCCGCGCGCCGCCTGAAGATGTCGGTGGCCTTCCCGGCTTCGAAGAGTTTCTCGACGCCGTGGCGAAACCGCGCCATTCAGCTCGCAAATCCATGCTCGAATGGTACGGCCGACCTTTCGACCCCGCCGACATCAGCCCTGACGAAATCCACACCCGCATGGCCAAGCTCGCCAAGCGGCGCGCGCAAGGCAAGACCGCACACGCGAAATCCCTCAGCACCTGAGAACGGTGGCAGCTCGCCGCCGGCTATTCGCGTCAGCGATTGGCGGAGCGCGGGCGCTTTCCTGCTTTCCGTGCGTGAGCTTTCTCATGCGCGACCAACGGCGCGTGGGGGCGTCCAGCCAGCATGTCCTTGGCTTCAGCCACCCGACCTGTCGGGCCAAAGGCGTAGAACGTAACCATGTCCCGCGCCGGATCGTAGGACATCAGATAATCCGGCAAATGCCCGGACTGAACCAGCGCCCGCACGTCTTCGCGAAAGTTGCGCAGCGGCGATGCGCTGCCGCTCTTCTTGTGAAGCACCGCCAGTGAAATCAGCCAGCTCGGTTGTGTGCCGCAGTGCTTTCGCGCCAATTCGTAGATGCGCCTTTCCAGCGGCTTGCGAAGGCGGAAATAGTCACGGCTCAAGGCCAACACGTGCATGGCTTCGACGGACCGATACAACCAGTAGGGCAACGTCACCTCGACGGCAACCATTCGGTTTCTTCGATCGTGCTCGACGACCTTGGCCGAGTCCACAAGTCCAAAAAACCCGCGCTCGCGCTTGCCCGCCGTCTCGATGTTTGTCTCTATCCGCGTGCCGGTGAGCCGTGCGAGCATCTCGCCCATTCGGATATAGGCTCGGCCGCTCGTGTCGCGATTTGTGGCACGAAGGAAGTCGTACGCCTTGAAGCGCACGACGCGAAAGACTTCCTGCCCCGCGTTCCTGGCCTCGACCATCTGGCTGACGCAGTAAATCCACAAATCCTTGTCGTGGATCGTGGCGCAGCCGTCGTGACCCGGCTTCACGGTGACGGTGAAGCCGTTGCGCTCGTAAGTTCTAACGCGGCTGTCGCCAGCTTTCAGCGCGAATAGCGGATGCTCCATGCTGGCCATGTCACCCTTGGGGACGGCATCCAGAATGTCGGCTACGAAAAAATCGCCCTGCGCCGTACGATCTGGCGCAAGGCGGGACGTTCTTTCACGCCCGATGCGTTCGCCCCGCCCAACCTGGGAGGCTCTCCGCTGTTGATCGAGAAGGGCGGCCAGCCCGTCGCGTGCCACGACTTAGTTTCCAGAGGCTGGGCAGCGGGCCAATATATTGCGGCTCAGGCGCCGGGGCGCGCGGCTTGAGCGCCTGACGACCTGCGCGCCTCAATCCATTCTTCGATCTCGGCCAAATCCCACGCGACACTCCGGCTTGTGAGGGCGATGCGGCGGGGAAACTCCCCGCGCTGCTCCATGTTGTAAATCGTCCGCTCGGCCAGCGGGATCATGGCATGGAGTTTCTTGCGGTTGATGAGTGTCTTGATCTCCATGCCGGCGTCCTTCGGTATCAGTCAGATGCTTGACGATACCGTTCGGTGCCAGCGGGCTGCGGCGAAAAAGTTAGAATGTCGTTGACAGTTGGGCTATCGTGGAGCCATGGCCAAGACAGCACGAAACGCCTTTGATCCGTATCTTGAACGGTTGGTGAGGGAGCGCGATACGTCGTCAGCCCGCATACGAGCCAAGCTGGATCATCACTATATGTGGTGCTTCTGCGAACTCTGCTGGCGACCCACAGAGTATTCGACCATTTTGGAGGCACCTGCCGTCATAAAGCGTTTGGCAGGCGGGAACGCGAAGGCCGTGCCACTCACTGACGCAATACGCTCAGCAGCACAGACGAAGGCCGATGACGTAGTGGCACGCTACGAGCAGGCACTTGCAGGGAAGTTCGGCCGATTTGGTGCCGCCCGCATGTGGGGCGCTTACTATGACGCATTCGAAATGCGCGGCGACCAATCCGTGTCTGGCTTCCGGGATCGTGTCGAAAGGATAATGCTTTATCGCGAATGGGCACGGCACGGAGAGTTGCTCGGGTCCAATCGCCTTCCTGGTCAGTCTGATGGGGTGGCGAAGCCCAGCAAACTTTACTGCGAAGCGCACAATCCACGGCGCGGCGATGATGCGCGTCGTGCTTATCAGCGGGATAGACGGTTTGCTGGCAAGTATGAGGAGCTGATCGAACAAATCTGGCGGAAGGGCATAAATAGTGCCGTTCTTCCCTCATGGGATATCGAGGCTCACGCGGATGTCAGGAGAGAAGCCTATCGCCAGCTTCAGGCGCTGAAGGCACCCAGGGCACCGATCAGCATGATCGACGATTTGCTGGCCCAAGGCATGAAACAGACCGAGATAGCGCGCAAGCTCGACGTGTCGCGTCAAGCCGTTTCCGCTGCCATAAAGCGCCGCGCGCAGAAACGCGCTACACGCTGACGGCCCGGCATTTCTGCGTCCACTCGTCGATCATGTCCGCCCAATCCTGCATCATTTCCACTCGCTGATCGCGGTACTCGGCCTTGTTATAGACCGCGCGCACGCCACGCTGCTCATGGGCAAGGCATTTCTCGATCCAATCGGTATTGTAACCCGCCTCGTGCAACAGCGTGCTTGCCGTGCGCCGCAAGTCATGCGGGCCAAACTTGGCGAGTGGCTTTCCTTCCTTTTGCGCCAGTTTGTAGGTCAGCGTCAGCACCTGATTGAGCGTGGCGCTACTCATCGGGGCATCGGAATCGTAACGCGATGGCAGCACATAATCCGAGCCGCCCGCGAAGGTCTTGAGAGCGATGAAGATGTCGAGCGCCTGTCTGGAAAGGAACACCAGATGCGGGTTGCGCCGCTTCATTCGCTCTTTCGGGATCGTCCAAAGCGCCTCGCTGAAATTGACCTCGCTCCAGGTCGCTTTCGTCAGTTCGCTCTTGCGCACCATCGTCAGCAGCAAGAGCTTTGCCGCCGCCCGAAATGACGGAGCTGTTCCGACGCGCTCGACATATTGGTACATCAAACCGATTTCATCCGGTGTCAGAGCGCGGTCGCGCGGCTCGAACCTGGCGATGGTGGTCGGGCGCACCAGCTCCGCGGGATTCTCGACCTTCTGGCCGCGCTCAATCGCCCACCGATAGACCTGAAACACCACCTCGCGGACGTGCACCGCCGTTGCCGGCGCGCCGCGCTCCACGATGGCATCGGTCAGTGCGCGCAAGTCCTCGTGGGTGATCTCGACCAGCTTCTGATTGCCGAATTTCGACTTAAGCTCGCGAAAGTAGATTGAGCGACGCATGTCGCGGGTGGATTCGGCCATCTGGTAGCCGCGCAGCCACTTTTCCGCCCAGGCTCCGAATGTCTCCGCATCCTTGACGCGGGCCTTGTCCCGCGCCTTTTCCTTGGCCGGAGACTTCCCTGCCGCGATCATCTTCTTGGCCTCGCCCAACCGCTCGCGGGCTTCCGCCAGGGTGATGCCACCAACACCGTAGCGACCGAAGGTGATGGTCTCCTGCCGGCCGTGGATCGCGTAGTTGTAGCGGAACGAGATTGAGCCAGAGACCGTGACGGCTACATAGAGGCCATCGCGGTCATTCACCTTGTAGAGCTTATCCCTCGGCTTGAGGTTGCGCAGCTTGGTGTCGGTCAGCATGGTTTTCGCCCTAGGCCAGTCTAAATACCATGATCCGAGCGCCTGCAATTTATCTCATAAAATTCAATAAAATCATTGAATTATGGATAATTCATACCATGAATTCCTGCCGGGGCGTACATGGTATCAGCGGCATTTCATGATATGGGCGCACTCAATACCATCTATCATGCCATGAAAAAATGGTGCTTGGCGATGCCAAAGGTTGCCAGAGAGTGCCGGACGCAATCACAAAAAAGCCCGCATTTACGCGGGCTTAGATGTGTTTTCGTGCCACTTGGTGCCGGTCTATACCAGACGCGGGATCATTCCCACTCGATCGTCCCGGGCGGCTTGCTGGTGATGTCGTAGACCACGCGGTTGACGCCTTTGACCTCGTTGATGATGCGGTTGGCGACGCGGCCGAGGAAGGTGTGGTCGAAGGGGTAGTAGTCGGCGGTCATGCCGTCGGTCGAGGTGACGGCGCGCAGGGCCAGGGCGAAGTCATAGGAGCGGGCGTCGCCCATCACCCCAACGGTGCGCACCGGCAGCAGCACGGCGAAGGCCTGCCAGATGACGTCGTAAAGCCCGGCGTTGCGGATCTCTTCCAGATAGATGGCGTCGGCCCGGCGCAGGATATCAAGCTTCTCGCGGGTCAGCGGCTGGCCGGGAATGCGGATGGCCAGGCCGGGGCCGGGGAAGGGGTGGCGGCCGACCATCTCGTCGGGCAGGCCCAATTCGCGCCCCAGATCGCGCACCTCGTCCTTGAACAGCTCGCGCAGGGGTTCGACCAGCGCCATCTTCATGCGCTCGGGCAGGCCGCCGACATTATGGTGGCTTTTGATCGTCACGCTCGGGCCGCCGGTGAACGACACGCTTTCGATCACATCGGGATAGAGCGTGCCCTGGGCCAGGAAATCGGCGCCGCCCACCTTGCGCGCCTCCTCGTCGAAGACATCAATGAAGGTGGCGCCGATGATCTTGCGCTTGGCCTCGGGGTCGACCACGCCGTCAAGCTTGCCCAGGAACAACTCGCTGGCGTCGCGATGAACCAGGGTGATGTTGAAGCGGTCGCGGAAAACGCGCACCACCTGCTCGGTCTCGCCCTGGCGCATCATGCCGTGATCGACCAGCACGCAGACCAGCTGCTCGCCGATCGCCTCGTGGATCAGCGCCGCCACCACCGAGCTGTCGACGCCGCCCGACAACCCGCAGATCACCCGGCCGCTCCCCACCTGCTCGCGCACCCGGGCGATCGCCTGATCCTTGAAGGCGGCCATCGTCCAATCGCCGCCACAGCCGCAGATGCCATGGGTGAAATTGCGCAACAGCGCCGCGCCCTTGGGGGTGTGAACCACCTCGGGGTGGAACTGCACGCCATAGAAATGGCGGGCCTCATCGGCGATGGCGGCATAGGGCGCGCCCTCGCTGACCGCCACCACCGAAAACCCTTCGGGGATGGCGTCAACGCGGTCGCCGTGGCTCATCCACACCTGATCACGCTCGCCCGGCGTCCACACGCCGTCAAACAGCGCGCAGCCGGCGGTGACCTCGACGAAGGCGCGGCCGAACTCGCGGTGATCGGGGGCCTCCACCCGGCCGCCCAATTGGGCGACCATGGTCTGCTGGCCATAGCAGATCCCCAGAACCGGCAGACCCATGGTGAACAGCTCGATCGGCGCGCGCGGCGTATCGGCCGCCGTCACCGAGGCCGGTCCGCCCGACAAGATCACGCCCTTGGGCGCGAAAGCCGCGATCGACGCCGCCGTCACCGTATTGAAGGGCTGGATCTCGCTATAGACGCCGCTTTCGCGAACCCGCCGGGCGATCAACTGGGTGACCTGCGAGCCGAAATCGATAATCAGGATGCGGTCGGTGGCGGAAACGGAAGTGCGGTCGGTCATGGAACCTGCCATTCACCTGAGGGGCGCGAAAGCGGAGCGGGGAGGGCGGACCTTACCGCAAGCGCGGCCGTGCTTCCAGGGGTCCGCGGCGGCTGGGAAACGAAAAAGGACCCCGATCGGGGTCCTTTTCCAGGAAAATCGTCCTCGAAGCGGGCTCAGCTCTTCATTTCCGCCTTCAAGGTGGCGTCGAGCTTGTCAAGGAACTGGGTGGTGGTCAGCCAGGGCTGGTCGGGCCCGATCAGGATCGCCAGATCCTTGGTCATGAAGCCGGCTTCCACGGTTTCCACGCAAACCCGCTCCAGGGCCTCGGCGAATTGCACCACATCGGGGGTGCCGTCGAACTCGCCGCGGAACTTCAATCCGCGCGTCCAGGCGAAGATCGAGGCGATGGGATTGGTCGAGGTCTCCTTGCCCTTCTGGTGCAGGCGGTAATGGCGGGTCACCGTGCCGTGGGCGGCCTCGGCCTCCACCGTCTCGCCATCGGGGGTCATCAGCACCGAGGTCATCAGGCCAAGCGAGCCGAAGCCCTGGGCCACGGTGTCGGACTGCACGTCGCCGTCATAGTTCTTGCAAGCCCAGACGAAGCCGCCCGACCACTTCATGCAGCAGGCGACCATGTCATCGATCAGGCGATGCTCATAGGTGATGCCCTTGGCCTTGAAGCGCTCGGCGAATTCGGCGTCGAAGACCTCCTGGAACAGATCCTTGAAGCGGCCGTCATAGGCTTTGAGGATGGTGTTCTTGGTCGACAGATAGACCGGCCAGTTGCGCAGGATGCCGTAGTTCAGGCAGGCGCGGGCGAAGCCGCGGATCGAGTCGTCGAGGTTGTACATGCCCATGGCCACGCCGGCGCCCGGGAATTTGAACACCTCGTACTCCTGGGCCGGACCGCCGTCCTCGGGCTTGAAGCTCATCGTCAGGGTGCCGGCGCCGGGAACGATGAAATCCGTCGCCTTGTACTGGTCGCCAAAGGCGTGACGGCCGATGACGATGGGCTGGGTCCAGCCGGGCACCAGACGCGGCACGTTCTTGCAGATGATCGGCTCGCGGAAGACGGTGCCATCGAGAATATTGCGGATGGTGCCATTGGGCGACTTCCACATCTTCTTCAGGCCGAACTCCTCGACGCGGGCCTCGTCGGGGGTGATGGTCGCGCATTTCACGCCGACATGATGCTTTTTGATGGCATTGGCGGCTTCGATGGTGATGCGGTCTTCGGTCTCGTCGCGCTTCTCGACCCCCAGGTCGTAATAAAGAAGATCGACGTCGAGATAGGGAAGGATCAGCTTTTCTTTAATGAACTGCCAAATGATACGAGTCATTTCATCGCCGTCGAGTTCGACGATGGGATTCTTTACCGTGATCTTGCTCATGTCGTTTCCCCGGAGAGGTTTCACGTCTTCAAGGCGTCCGGCGGGGTGTGCCCCGAGCAATCGTATCGCGCGGCAGAAAAGGGCCGTCACGGACGCGCAGACCATAGCACCGACATCGTTCGGCGCAAGGGATCTGATGGGTGGAGCGGTGGGCGTGAAACCTGTTTCGCGCCCACCACGCCACCATACTTATCTTGAAGCAAATCGTCGTCGCATTCTGGAGCAGAATGCTCGGGGATTTGCTCTAAAAGCGTTCGGACGTCGGGCTTTCCGGGTGCAGATCGCCCTCGGGCAGGCCTTGACGGGCCGCCGGGATGATCGCCTCGACGCCGTCGACCACCGTATAGAGATCGCGCACCGAGGGGCGGGCGAAGCCCTGGGCGACGATGGCGTCGATCAGGCCGAGCAGCGGGTCCCAATAGCCGTTGATATTCAAGAAAATCACCGGCTTTTCATGCAGGCCCAACTGCTTCCAGGTCAGGATCTCGAAGGTCTCGTCGAGCGTCCCCAGGCCGCCGGGCAGCACGCAGATGGCGTCGGAGCGCTCGAACATCAAGCGCTTGCGCACATGCATCGACTCGACCACATGGAGTTCCATCAGCTCGCCGTGCGGCGTTTCCACCCGGGTCAGATGCTCGGGGATGACCCCGACCACCCGGCCGCCCTCGGCGATGGCGGCGGTGGCGGTGGCGCCCATCAGCCCGACATTGCCCGCCCCGAAAACCAGGGTCAGCCCGGCGCGTCCCATCGCCGCGCCCAGGGCGCGGGCGGCGGCGAGATAGGCGGGATCGGATCCGGGAGAGGAACCGCAAAAAACGCAGATCGAACGCAGGCGCGACATCGGGGAGACCTTCCAGGAGCACAAGGCGGCGGGCCAGAGGACAAGGCGGCGGGTCGGAAAAGCGAAACGGCGGGCTCCTGACTTAACCCTGGGACGAGCGCTTGGCAACCAGCGCCGTATCAAGCCAGCGTCGCAAAGCGTCGAAAGTCGCCTTGGCGGCGGCGGTCACGCGCTGGCGATCGGCGGGATCGGCGCCAATGGTTTCGATCATCGCCGTGATCGCCCGCCACAACGGCCCGACGGCGCGGTCGCGCGACCCGAGAAACGCCGTCGCCGCGGCGATGCGCGGATCATCCGAGCGCGAGAGCGTGTTCGCCAGCCCCTGTCCGCCCAGGCGCGAGCCCTCCAGCACGTAAAGCACCCCCACCGCCTCGGCCAGCCCGGGGGCGTCGGGCAACCAGGCCTCGGCCCCGTCGGGTTCGGGCGACACCCTGACGCCGGCCGCGGCCAAACTGGCCAGATCGGCCTCGATCAGGGCGAGGCGCGGGGCGCGCTCCAGGCCGAAAGTCTGGAACGCGGCGTCGGCGGGGGCGAGAACCAGCCGCTCGGCCGCCCGGTGGAAGGCCAGGAAACAGCCGAGCAGCCGGCCATAGGCCTCGGCCTCGACATCGCCGTCGACCAAAGGCGCCAACAGCGGATGGCGGTGCAGACCCTCGTGGCGGTCGCGGGTTTCCTCACGCAGGACGGCGACCGCCGACCCGGTCGGGAAACGAGGCGGCGCCGTTTCGACGGACGGGCTCATGGGGGAGTCTCCTTGGAAAGCCCGAGGCCTTGGCAAGCCTCGGGCTTGGGCAGGCGTCAGGCGGGCGGGGAGGGGAGCTGGGCGTTATCCCCATAGGTTTTGAACTTTTCGAGCACCCGCTCCATCTCGTCGGCCGGGAGAATCTCGGGTTCGGCGATCTGCAGGCAGCGCCAATATTGTTCGGCCAGTTCCTCGACCTCGACCGCCAGCTTGATGGCGGCTTTCAAGGTGCGGCCGGTGGCGATCATGCCGTGATGGGCGAGCAGGCAGGCCTTGCGCCCCTCCATCGCCGCCAGGGCGTGCCGCGACAACTCGGCGGTTCCGAAGGTGGCATAGGCGCCAATGCGGATGTCGTTGCCGCCGGCCATCGCCACCATGTAGTGGAAAGCCGGGATCGGCCGCCCCAGACAGGCGAGAACGGTGCTGAAGGGGGCATGGGTATGGACGACCGCCCCGACATCGGGGCGCTCGGCTAGGATGTCATGGTGAAAGCGCCATTCGCTTGAAGGCTTGCGCGGGCCGCGCCATTCCCCCTCGCTATCGATGAAAACGATATCATTGGGCCGCAGATCGGCGGCCTGGAGACCCGAGGGGGTGATCAGCAGGCCATCTCCGGCCCGCACCGACAGATTGCCCGCCGTTCCCTTGTTGAGGCCGAGGGTCGTCACCTGCCGGGCGGCATCGATCAAACCATGACGCAGGGCGATCCGCGATCCGGGCATCAGAGCGCCCCGTCGGCGGTCGCCGCCGCACCTTTGCCCGCGGCGGAGCCGGCCGGAACCGGGGCGGGCGCCCGCTCGGGATACAGTCCGGCCAAGCCGGCGGCCGAAGCGGCGCAAACGCCGCGTTCGGTGATCAAGCCGGTGATCAGACGGGCCGGGGTGACATCGAAGGCGTAATTGGCGGCGGGCGAGCCGGTGGGGGTGATGGTCACCCATTCCAGGGCGCCAGCGGCGGTCCGCCCCCAAACCCGGGTGACCTCGGCGGCGTCGCGCTGCTCGATCGGGATCTCGCGCAGGCCGTCGTTCACCGTCCAGTCGATGGTCGGCCCGGGCAGCGCCACATAGAAGGGCACGGCGTTGTCGAAAGCGGCCAGCGCCTTCAGATAGGTGCCGATCTTGTTGCAGACATCGCCCGTCGCCGTGGTGCGGTCGGTGCCGACGATGACCATATCGACCAGCCCGTGCTGCATCAGATGGCCGCCGGTGTTATCGGCGATCACCGTATGGGGCACGCCGTGGCTGTTGAGTTCCCAGGCGGTCAGGCTGGCGCCCTGATTGCGCGGCCGCGTCTCGTCGACCCAGACATGGATGGGGAGGCCGGCGTCATGGGCCTTGTACAGCGGCGCCAGGGCCGTGCCCCAATCGACGGTGGCTAGCCAGCCGGCGTTGCAATGGGTCAGGATATTGATCGGGCCCTCGCCGCCCTTTTCCACGCCCTTGGTCCGGGCCAGATCCTTAATGATCCCCAGGCCATGGTCGCCGATGGCCTCGTTCAGCGCCACGTCCTCGTCACAGATCGCCCCGGCCTTGGCCCAGGCCGCTTGCGCCCGCTGGTCGGGGGGCACGGCCGCCAGAGACTCGGCCATCGCCTCGATCGCCCAGCGCAGATTGACCGCCGTCGGCCGGGTGGCGAGCAGGGTTTGACAAGCCCGGGTCAACCCCTCGTCGCTCGGGTCCTCGGCCATGCCTAAGGCCACGCCATAGGCAGCGGTCGCCCCGATCAGCGGGGCGCCGCGCACCAGCATGGCGCGGATGGCATGGGCCACGGCGCCCAGGTCGTTCAGGCGCTGGGTGACGAACTCGTGGGGAAGCCGGGTTTGATCGATGATCCACACCGCCCCGCCTTCGCGGGCCGGCCAGATCGTACGGGTAGGAGTGCCTTTGACGTTCATCGGCCGATCATCCTTGTAAAAACCGCCCCCAAGCGGGGTGGATTAGCCCAGCACCCGACCGGCGACGGCGCTCAATTTGCGCGCCATCCCGGGGTTGCGGCGATCGGGATGGGTGATGATGGCGTTGTCCAGGCTGCGGTGGCTGCCATCGGGCAAGGGATAGGGCCGGTCCTTGAGCTTGGCGGGCATCGCCTTGACCAGGGAGCGGGCCTTATCGGCGTTTTGCAGCAGCACGCGAACCACCGCCTCGACGCTGACGTGGTCGTGATCGGGGTGCCAGCAGTCGAAATCGGTGACCATGGCCACGGTGCAATAGGCGATCTCGGCTTCGCGGGCCAGCTTGGCCTCGGGCATGTTGGTCATGCCGATGACGTGGCAGCCCCATTGCCGATAGAGATTGCTTTCGGCCAGGGTCGAGAACTGCGGCCCCTCCATGCACAGATAGGTGCCGCCCCGGCGATGGGGAATGGCCAGATCGGCCAGAACCTCTTCGACGCGATCGCCCAGCCAGGCGCTGACCGGATGGGCCATGCTGACATGGGCGACCAGACCCTTGCCGAAAAAGCTCTTCTCGCGGGCGAAGGTGCGGTCGATGAACTGATCGGCGATGACGAAGGTGCCCGGCGGCAGGTCCTCGGCCAGAGAACCGACGGCGGAGACCGACAAGATCTCGGTCACGCCCGCCCGCTTCAGGGCGTCGATATTGGCGCGGTAGTTCACATCGGAGGGGGCGAGCACATGGCCACGGCCATGGCGGGGCAGAAAGGCCATCTCCAGCCCATCCAGGGTGCCGCGCAGGATCTGATCGGAAACGTCGCCGAACGGGCTTTCCACCGTTTGCCAACGCGCCCCTTCCAGACCGTCGATATCATAAACCCCCGATCCGCCGATGACCCCAAGCACCGGCTGCCGATACGCCTCGGACATGTCTTCCCCTCTTCCTGGCTGGCTCACCCTTTTGCGGGTGGGGCACCTTAGCGCGCCACCCCCCCGGATGAAAAGCCACCAAGGCGAGGGAGCCCGTCGCGGGGAGGGGCGGCGAATAAAAAACGGCCGCCGGTGGGGGCCGGCGGCCGTTTAGCGCAGGATGGCGGTTAAAGCGGTTTCTTAATGCTTGACGTCGCGCCAGATCGCCAGCTTCAGCGCCAGCAACATGGCGGTCAGAACGCCCAGGAACAGCAGAACCTTGAGACCCAGCGACTTGCGGGCATCGAGTTCCGGCTCGGCCGCCCAGTTCAGATAGGCGACGACGTCCTGAGCCATCTGATCCTTGGTGGCGGCGGTGCCGTCCTCATAGGTGATGAGGTCGTCCATCAGCGGCGGCGGCATCGAGATGGCGTGGCCGGGGAAGTAGTCGTTGAAGTACTTCGCCTCGTTGAAGGCGACCTCGAGACCCTTCTCCTGCTGCTGCTTGACCCACCATTCGGCCGGCTCGCCCGGGCTGTCGGACGCATAGCCTTCAAGCAGGCTGTAGATGTAGTTCGGACCGCCGGGGCGGGCCTTGGCAAGCAGCGACAGGTCGGGCGGCGCCGCCCCGCCATTGGCCGCGGCGGCGGCCTTGTCGTTGGCGAAGGGCGAGGGGATATGGTCGGCCGGGGTGCCCGGACGGGTGAACATATCGCCGTTGTCGTCGGGACCGGCCGGGAATTCCTTCTCGGCGGCCAGCTCCTTGATGCGGTCCTCGGAGAAACCAAGGGCGCTCAGGTTGCGATAGGCCACGCGCTTCATGCCATGGCAGGTGCTGCAGACCTCATGGAAAACCTGGAAGCCGCGCTGAAGCTGGGGCTGGTCATAGCGTCCGAAGATGCCCTTCCAGCTCCAATCCTGCTTGTGCAGGGAAACCCCGCCTTCGTTGGCCTGGGCCGCGCCGCCGATGGCCAGGACCATGCCGGCGGCCACTAGGGCCCGTTTGACGATCGTAGTCATCTCTCGTCGATCCTCTCGTGCTGCCGTCAGGCCTGGGTCGTCACCGGGGAGCTGATGCTCACCGGCAGCGGCTTGGGCTTCTCGAACCAACCCACCAGCGGGGTGATGACCAGGAAGTGCAGGAAATAATAGATGGTCGCGAGCTGGGTGATGGTCACATAGGGCTCCTCGGCGGGCATGGCGCCCAGGTAACCGAGCAGCAGGCAGTCGGCCAGGAAGACCCAGAAGAAGCCCTTGAACACCGGACGGAAGGTCGCGGAGCGCACTTTCGAGGTATCGAGCCAGGGCAGCACGAACAAGATCAAGATGGCCCCGAACATCGCCAGCACGCCGCCCAGCTTGTCGGGAACGGCCCGCAAGATGGCGTAGAACGGCAGGAAGTACCATTCCGGAACGATGTGGGTCGGCGTCACCATCGGGTTGGCCGGGATGTAGTTGTCGGGTTCGCCAAAGAAATTGGGGGCGAAGAAGACAAAGAAGCAGAATACCATCAGGAAGATGCCAAGACCGAAGGCATCCTTCACCGTGTAGTACGGGTGGAAGGGGATGGTATCGAACGGACCCTTGGCGTCGATGCCCAGGGGGTTGTTCGACTTCTTCACGTGCAGCGCCCACATGTGCAGGAACACGACCGCGAACAACAGCATCGGGAACAGATAGTGCAGCGAGAAGAAGCGGTTGAGCGTCGGGTTATCAACGCTGAAGCCACCCCAGAGCAAGGTCACGATGTCGTCGCCGACGACGGGAATCGCCGAGAACAGATTGGTGATCACCGTGGCGCCCCAGAACGACATCTGGCCCCAGGGCAAGACATAGCCCATGAAGGCGGTCGCCATCATCAGCAGCAGAATGACCAGACCCAGCCACCACAGAACTTCGCGGGGCGGCTTGTAGGATCCGTAATAGAGGCCGCGGAACATGTGCACATAGACGACGATGAAGAACATCGAAGCGCCATTGGCGTGCATGTAGCGCATCAGCCAGCCGTAATTCACGTCGCGCATGATGCGCTCGACGGAATCGAAGGCGTGGTCGACATGGGCGGTATAGCTCATCGCCAGGAAAATACCCGTGGCGATCATGATGATCATGGCGATACCGGCCAGCGAGCCGAAATTCCAAAAGTAATTGAGGTTGCGCGGAGCCGGGTAGACGACCAGTTCCTTGTGCGCCACGGTCAAGACCGGAAGCCGCTCATCGAACCACTTGAGGGCCTTGTTGTTCCAACGCGGAGGGGTATACATCGTCGGGCAGCTCCTAACCGATCAGAACCGTGGTGTCGTCCGTGAAAGCATACGGCGGCACCGGGAGGTTCAGGGGGGCGGGACCCTTGCGGATACGGCCGGCGGAATCGTAATGCGACCCATGGCAGGGGCAGAACCACCCATCGAAGTCGCCTTTGGGGTCGCCCGCCTTCTGGCCCAGCGGAATGCAGCCCAGATGCGTGCAGACGCCGACCATGACCAACCATTGGGCCTGTTGCACCCGGGCCTCGTCGGTTTGCGGATCGCGCAGCGTCGCGGGATCGACCGCGCGCGCCTCGTCGATTTCCTTTTGGGTGCGGTGGCGGACGAAAACCGGTTTGCCGCGCCAGGTAACGGTAATCGCCTGACCTTCGGCAATGGCCGACACATCCACTTCCGTGGAGGCGAGAGCCAGCGTGTCAGCGGCGGGATTCATGAAATCGATGAACGGCCAAACGGCCAGGGCGACGCCAACGGCGCCCACGGCGGTCGTGCCATAAATCAGGAAGTCGCGGCGTGATGACTCTCCGCCCGGTGTCGAGGCGGTGTGTTCGGCTTCAGCCATCCTGGTTTCCTCTCTCTTGCCTTCGCCTAGAGGACAAGTCTCGACCCCTCGGAGACAACCGCGGCAAGAAATTAGGTATAGGACGCCCCCCCTGTGATATGAGGGGCTGCCCCGCCCTGGATGCCGAGTCGACTCCGATAATCCCCCACGATCAACCGGGCCGCGACCGCCATATTCCGTTCCAGTCCGCCCCTTTGACACTCGGGACGGAGCCCCCGAAACGGCCCTCCGATACCCCGTGCTGGCAAGCACGGACCATTGCGGCGGGACGGGCGCGGATATAAAGCAAATCCCTGGTTCTGAAAAGAACAAAGATGTTTTGCGCGCTCTGGCACGCCTTGGCAATGACGAAGGTCAAACGATGGTCCGACTAGCTCTCTACCAGCCCGATATTCCACAAAATGCCGGCACCATATTAAGGTTGGGCGCCTGTTTAGGGGTCGAGGTCGATCTCATAGAGCCTTGCGGCTTTGTCCTAGACGATCGTCGCCTACGCCGCGCCGGAATGGACTATCTCGAACGCGCCGCTCTTGTGCGTCATTCGTCCTGGTCGAATTTCGTCTCTGGGCTGGCCGACGAAGCCCGCCTGATCTTGCTGACAACGCAAGCGAGCGCGTTTCATGCCGAAACTATCTTTCAGCCCAACGACGTGTTGTTGTTGGGCCGAGAGAGCGCGGGCGTTCCCCCCGAGGTCCACGAGCGCGCCGACCTGCGCATCCGGGTTCCGATGGTTCCCGGCGTGCGCTCGCTCAACATCGCCGTCACCGCCGCCCTGGTGCTCGGCGAGGCCCTGCGCCAGACCGCAAGCTGGCCGCAAGACGCCTCCCGGGGAGGGGCGGTCTGATCTATAGCGGTTCCACGCCCTTGATCGGGGCGGGCGGTTCGTCGGCGGCCCCGTCCCGCCAAGTGGCGAGCCAGGCCAGCATCTCGTCCCGCCCGGCCTGGCAGCCGCCCTCAAGCCAGCGTCCGCGCAGGGCCGCCAGGGCTTCGCCGACGGCCGGCCCCTTCAGCCCGCAGGCCAGGGCGTCGCGCCCGCCCAAGGGAAAGGTCGGCGCCGTCCAGCCCAGGGCGGTCTCGATCAAGGCCCGCCAGCGCGCGGTGCGTTCGGCCCGGGGATAAGGGCCCTTGCCGCGCTCGGCCGCCCAGCGCAGCAAGGCCCTGTCGATCACCAGATCCTTGCCCTCGCCATCAAGCAGGCGGCGCAGGGCGCCCTCGCCGGCATCGGGATCGGGCCAGCGCCCGGCCGGGGCGTCGAGCATGCCGGTAAGCCGGGCGGTCTCGGCCCGCGACAGGCGCAAGCGGGCGCCCAGGGCCGCGCCCGAGTCCCGGCTTGGGTCAGAACCGGCGACGGCGGATAGCGCCGGGGGACCGGAACCGGCGGACAGCGCCGGGGGACCGACGACGCAGGCCAACCGGCGCAAGGGATCGGCGCCCAGGCCGGGCAGCATCAAGCCCCGGGTTTCCAGCAGGGTCAGCATGCGCAAATTGGTGACGTCGCCGGCTTCGGGCAGAACCCGTTCCAGCACGTGAACGCCGCGCATCGCCATCAGCACCCCGGCGGGATCAGCGGTGTCGAGGATCTTCAGCAGTTCGCTGCGCACCCGTTCGGCCGACAGCCGGTCGAGTCCGGCGGCCTGGGCGGCACAGGCCGACAGCGCGTCGGGATCGGCGGGGGGGCGGCCAAACCGGGCGTGGAAGCGGAAGAACCGCAGGATTCGCAAATAATCCTCGGCGATGCGGTCCATCGGCCGGCCGATGAAGCGCACCCATCCGGCATGCAGATCGCTGATGCCGTCGAAATAATCAAAAACCCGGCCCTCGCGGTCGGCCGACAGGGCGTTGATGGTGAAATCGCGCCGGCCGGCGTCTTCACGGAAACTGGTGGTGAACGCCACCTCGGCATGGCGGCCATCGCAGGCGGTATCGCGGCGCAGCGTCGTCACCTCGAAAGGCTTGCCGCCGGCCACCACGGTCAGCGTGCCATGGGCAAGCCCGGTGGGCACGGCCTTCAGGCCGGCGGCTTCGATCAGGGCGATCACCCGCTCGGGCCGCTCGGTGGTGGCGATATCGATATCCATCGGCCGCAAGGGGTCGCGCCGCAGCAGGCTGTCGCGGACGCAGCCGCCAACGAAGCGGGCCTCGCCGCCCTCGGCGGTCAAGGCCGTCATCACCGCCACCGTGCGCGGATCGACCAGCCAGTCCAGGGGGCCGAGCTGACCCACCGGCGGCCGCTCGCCGGCCAGCATGGCGCCCAGGTGCCGGTCGGGACGACCCTCAATGGGGAGGCGGGGATCCATATCCTGCGTCGCCTTTGGAAGAAGGGGGCGCCGGAGCGGCTGGCGACGCCGCTGGCGGGGATTGGCCGGGAAGGGTGGCGCGCTGGGGAGTATAGACCGTTCCCGGCGGGTCGCCCTGACCGGCATAGAACCATAGCAGTCCGAAGGCCAGCATCAGCAGCAGGCCGATGGCGGCCAGCACTCCGCCCAGCGGAACCACCGGCCGCACATCGGGATCAAGCCCCTCGCGCAGGCGCTTGGCCCGGTACCAGCGCGTCCAGATCAACCAGACCACAAAAGGGATGACGACGGGCAGCAGCAGGGCGCTGAGGGCCTGGATCATCCGACCTCGCCTTCGCCCTCGGTTCTGCCAAGCACGGCGTGGAGGTTCATCAACATGGCCGCCGTCGCTCCCCAGATATAATGTTCGCGATAGGGCATCGCATAGAAGGCCCGCCGCTCGCCTTTGACCTGCCGGGTCTCGCGGCGGTGATTGGCGCCATCGAGAACGAAGGCCAGCGGCACTTCAAAGGCGTCCTCGACCTCGAAGGGATCGGGGATCAGGCGAAAGGGCGGGCTGACGACGCCAACGATCGGCGTCACGCGAAAGCCGGTCACCGTCACATAATCGTCAAGCCGGCCAAGAATGTCCACCAGCGAGGCCGGTAGGCCGATCTCCTCGGTCGCTTCGCGCAGGGCCGTGGCCTCGGCGCTGGCGTCCTCGGGCTCGCTCCGTCCCCCGGGAAAGGCGATCTGTCCGGCGTGATTGGCCAAATGGGCGGTGCGACGGGTGAGCAGCAGGCTGGGCGCGCCCGGGTGATCGACCAGCGGCACCAGAACGGCGGCCGGCCGGCAGCCCTCGGGGGGGCGTTGAAAGCCCGAAGGCGCCGTGCCGCCCAAGTCTCCCGATACCGCCCAGTCCGAGCGCTTGCCCAGGCCCTTGCCCGCCGCCAGCTTCCGGCGTAACAGGGCGCGATCAAGCAGCCCGGAGGACCACGGCCGATCGGGCCCCTGGGCGGCGGATCGGGAAAGCCCCGCGCCCCGATCCGCCGTTCCTTCGCCGTTTTCCATCCCGTCCCCAACCCGCGGCCCAAGGCCTGCGCTTACTCCTGAAGGCTGCCCAACGAAAAGAACAGCCCGTCGCTCCATACCCCGTAATCGCGACCATCGGGGCCGTCGCGTTCGACGCCGCGGGCGACCAGATCGTAATAGACCGCCCGCGTCAGCCGGGCATCGAGACCCGGACGCACCTGGACATAGGGCGAAGGCTCGCCGCTCACCGGGTCGATTTCAACGCGCAGCGGATGATCGCCATCCACCGTCACGATTTCGTCCACATTGGTGCGGAAACTCAGCACCTGATTTTCACAGCACCCCGAACGGAACAGCTCGACGGCCAGGAAAGGCGCATCCTCGACCTCGATGCTTCCCCGCTCGCAAGGCGTTATCAACCAGAAGCTTCCATCGGCCATGCGCCGTAGGACCGAGGCGAAAAGACAAACCATCTCCTTGCGCTGGATCGGCGATCCTCGGTAATGCCAGACGCCGTCACGATCGATACGAATCGGAATCTCGCCGCAGACGATCGGCTCGATCTGCTCGCAATCGAACGCGGGCATGCCGGCCGGGGGCTGGTCCTTGGGGAGGGGGCTTTTCGCCGGGGTGGTGCGTTCGTGCATCACGAGACTTACATTACCTTTCATCGGGACCCAGAAACCGCGGAGGCATCCTTGAGCGCCACATTCTCACCAACCGCCGTCACGGATCTAAAAGACATCCAAGACGTAGAAAGGCTGATGGGCCGAATCAAGGAGGCGCGCGCCGCCGTCGGCGAGGTGATCTTCGGACAGGAGGCCGTTGTCGACGAGGTTCTCGTCACTTTGCTGGCCGGAGGCCATGCCCTGCTCATCGGTCTTCCCGGGCTGGCCAAGACCAAACTGGTGCAGACGCTGGGCACGGTTGTCGGGCTTCGCGACAAGCGGGTGCAGTTCACCCCCGACCTAATGCCCGCCGATATCCTGGGCTCGGAAGTGCTCGAAGAGGACGCGGCGGGGCAGCGCGGTTTCCGCTTCCTGCCCGGCCCGGTGTTTTGCCAATTGCTGATGGCCGATGAAATCAATCGCGCCTCCCCCCGCACCCAGTCCGCCCTGCTGCAGGCGATGCAGGAGCACCGCGTCAGCGTCGCGGGTCATTACCACGATCTGCCCGCTCCCTTCCATGTTCTAGCGACTCAGAACCCAATTGAGCAGGAAGGCACCTATCCCTTGCCCGAAGCCCAGCTCGACCGCTTCCTGATGCAGGTCGATGTCGGCTATCCCGACGAGGCGGCCGAACGGCGCATGTTGGCGGCGACCACCGGGGTTCACCAGCCCGAGGCGAGGGCGGTGATGACCCCGGCCGAGCTGCAGGCGGCCCAGGCCCTGGTCCGCCGGGTGCCGGTCGGCGACAGCGTCGTCGACGCCATCTTGTCGCTGGTCCGCGCCGGTCGCCCCGAGTCCTCGCCGCTGCCCGAGGTGCGTGACTGGGTGGCCTGGGGGCCGGGGCCGCGCGCCAGCCAAGCCCTGACCCTGGCGGTGCGCGCCCGCGCCCTGCTCGATGGCCGATTCGCCCCCAGCATCGAGGACGTGATCGCTTTGGCCCATCCGATCTTGCGCCACCGCATGGCCTTGTCCTTCGGGGCGCGGGCTGATGGCGTCACCCTGGGCCGGGTCGTCGACCGGCTGATCGACAAGATCGCCTGACCGGTATGGCCCCGCTCCGCCCCCCCCGTCCCGCCGCCCCCAGGCCGGCCTCGCTCCTTGACCGGGCCGAGGCGGCGGGGGCGCGGCTGCCGCCCCTGCTGGTCGCCGCCGAACGGGTCGCCAGTTCGGTGATCCACGGCATCCACGGCCGGCGCCGCGCCGGGCCGGGCGAGGCGTTCTGGCAATTCCGCCGCTATCAGCAAGGCGATTCGCCCGCCGTCATCGATTGGCGGCGCAGCGCCAAATCCGATCCGGTCTTCGTGCGCGAATACGAATGGGAAGCCGCCCAGGCGGTCTGGCTGGGCTGCGATCTCAGCGCCTCGATGGACTATGCCAGCCGGAACGATCTGCCGACCAAGGCCTTGCGGGCCCGAGAACTGACCCTGGCCTTGGCCGTGCTGCTGGCGCGCGGCGGCGAACGCGTCGCCCTGGCCGGCCACGACAGCCGTCCCGGCCAGGGGCGGCCGGCGTTGTCGCGCATGGCTTTGGCCCTGGAACGCGGGGCGGCGGCGGGCGAGGGGGCTGCTCCGCCGCCTTCGCCGTGGTCGGCGCCGCTGGCCCGCCACGCCCGCGCCGTGATCATCGGCGATCTGCTCGACCCGGTCGAGGATCTGCGGGCGGGACTGGGGCGGATGACGGCCAATGGCGTGACCGGCCATCTTCTTCAGGTCCTTGATCCGGCCGAGGAAACCCTGCCTTTCGAAGGGCGGGTGCGCTTCGAGGGGCTGGAGGGCGAGGCCCCGCTGCTCGCCGACCGCGTCGAGGATCTGCGCGCCCGCTATCGCCAGCGCCTGCAGGCCCACCGCGAGACCGTCGGCCTGATCGCGCGCCGCGCCGGCTGGACCTTCGCCGTCCACCACACCGACGGCTCCCCCCAGGCGGCCCTTCTCGGGCTTTATCAGGCGCTCGCCGTGGCGCCCCCCTTGCGCGAGGGCCGGCGATGATCCTGGGACCCTTTACCATCGCGCTGCCCTATGTGTTGCCCTTGCTCGCCACCTTGCCGTTGCTGTGGTGGCTGTTGCGGGCGACGCCGCCGGCACCGCGCCGGGTGGTTTTCCCCGCTCTGCGCCTGCTGGCCGGCCTGCGCACCGAGGACAGGGTCAGCGCCCATACGCCCTGGTGGTTGCTGGCGCTGCGCCTGCTGGTCGCCGCCCTGGTCATCATCGGCCTCTCCCATCCGCTGTATAAGGCGACCGGCGGCCCGGCGCCCGGAACGCCCCTGGTGCTGGTCATCGACGATGGTTGGGCCGCCGGCCCCGATTGGCGCGACCGGCTGGCGGCGGCCGATCTGCTACTCGAGCGCGCCGAGCGCGATGAGCGGCCGGTGATCGTGCTGACCACGGCGGCGCGGCCGGCCGATGCCCCGGCCCCGCCGCTGGAAGCCCGCCCGGCCGGCGCCGTGCGCGGCGATCTTCAGGCGATGGCCCCCCACCCCTGGGGCACCGACCGCCGCGCCGCCGCCCTGCGGCTGGCCCAAGCGTCGATCACGCCCCCGGCCACCGTGACGTGGATCCACGACGGCATCGCCGATACCGCCCCCCCCTCCACCCCAGGGGCGCCGCCGCGGGCCGATGACACGGCCTCGCGGGATCTGGCCGAGGCCCTGGGCGGTCTGGGACCGCTGACCGTTCTGACCGCCGAGGCCGGCGCGATGGCCAGCGCCCCCCTGGTGCTTTCCCCGCCGACGCGGGCCGGCGACGGCCTCGCCCTGACCCTGACCCGCCCCCGGGGGGGAGAGATCCCCGGCCCGGCCGACCGGCTGTGGGTGCGGTTGCTTGATGGCCAGGGGCGGTTGATCGCCCGCAGCGAGGCGGTGTTCGCCGCCGGCGCCTTCGAAAGCGCCGTCGTGCTCACCCCGCCGGGCGGCGGCCAGTCGCCGCCCGCCCGCATCGAGCTTTCGCGCGACGGGGCGACGGCTTTGGCCGGGGCCGGGGCGGTCGTTCTGCTTGATGATAGCTGGCGACGCCGCCCGGTCGGGCTGGTGCCGCGCGACGAGGCGGCGGCGGTGCCGCTGCTCGATCCCTTGCACTATGTGGAAAAGGCCCTGGCCCCCCAGGCCGATCTGCGGCGCGGCGCGCTGGCCAGCCTGCTTGCCGCCCCGCCGGCGATGATCGTCTTGCCCGATCTGACCCCGGTTCCGGCGGACGAGGCCGGCGCCCTGGATGCCTGGATCCGCCAGGGCGGCACGTTGATCCGCTTTGCCGGTCCGCGCGGCGAGGCCGGGCTTGACGGATTTTTGCCGGTTCGCCTGCGCGGCGGCGACCGCCAATTGGGCGGCGCCTTGAGCTGGAGCGAGCCCGCCCGCCTTGCCCCTTTCCCCGATCATGGCCCCTTCGCCGGCCTGGAACCGCCCGCCGATGTCACCATCGCCAGTCAGGTTCTGGCCGAGCCCGAACCGGGGCTGGAGGCGCGCACCTGGGCGCGGCTGACCGATGGCACGCCGCTGGTCACCGCCCAGAGCCGGGGCCGGGGCCGGATCGTGCTGTTCCATGTGACCGCCGATCCGCGCTGGTCGTCGTTGCCGCTTTCGGGAGTCTTCGTGCGCATGCTTGAGCGGGTGATCACCGCCACCCCCGGCCTAATGGCGGGCGGGGCCGACCGCTCCCGTCCGCTGGCGCCCTGGCGGGTGCTTGACGGCTTTGGCCGGTTGGCAACGCCCGGTCCCGAGGTTCGGCCGCTCGACGGCCCGGCCGTCGCCGTCGGCGCCGATCACCCCCCCGGCCTCTATGGTGATGACAGCGCGACCCGGGCCCTTAACCTCGCGCCGTCGCTGGCCCCGGTGAGCGCGCAAACCAAGTGGCCCCCGGCCACGCAAAGGCAGTCGCTGGGCGGCTTGGCCCGCGATCGCGACCTGATGCCCTGGCTGCTGGCGACGGCCCTGGCCCTGGCCGTGGTCGATCTGATTGCCACCCTGGCCCTGCGCGGGCTGTTGGTTCCGCCGCGCCGCCGTCCGGGCCTGTCGACGATGGTTGTGGTGATCGCCGGTCTGTGGCTGGCCGCCCCGCCCCTGGCGCGGGCCCAGCAGCCCGGCCCGCCCGAGGATGCCGAGACCCTGGTGCGCGAGGCCGCCTTGCAAACCCGGCTGGCCTATGTGCTCACCGGCGATCCCGCCGTCGATCAGGTCAGCGCCGCCGGCCTGGGCGCCCTGACCGAGGTGCTGGGCCGCCGCACCTCGGCCGCCCTTGCTCCGCCCCTTGGCATCGCCCTGGAAAGCCAGGACCCCCGGGTCTTTCCCTTGCTCTATTGGCCGGTCAGCGGCAGCCAGCCCCCGCTGTCGACCCGGGCGCGCGAGCGGGTCAACGCCTATATGCGCTATGGCGGGCTTTTGGTGATCGATACCCGCGACGGCGGCGATGCCCGGGCCCTGGCCGAGGGATTGGAGATTCCGCCGCTGCGCGAAGCCGGTCCCGATCACGTTTTGGGCCGCAGCTTCTATCTGCTGGGCGATTTTCCCGGGCGGGTGGCGGGCAATGCCACCTGGGTCGCCGCCGATGGCGGGGATACGGATGGCGTCTCGCCGGTGGTCATCGGTGGCAACGACTGGGCGGCGGCCTGGGCTAACCAGCCCGGCGAGGGCTATCTGTTCGCCGTCACCCCCGGTGGCGAGCGCCAGCGCGAAATGGCCTATCGCTTTGGCGTCAATCTGGTGATGTACGCCCTGACTGGCAGTTACAAAGGCGATCAGGTTCATCTGCCCGCCATCCTGGAACGCCTGACCAATTAAGCGCCCCCCCCACAAGGGGCTTTCGCCGTGAAACCGCTTGAGGAGCCTGGGCGTGGAGAGTTTTACCGGTATCTCGTTTGCCCCCCTGCTGCCCGCGCCGCTGATCTGGACCCTGGCGGCCCTGGGACTGATCGCCGTCGGCTACGGGTTGGCGCGCCGGGCGCGGGGGGCTGTCTTTCGGTTGATCCCGCTGGCCGCCCTGATCGCGGTGCTGGTCAATCCGCAAAGCGTCAGCGAGCGCCGCGATCCCCAGAATGACATCGCCCTGGTCGTTATCGACCACACCCTGTCGCAGACCCTGACCGGGCGCGAGGGCGAAGCCGAGGCGGCGGCGGCGGCCCTGGGCGCCGGTCTGGCCGCCCAACCCGGGCTGGAAACCCGGGTGATCCGCGTTGATGGTCGCGCCGAGGGCCGCCAGGGCGGCCGCGAGGATGCGGGAACGGCGCTGATGACCGCCACCCGGGACGCCCTGGCCGATGTGCCGCGCGAGCGCCGGGCCGGGGTGGTGGTGATCACCGATGGTCAGGTTCACGACGCCGGCGTGGCCCATGATCTAGGAACCCCCGTCCATGCCCTGCTGACCGGCCCCCGGGCGCAGACCGACCGCCTGCTGCTGGTCGGCGAAGCGCCCGGTTTCGGGCTGGTCGGCCGGCCGCTGTCGCTGCCCGTCACCATCGAGGACCCGACCCTGGCCGAGGGAACTCCCGTCACCCTGACCCTGCGCCGCGACGGCGGCGCGCCCGAAGAGCGCGTCGTTCCGGCCAACCGCGCCGTCCCCTTGGCGCTGCCCGTCGATCACGCCGGGGCCAATGTCGTCGAAATGGCGGTGGCGACCCGTGAAAACGAGGCGAGCGTGCTGAACAACCGGGTGGCGCTGTCGATCAACGGCGTGCGCGACCGCCTGCGCGTGCTGCTGATCTCGGGCCAGCCCCATGCCGGTGAACGCATCTGGCGCAGCCTGCTTAAGGCCGATCCCGGGGTGGATCTGGTGCATTTCACCATCTTGCGCCCGCCCAACAAGGAGGATTTCACGCCGCTGTCCGAACTGGCGCTGATCGCCTTTCCCACCCAGGAGCTGTTCGAGGAAAAGCTGGGCGATTTCGATCTGGTCATCTTCGATCGCTATGCCCAGCGCGGGTTGATGCCCGAAAGCTATCTGGCCAATGTCGCGCGCTATGTGGAACGCGGCGGCGCCGTGCTGCTGGCGGTCGGGCCCGAATACACCCAATCGATGGGCATCGCCGACAGCGCCCTGGCCTCGGTTCTGCCGGCCATTCCCACCGGCGAGATCCGCCAGGAACGCTTCCTGCCGCGGCTGTCGGCCTTGGGCATCCGCCATCCGGTGACCGCCGATCTGCCCCAGGGCGGCGAGCGCCCGACCTGGGGACCCTGGTTGCGCCAAGTGGTGCTCGACTCGCCGCGCGGCGCCACCTTGATGACCGGCGAGGACGGTTTGCCGCTGCTGACCCTTGACCGGGTCGGCGAGGGGCGGGTCGCCCTGCTGGCCAGCGATACCATCTGGCTGTGGTCGAAGGGTTGGGAAGGCGGCGGTCCCCAGGCCGAGCTGCTGCGCCGCCTTGCCCATTGGCTGATGAAGGAGCCCGAGCTTGAGGAGGAAACCCTGCGCGCCCGCATCGAGGACGACAAGCTGGCCGTCTCCGCCCGCTCGCTGGGTCCCTTGCCCGGGCTGGTCGAGGTCACCGGCCCCGATGGCGCGACACGGGTCTGGCCGTTGACGGCGACGACGCCGGGGCGGGCCGAGGCCGCCCTGCCGGCGCCGCTGCCCGGCGTTTATACCGCCACCACCGCCGACGGCCGCCGCGCCCTGGCGGTCTCGGGCCCGCCCAATCCCTTGGAAACCACCCGCGTCACCCCGACGGCCGAGATCCTGGCGCCGATCGCCAAGGCCAACGGCGGCGGCGTCCATTGGCTGGAGGACGGCCTGCCCAGCCTGCGCCGGGTCGGCGCCGGGCAAAGCGCCAGCGGCTCCGATTGGATCGGCCTGCGCGCCAATGGCGGTCATGTGGTGACCGGGGTGACGCTGACGCCGCTGTTGCCGGTTCCCCTGGCCCTGGCGCTGATCCTCGGCGGGCTGGTTCTGGCTTGGGGCCGCGAGGGGCGCTGACCGGGCCCTGTCTTCTGCGATCATTGTCTCTGTTTCAGAGACAATGATATTCCATTCCGCGGGATGGTTTCACCCAGGGAAACTCTTACCTTCTTAAGGCGAAGAGACATCCCGGGAATGGAGACCACCCGATGAGCGACACCACCAAGGTTCTGGTTCTTTATTATTCGATGTATGGCCACATCGACACCCTGGCCAAGGAGATCGCCGCTGGCGTCGCCGAGGTCGATGGGGTTGAGGTCGCCCTCAAGCGCGTGCCCGAGCATATGAGCGCCGAGCTGCTGAGCACGATCCACGCCCGCACCGATTTCGACACCCCCATCGCCAGCGTCGACGAACTGGCCGATTACGACGGCATCCTGATCGGCACGCCGACGCGCTTTGGCAATATGGCCGGCCAGATGCGCAATTTCCTCGATCAGACGGGGGGGCTGTGGGCCAAGGGCAAGCTGGTGGGCAAGGCCGGCGGCGCCTTCACCTCGACGGCGACGGGCGGCGGGGCCGAGACCACCTTGCTGTCGGTCTACACCAACTTCCTGCACCACGGCATGGTGGTGGTTGGCGTGCCCTATGGAACGCCCGAGATGTTCGACACCAGCGAAGCCCGGGCCGGCGGTCCTTACGGCGCCGCCACCCTGGCCGGCGGCGACGGCTCGCGCCAGCCCAGCGACAAGGAACGGACCATCGCCCGCTTCCAGGGGCGCCATTTCGCCGGCGTCGCCAAGAAGCTCAAGGGCTGACCCTGGTCTGGTCCAGGCTCCCCCACCCGCTTTTTTCGGAGGCTCCGACATGGGTTTGCTGATCGATGGCCAATGGCATGACCACTGGTACGACACCGCCGCCAGCGGCGGACGGTTCGAGCGCCAGCCAAGCGCCTTCCGCGACAAGGTGGGGGATCGGGGCTTTCCGGCCGAGGCCGGCCGCTACCGGCTTTACGTGTCCTATGCCTGCCCCTGGGCCCACCGCACGCTGATCGCCCGCGCGCTCAAAGGCCTTGAAGACGCCCTGCCGGTTACGGTGGTCGAACCCCTGATGCTGGAAAACGGCTGGGAACTGGCCGAAGGCGCCGATCCGCTGGAGGGCGCGCGCTTCCTTCATCAGCTCTATACCCGGGCCAAGGCCGATTACAGCGGCCGGGTGAGCGTGCCGGTGCTGTGGGACAGCCAGACGGCGACCATCGTCAACAATGAATCGGCCGAGATCTTACGGATGATCGACAGCGCCTTTGGGGCCTTGGCCAGCGGCCCTTCGCTCTATCCCGAGGACAAGCGCGAGGAGATCGACGCGATCAACGCCTGGGTCTATGACGCCATCAACAACGGCGTCTATAAGGCCGGCTTCGCCACCACCCAGGCCGCCTATGAGGAGGCGGTGACCGCGCTGTTCGCCGCCCTGGCCCGGGTGGAGGCGATCTTGAGCGAGCGGCGCTTCCTGGTCGGCGATCAGCCGACCGAGGCCGATTGGCGGCTGTTCACGACGCTGATCCGTTTTGATTGCGTCTATGTCGGCCATTTCAAATGCGCGCTCCGCCGGATCAGCGACTCGCCGGTGCTGTTTGCCTATCTGCGCGATCTCTATCAGGTCCCCGGCATCGCCCAAACGGTGCGGTTCGACCACATCAAGACCCATTATTACGCCAGCCACCGCACCATAAACCCCACCGGTATCGTTCCCCTTGGGCCCGATATCGACTTCACCGCCCCTCACGGACGGGGTTAGAGCGGCAAGCGTGAACCTTTGTTCCCGCATGCCGCTCTAATATCTTGATATTGAAGCAAATCGTCGTCGCACTCTGTTCCAGAGCGCTCGGGATTTGCTATAGGAGATCTTGCGATGATCGAGCTTCGCCCCTTCGCCAGCCTTGGCACCCTGGATATCGACTGGCTCACCGCCCGCTATCATTTCAGCTTTTCGCGTTATTACGATCCCGCCCGCATGGGGCTGGGCAGCTTGCGGGTGTGGAACGACGATCAAGTGCGCGCCGGCACCGGCTTCGAGCCCCATAGCCACCGCGACATGGAAATCATCACCTATGTCCGCAAGGGCGCGATCACCCACGAGGACAACCTGGGCAACAAGGGCCGCACGGCGGCCGGCGATGTTCAGGTGATGTGGGCGGGCAGCGGCATCACCCATGCCGAATACAACCGCGAAAGCGAAGATACCTTGCTGTTCCAGATCTGGATCGAAACCGCCCGGCCGGGCATCGCTCCGGGCTGGGAAGCCCGGGCCTTTCCCAAGGAACCGGGCCAAGTGATCGCTCTCGCCTCGGGCCGCGATCTGCCCGATCACGCCGGGGCCCTGCCGCTCCATCAGGACGCGGCGATCCTCGGCGGCGTGCTGACCCCGGGGCAGACCCTGACCCTGCCGAGCAAGGGCCGGAAGCTCTATATCGTGCCGACCACCGGGGCCTTGCGCGTCGGCGATCACACCGCCCGGGCCCGCGACGGCGTGGCGATCTGGGACGAGGCCGAGATCACCCTGACGGCCCTGGAAGAAACCGAAGTGGTGATCGCCGACGTGGCCTAAACCCCGGAAGCGACGCCAAGGACGGGCTTAGCCGATCCCCAAATGCTCCTTCAGCGCCGCCAGGAAACGGCGGCTGACCGGCACGGTCTGCCCGGCGATCGTCACGATCTCGGCCAGACCGTTGTCGGCGAAGGCGATATCCTTGATGCGCTCGGGATTGACCAGATACTGGCGGTGACAGCGCACCAGCTTGGTTTTCTCCTCGAGCGTGCGCAGGGTCAGCTCGGTGAAGCGCTCCTCGCCGTCGGGACCGATGACATAGACGCCGCTGGGCTTGGAGGTGACCATCTCGACATCACCGACCTTGAGCAAGGTGATGCGGTTATGGCCCAGGCAAGGGATATGGGTCAGCGGCCGGGTTTTCTCCAGCGGCTTGAGGTCCTGGGGGGTATGGTCGCGGCGCAGGCGCTGGAGGGTTTTCTCCAGGCGGGCGGCATCGGTGGGTTTGAGCAGGTAATCAAAGGCGTGCTCTTCGAAGGCGCGCACGGCGTATTCATCATAGGCGGTCAGGAAAACGATGCGCGGCATGCGCTCGGGATCAAGCATGCTCAGCATTTCCAGGCCGCTGACCCGCGGCATCTGGATATCTAGAAACACCACATCGGGAGACAGCCGGTTGATGGCGGCGATCGCCTCGATGGCATTGGCGCATTCGCCGACGATGGTCAGATCCCCAACCCCGTCCAGCAGGCAGCGCAATTCGTCACGGGCAAGCTGTTCGTCATCGACGATCAGGATCTTCACGGGCCGACCTTTTCGAAAGCGGGGCTAGCGACCCCGGCGGGGCTTGGGTCAAACGGCACACGCAAGATGACGCGGGTGACCACATCGCGCTCGCACTCAACGCTCAGACCATAGCCCTGGCCATAGCGCGCCCGGATCCGCCGGTCGACCAAATTCATCCCCAGGCCGTCGCCGCCGGGCCGCCGTTCATAAAGCCCGGCGTTGTCTTCCACCCGCACCACCAGATCGCCGCCCTGGCGCTCGGCCGAAACGCCGATCCGTCCATCGCCCAGCAATTGGGCGGTGCCATGCTTGATGGCGTTTTCGACCAGCGGCTGAAGCGAAAAGGTGGGCAAGGTGGCGGTTCCCAAATCGGCGGGCACATTGAAATCCACCGACAGCCGATCGCCAAAGCGCGCCAGTTCGATTTCCAGATAGGCGCTGACCTGCTCGACCTCGTCGTTGAGCGTCACCTGTTCGCTGGTCCGCTTGAGGTTCTTGCGAAAGAAGGTCGACAGGCTTTGCACCAGATGGCGGGCATGGTCGGGATCAAGGCGGATCACCGCCGAAAGCGTGTTGAGGGCGTTGAACAGGAAATGCGGATTGACCTGGGCGTGGAGCAGCTTGATTTCGGATTGGGCAAGCAACTGGCGCTGCTGCTCATAGCGCCCGGCCAGGATCTGCGTCGACAGCAACCGGGCCACGCCCTCGCCCAAGGTGCGATTGATCGTCGAAAACAGCCGGGTTTTGGGCTCGTAAAGCTTGATGGTGCCGATCACCTGCTCGCCCTCGTCAACCAGCGGGATGACCAGGGCGGCGCCCAAGGGGCAGGTCGGGCTGATCGAGCATTGATAGGCCACCTCATTGCCATCGGCATACATCACCCGGTTCTCGCGGATTGATTCCAGGGTCTGCAGCGAGGTAACCGCCATGCCGGGCTTATGGTGGTCGTCGCCGATGCCGATGAAGGCCAGGATCTTGTCGCGATCGGTGATCGCCACGGCGCCGACGCCGGTCTCCTCATAGATGATGCGGGCGACGCGCATGGAGTTTTCGCGGTTGAAGCCGCTACGCAGCGCTCCTTCGGCGCGGGCGGCGATCTTCAGCGCCTTGGCCGAGAACACGCTCGATTGGGTTTCAAACATCGTCCGGCGGTCAAGCAGGATGGTCATGAACATCGCCGCCCCCACCGAATTGGCCACCAGCATCGGCAGGGCGATGGTTTCCACCAGATGCACGGCGTTGACCGCCGGCCGGGCGACCAGAATGATGATCAGCATCTGGCAGACCTCGGCGAACAGCGTCACCAGCCCGACCACCAGCGGCTGGAACAGCTTGCCGGTCTGGCCGCGACTGACCAGATAGCGGTGGACGAGGCCGCCGATCAGCCCTTCGGCCGTTGTCGAAATGGCGCAGGCCAAGGCCGTGAAGCCGCCCATCGAATAACGGTGCAGGCCGCCGGTCAGCCCGACCGCCAGCCCGACCGAGGGCCCGCCCAGCATTCCGCCGAGCACCGCGCCGATCGCCCGGGTATTGGCGATCGAATCATCGATGCGCAGGCCGAAATAGGTGCCCATGATGCAAAACAACGAGAAAATGGCGTAGCAGGCCGCCTTATGCGGCAGGCGGATGGTCACATGGACCAAGGGGATGAACAGCGGCGTCTTGCTGAGCAGATAGGCCACGACCAGATAAACGCACATCTGCTGGGACAGCGAGATGACGAGGGCGAGCGGTCCGATGGTCATGGGCGGGGCGTCCTTCCGTATTCCACCCGTACTTTCGGACCATAGCGCGCGCGAACGGATTGGGCCAGGGGGGCGATCGGCGCAAAGCCCCAAGGCCCCAAGGACTGGCCGTCCCCCGGCTCAGCTCCGCTGCATGCGTTTTTCGAAAACGTAATTGGAAACCTGACCGATCTCCTTGCGGGCATGGGTGATCCAGGCGCCGGTCGCCATCTGCGGATCGCGCGGCACCAGCACGCTGATCGTCGACAGCGGCCCGTATTTGCGTTTGAACTCGTCGAGGCTGCGCGTCTGCATCTGGCGATTGCTGTCGGCGGCTTCGAAAATATCGCGAAAGACCGAGCGCAAGGTGCGGAAGAACTCGTCGACGCCAAAGGTCATATCCTTGAGGATCGCCGACCCCGGGCGGGCGACGAAAGCCTCGGCGGCCTCCATCTGGCTGCTCAAGGCCGTTTGAACCCGCTGCATCTTTTGATTAACGGCGTTCAGCGTCAGCATGCGCACATGGCCTTGCACATACTGGCTGACGGCGGCGGGCGTCAGATCGCCGGTGGTCGTGCGACCGCCGCGAAAGGCCATCAGATTGGTCAGTTCATCCTTACCGATGGTTTCCAGCACCGCTTCAACCCGGGTTCGCGGATCGGCGCTGCGGATATCGTCCAGGGCGCCCGATTCGCGCATCCAGCGCGCCAGCAGATTGGCGGCGTCATTGACCTGCAGCCCCTGGAACGACATCAGCTTGCTGCATTTCGCCGCCACCGGAAAGGCCGCCTCGGCGAAATTGGCGAACATCGCCTCGATCTGCTTTTGCTGGTTGATCTGCTTGGCGAACAGATAAAGCACGTTGGAAACCTCCTCCTCCGTGTGCTTGAACTGGATCGACGAGCCGACCTGGGAATAAAGCTGGCTGGCGGTGGTGGGAAACATCTCCATGGTGATGCGGTTCTGATCAAGGAACGCCTTGAAGCGTTCCTGGCCGCCCTCGCCGCCGGTGCCGAGCTGGGTTTGCACCAGGGTTTGGTTCATGGCGTCGTTCAGATCCTGGCCGTCGAAATACTGACCGATGGCGTATTCGGTGATCTCTTTGAAGCCGGCCAGCGGATTGCCATACTTGAGCTTGGGGATCTTGGCGCGGCGCACCTCGACGGCGGTGCGGAAGGCGGTGGCGGTGGCGATCATCGCCGGCTTGTCGGTCGCCTGGATGAAGGCGTTGCCCCGCGACATCACCTGAAGATACAGCTGCAGGGCATAGGCGAAGGCGGCGTGCCACAGCGGGTTCTCCGAGACATGGAGCAAGACCAGCCGGTCCTTGACCGACAGGGTCTTGCGCTGGGCGAAATCGCTGAAAAGCTGATCGAGAATGCGGAAGGCCCAGCGCTCGGGCCGGTCGTCGGTGCGATAGCCGAAGCGATCGGTGTTATTGAGCTTGAGGAACAAGATCAGCGCGTCGCGCACCGGTTCGATCGAGCGCGGCATGGTGATCGAGGGCTTGCCGCCGAGCGCCATCACCAGCAGCGCCTCCATCACGCCGACCTGTCCCAGTTGGACCTTGCCCTGGGTGTCGACCAGCACGCCCGATTGCAAGATCGCCCCGGCGTCGACCCGCGAGACCTCCTCCACCAGGGCCCGCATGTCGATGGAGCCGAAACGGGCGAGCAGCTTCAGTACTTTTTCGTTGATGGCGTCGCGCTTCACCGATGTGTCCGTCCACGGCTCGAGAGGTCCTGGGCAGTCTGTCGTCAAACGATCCGCCCCCATCCCCGGGCGCGAGTCCGCTGCCGATACCGGCGGCTCCCGGATTTGTAACAGCAGAAAGTCTACCCGACCACTCTTGCGCGCACGAAAAATCCGCCTTGTGCGCGGCGGGGTCCCTTTCGCGTTCCCCGCAGTCAGGGGGGTGGGGGGAAAAGTGCCACTTTGAGAGGATTGATCGCAGGTCTTGCTCGCTTTGAGACCTGTCGGGGCGGCAAAGCGATCGCCAGGGGCCGCCGTCCGCGCCGCCACTGTTTTTCGCCGCCCGATCGTCTTCTTTCCGACGGTTTCCCCCCTTATAAGGGAAGCCGCCTTTGGGGGGTGCCCAGCACGCCGCGCGGCGGCGCGCGTCAAGGACCCCCAGGCCCGGCAAGGAAGACGAAGATGAAGCTGACTTTGGCTACCGCGCTGCTGGGCAGCGCCCTGGTCGCCGCCGCTCCCGCCCTGGCCGACCCCGGTTGGTCGGCCTCGGCGGTGCGCATGCGCGCCGGTCCCGGAACCGATTTCCCCGCCGTGGTGGTGGTTCCCGCCGCCGTCGGCCTGGATATCATCGGCTGTCTGGCCGGTTATACGTGGTGTGATGTCATCTGGGGGGCCAACCGCGGCTGGGTCTCGGGCAACTATCTGCGGGCCAGACCCCGGGGCATCCCGGTTCCGCTGATCCAGGGACCGCCACCGCCGGTCGTCGTCTTCGATTTCCCGGTCTATTGGGCCGATCATTACCGCGAGAAGCCGTTTTACGCGCGCCAGGAGCAATGGCGGCCAAGGGGTCCGGCACAGGCGGCGCCCGCCCCCCAACCGCCCCCGGAGCGGCCAGCCTCGCCGCAAAGACGTGATGACCGCGGCCAAGGCGGGCCGGGGAGGGGGCCGGGCGGCGGACAAGGCCGCTCGCCGGGCTTCCAGCCGGGACCCGGCCCGGGCGGCCCCGGGCACTGAGCGCCTTGGGAACCCTTGGAAACCAAAGCCTGGGGTGGCCGGTCCAATCAAATTGCGCCCGCTTCTCATTCTCGCTACCGTGATTTTCCGCGACGCCCGGGTGGACCGCTGGTCCGGCCGGGGCGCGGACTTATCAATGGGAGAGACGAATGGGCACTACGGTCATTTACGGTTCGGATGGCGGCACCACCCAGGGCGTGGCCAAACGCATCGCCAGTCCGTTGCAGGCCAAGGTGGTCGATATCAAGGTGGCGACCACCGATGATCTGGAAGGCTGTGATCTGCTGATCCTGGGCGCCCCGACCTATGGCCTGGGCGATCTGCAATGCGATTGGGAGAGCAGGATTGGCGTGCTGGACTCGGCCAAGCTGACTGGCAAAAGGGTGGCCTTGTTTGGCACCGGCGATCAGATCGGCTATCCCGACAGCTTTGTCGATGCCATGGGGATCCTTTATGATCGGGTGGTCGCCCTGGGGGCGACGGTGGTCGGCTTCACCGCCACCCAGGGCTATGACTATAGCTACTCGCTGGCCGAGCGCGACGGCCAATTCGTTGGTTTGGCCCTTGACGAGGACAACCAGTCCTCGTTGACGGGCAAACGCATCGCCGCCTGGGTGGACCACCTGAAATAACGCCGGCGCCCGAGGGAGGGACCTTGATCCGTCCCCCGGGCGCGCCGATTCTCGACCAGGCAAGGGATGATGGACGATGGACGACACCACGGGGCGGGATCGGCGGATCGATAATATCGAATTCACCGTTGGCGCGCTTGAGCGGACCAAGGCGTTCTATGGCGCGGTTTTCGGCTGGACCTTCACCGACTACGGGCCAAGCTATTGCGAATTCACCGACGGCCGGTTGACGGGCGGCTTCACCACCGACGGCGCCGTTCGCCCCGGCGGGCCGCTGGTAATCATCTATGCCGACGATCTGAGCGTCATCCAAAGCCGCCTTGAAGCCGCCGGCGCGCCGATCGTCAAACCGATCTTCGCCTTTCCCGGCGGCCGCCGCTTCCACTTCCACGATCCCGATGGCTATGAACTGGCCGTATGGTCGGAGCGGTAGCCTTGAGGCCACCAACCTTCCCGCGTTAAGGACGATGGCCGGTCACCGCCCCTGCGCTTCCCCATGACGGCGGGCGGTCAGCCAAGCGATCCACAGCCCGCCGACCATCAGGCCGGCGGCGACCAGGAAGGTCAGTTGCATGCCCTTGGCGATCGCCAGGGCGGAGGCCCGGCCGACGTCTTCGCTGCCCACGGCGAAGGCGAAGAGGGCGCCCATGACCGAAGCGCCCAGGATCAAGCCGATATTGCGCGACAAACCCAAAAGCCCGGAGACCACGCCGCGCCCCTCCTTGGGACTGTCGGCCAGGGTGGCGGTGTTGTTCGCGGCCTGAAAAAGCTGGTAGCCCGGCGTCAGGACGAGGATCGCCAGGACATAACCGCCAACGCCAAGGCTGTTGGGCAGGACCGACAACAAGAAGGCCCCGGCGGCCAGCATGGCCAGCCCGATGCCGACAACCCGCCGCGCGCCCCAGGCGTCGACGAGCCGCCCGGAGGGCAGGCCGCTGACGATGGCCAGCGCCGGACCGACCGCCATCACCAGGCCGACCGCCGTTTCCGCCAAACCGAGCCCCCGACCAAGATAGAAGGGGCCGACCACCAGCGTCGTCATCATCACCGCCGCGACAAGAAGATTGATCAGAAGCGCGGGCAGCATGGCGACTTTCACCATCGCCCGGACGCGCGTCGGCGGGCCGCTCTCCTTGCCCGCCGGGCTCGGCAACGACACGAAGGCGAGGATCAAGGCCAAGACCGCCAAGGGGCATTGGACCAGAAAAATCCCCCGCCAGCCGCTGGCCGAGAGCAGCGCCCCGCCGAGCGAAGGGCCAAGCGCCGTTCCAAGGGCTGACATCGTGCCGAGCAGACCCATGGCCCGCCCCATGCGCTCCGGGCTTGTCGTCTCGCGCATAAGCGCCATCGACAAGCTCATCAGAAAGGCGGCGCCCAGGCCCTGGAGCGCTCTGGCGCCGATCAGAAGCCAAAGGGTGGGCGCCAGGGCGCAGAGCAACGAGGCGACGGCGAACAGCCCGAGGCCGACAAGATGCATGCGCCTTAGTCCATGGAGATCGCCCAGCCGCCCGACGATCAGCACCGAAACGGTCAAAGTCCCGAGATAGGCGATGACCACCCCTTGGACATGGTGGAACGGCGCCGAAAAGGCCTCGGCCAGCCTTGGCAGGGCGATATTGGCGATGCTGGTGCCCAAAGCTGCCAGCAGCATCGACAGCGCCAACGTCGTCGTAACACCCCGGTTCGCCGCGACCGGCACCGATGATCCTGGTGGTTTCATATCCTCGCCCTCTTGCTGGAAACGTCTTGATGGGGCAGGCTACGAAATCAAGTCAACTTGAGGTCAAGCATGAAAGTCCTCGATATCGGCGAGGTCTCCGCGCAAACGGGGTTCCCCGCCTCGGCCCTTCGCTATTACGAGGAGGTCGGCCTGATTTCCTCGATCGCCCGCCATGGCCTGCGCCGGCAGTTCGCCCCCGAGGTGCTGGTGCAGTTGAAGCTGATCGCGCTGGGAAAAACCGCCGGATTCTCGCTCGACGAGATTTCCGCGATGTTTGGCAAAACCGGCGCGCCAGACCTGCCGCGCGCCATGCTCCATGAAAAGGCCGACGCGCTGGATCGACAAATCCGCGACCTGACGGCTTTGCGCGATACCCTGCGCCACGTCGCCGAGTGCCGCGCCCCCTCGCACATGGAATGTCCTACCTTCAGGCGCTTGGTGGAGCTTGCCGGCAAGCACGGCAAGCTCCGCGCCAGGAAAGGGGTTGGAAAAAAGAGCGTATTAAAAGAGAAAAAATCAGGAGTGGACGCCTAAGTAAAAATAAGCGCACGGATTTTTCCTAGGGAAAACGCCAAAGTTTGATGGTATCACTTCTTTCTAATGGGACTTCTTTGCCGGTGTTTTCTGCCTTGATAGAGATAAGCTGCGAAGAAAAATTGCGGAGAAAAAATGACTGACCTGACCTATGTGGTGATCCAGTCCCATGTCAGCGAATTTCCTAAACCACTGACCTTGAGAAGTGGGGATCGGGTTTCGATTGGCGAGCGCTATGATGGTCCCGAAGACTGGCCAGACTGGTATCTCTGTTCGGCCCCGGGGCAAGAAGCTGGCTTTGTGCCCCGGCAAATCCTTGATCGTCATGCGGACGGCAGCGGTACGGTGCTGGAGGATTTCACCAATAGGGAACTGAGTGTTGCCAAAGGAGAAAGACTGCGTGGCAACCGCTCATTAAACGGCTGGCTCTGGGCGACACGCGCATCCGACGGCGCCACGGGATGGGTGCCCCTGGAAAGCCTAGAAGTGCGCGGCGCTTAGCAAAATAGTAAAAAGGGGTCAGACCCTATTTACTATCTGTTTCCTCTCTTTTTTGACAAACGGATCCCGGCTCCGCATATGCGCAGAGGTGCCCCGCTTAGGTGCCGCATCTGAAACCGGGAAGAAAATCATGTCCTCTGCGATGATGAAAGCCGTTCGCTTGCACGCGTTCGGCGGCCCCGAGGTGTTGCGCTACGAAGACGCGCCCCGACCTGTCGCGGCTTCTGGCGAGGTGCTGGTCCGTGTCCATGCGGCCGGCCTCAATCCGCCCGACTGGTATTTGCGCGACGGGTACCGGGCGTTGCCCGCGGAGTGGCGGCCCGATCCCGCCTTTCCGCTGATTTTGGGTACGGACGTGTCGGGTGTCGTCGAGGCGGTCGGCGATGACGGGGGGGACTTCAGCGTCGGCGACGAGGTTTACGCGATGGTGCGCTTCCCCGAAAAGGTGATGACCGGCAGCAACGCCTATGCCCAATACATCAAGGTGCCGGTATCGGATCTGGCGCTGAAACCGGCGGGGATCGATCATTGTCATGCGGCCGGGGCGCCCATGTCGCTGCTCACGGCGTGGCAGTTCCTGATCGATCTGGGCCATGATGAACCGAACCCCTTCCAATCAGTCCGGCATCGGCCGGTGCCGCTTGAAGGCAAAACGGTTCTCGTCAACGGCGCCGGCGGCGGCGTCGGGCATTTGTCGGTTCAATTGGCGAAGGGGAAGGGGGCGCGCGTCATTGCCGTGGCGTCGGGCAAGAACGAGGCCTTGATGGGGGCCCTCGGCGTCTATCGGTTCATCGATTATACCCGGGCGGCGGCCGACGAGGTTGTCCATGACGTGGACCTTGTTCTCGATACGGTCGGCGGCCCGCAGATGGATCGCCTTCTCCGCCCCCTGAAGCGGGGGGGAGCGCTGTTCCTGGTCAACCCGCTGGGCTTCACCGCCCACAAGGAGGCGGAGAAAAGGGGGATCACGGTCTCGTCGACCCAGGTCCGCTCGAACGGCAGGCAATTGGCCGAGGCCGCGCCTCTGCTTGATAACGGAAGCGTCCGGGTGGTCGTGGATAGCTCCTACCCCTTGGCCGAGGCGTCGCGGGCCCATGAGCGCGCGGCCGCCGGCGGCATCCAAGGTAAAATCATCCTGACGATGACGTGATCCCCGGTCCGCCGCGCTCGCGGGCGCGGAAACGGCGGGGGCGCCCTCGTCGTCGTCCTTGAGGCCCGCGCCGTCGCCGGCTTCACCGTCTTAAAAAGTAAAAAGTGAAAAGGGGTCAGACCCCGTTTTGTCGGCGCGCTTTACGGCGGACGCTCCCTTCTGGAGAGCATTCCCTTGTAAAGTGTTTCGGCCCTGACCATCTCCCTTCTTACTCGCGGGAAACTTGTGATCTTTTCGCAGAGTGCAGGCGCGCTTAAGGGCGTCGCGGTCTTGGCGTTTGGGTCGAAGACGGGCAGGGGGTTGGAATGGGGGTGTTGAAGGTCGTCGTCACCACGGGTCTGGCCTTCGCGGCGCTGACCTTGCCGAGCATGGCCCAGGAAAAAGCCATCTTCGACCCGATGGACCGCATCCATCCGGTGTGGGCCGAGCATGGCATGGTCGCCGCCCAAGAACGGCTGGCCGCTGAAATCGGCCGCGACATTCTGGCCAAGGGCGGCAACGCCGTTGACGCCGGCGTCGCCGTCGCCTTCGCCCTGGCGGTGACGCTGCCCCAGGCCGGCAATATCGGCGGCGGCGGCTTCATGATCGTCCATGACGGCCCAACCGGCAAAACCGTCGCCATCGACTATCGCGAAAAGGCCCCCGCCGGCGCCAGCCGCGACATGTTCCTTGATGCCCAGGGGAATGCCGACAGCGGAAAGTCGCTCTACAGCGGCGCGGCCTCGGGCGTCCCGGGCACGGTCGCCGGGATGAAGGCGGCGCTCGATGCTTTCGGCTCGATGGACTGGGCCGAGGTCATCGCCCCGGCCATCCGTTTGGCCGAAGGCGGCATCGTCGTCACGCCCAAGCTGGCCGACAGCCTGAAGGACGCCCGCAAGCAGCTTGAGGCGTTTCCGTCGTCCGCCCGCATCTTTTTGAAAGAGGGCGGGGCCGATTATCGCCCCGGCGATAGGCTGGTGCAGGCCGATCTGGCGGCAACGCTGAAGACGATCGCCGCCGAAGGCCCCGACGGCTTTTACAAGGGCGCGGTCGCCGAAAAAATCTCGGCCGCCGTACAGGCGGCGGGTGGGCTTATCACCCCCCAGGATATGGCCGATTACACGGTCGTGATGCGCGAGCCGGTGCGCGGCGGCTATCGCGGCTATGAGATCGTCTCCATGCCGCCGCCCTCCTCGGGGGGCGTGCATCTGGTCCAGATCCTCAATGCGCTAGAGGGCTATCCGATCGGCGCCCTTGGCCAGAACACGGGACAGACCCTTCATCTGATGGCCGAAACCATGAAGCTGGCTTACGCCGACCGCGCGCATTATCTGGGCGATCCGGATTTCACGGCGGTGCCGGTGGCGGCGCTGACGAGCAAGGATTACGCGGCGGCCATGCGCGAGACGATCAGCGCCGATTTCGCCCGTCCCTCGGCCACCATCGGGCCCGGCGATCTGACGCCCTATGAATCGGACCAGACCACGCATTTTTCCATCATCGACAAGAACGGGAGCGCGGTTGCCAACACCTATACCCTCAACCTGAGCTATGGCTCGGGTCTGGTGGCCGAGGGGACGGGTGTTTTGATGAACAACGAAATGGATGATTTCTCGGCCAAACCCGGTGTGCCCAACGCCTTCGGGCTGGTCGGCGGCGACGCCAACGCGGTTCAGGCGGGCAAGCGGCCGCTGTCGTCGATGACGCCGACGATCGTGCTCAAGGATGGCAAGGTCTGGCTTGTCACCGGCTCGCCCGGCGGGGCGCGGATCATCACCACCGTGCTGCAGGTGATCATGAACATGATCGATCACAAGATGAACGTGGCGGAGGCCTCGACCGCCCCCCGGGCCCATCATCAGTGGCTGCCCGATGAACTGCGCATCGAGGAGGGGATCAGCCTGGATACGATCCGCATCCTGCAGGCCAAGGGCCATACGATCGCCCTAAAACCGGCGATGGGGTCGACGCAATCGATCATGCGCGATGGCGCGAGCGGCGCCGTCTATGGCGCCTCGGACCCGCGCGACCCGGATGCGGCGACGGTGGGCTATTGAGCGTTCGATCGGCCCCCCGGCCCTTTGAGAGGGGCCGGCGGGCGCTTTTCCGCGAAGTCAGAGGGGCGGGGGCGGGCCGAACAGGTCGGTGAAGCGCTTCAGCCCGCTCGGGCGGAAGGTGACGATCCGCGTGCCCGGCGTTTTCTCAAGCCAGTTCTCGCGGAGCATCAGCTCAAACAATCCCCGGCCCAGGCTTCCGGCAAGGTGGGAGCGCCGCTCGCTCCAATCCAGGCATTCCCGGCACAGCGGACGGCGCTTGGCCTGAAGGCCGTCCAGGTCGATCCCCAGATCAGTCACGAAGCGGCGGCCGCTGTCGGTCACGGTCAGCCCCTGGGCGGCAAGCCCCAGATACTCCCGCGCCATCATGGCATCGAACATCTGAACGCCGGCTTCCCCGGCCAGATGGTTGTAGCATACCCGCGCGCCGCGCAGCGCCCCATCGCGTGGGCCCGTGCGGGTGCGCAAATGGCCCCGCGCCGAGGCGAAGCCCATGAGGACCTCGAGAAGATGGGCGATCTCGGGGCCAGCCAGGGTGAAGTATTTGTGCCGGCCCTGCTTGCGGGCAAGGATCAGGCCGCCCGTTTCCAGCTTGCGTAAATGCCCCGAGGCGGTCGGCAGGGTTATGCCCGCCTCGCCCGCCAGTTCTCCGGCCGTCAGCGCCTTGCCCGCCATCAAGGCCGTCAGCATATTGGCGCGCGCCGGATCGCCGATCAGCGTGGCGACCTGTGAGATATCGGGTCCTTCCTTCATACTTCGGTTCTAGCCGAAGCATTTCACACCATCAATGGCTTACGACAGGGGCTTCAAGAAAAGGAGGTCCCTGTTTTGATCGCGGTCATTTTCGAGGTTTGGCCCGCCGAAGGGGCGATGGACAGCTATTTGTCGATCGCCGCCCAATTGAAAGACGATCTGCGAAAGATCGACGGTTTCCTTTCGGTCGAGCGCTTCCAAAGCCTGTCCGATCCCGGAAAACTTCTGTCACTGTCGTATTTTCGCGACGAGGAGGCGGTGAGGGCGTGGCGCGGCCTTACCGCCCATCGCCAAGCCCAGGCCGCCGGCCGCAAGGGTCTTTTCGCCGATTACCGCCTGCGGGTCGCGGCGGTTCTTCGCGATTATGGCCTAAAGGATCGTCATCAAGCCCCCGATGACGGCAGCGGCCGCGCCCCACATGATCCAACCGCCAGCCTTGGGCTGGCCAATCCGTTCGAGCCTTAGGCTCAACGAACGACACGCCTTTGTAAAAAAGAGGAGAGGGGCGCGAGCCCTTCTTGCGCGGAGAGAAGGCCACGATGGTCGGCAAAGTCATAATGGCCAAGGAATTGGCCCTTCTTCTGATGCTCGCCACCCTGTGGGGGGCGTCTTACACCTTCATCAAGATCGGCGTTGAAACCATCCCGCCGCTGACCCTGATCGCCCTGCGCACGCTGATCGCCGGGACCCTTCTGGCGGCTATCATCGGCGGGCGCGGGCTGCGTTTGCCAAACGACCGGGGGACCTGGGCGCGGTTTCTGGTTCAAGCCTGCCTCAACAGCGCCATCCCCTTCACCTTGATCGCCTGGGCCGAACAAACGACCGACGCCGGATTGGCGGCGATCCTGAACGCCACCACCCCGGTTTTCGCCTTCCTGATGACGGCGCTGATCACCCGCCACGAGGCGGTGAGCGGGCGCAAGCTTTTGGGCGTCATCGCCGGTTTGGCCGGCATTGGCCTGATCGTCGGCGTTCAGGCGCTGGGCGGCCTGGGGCGGGAGCTTTGGGCCCAACTGGCCATTGTCGCCGCCACGCTGTGCTACGCCGCCGCGGCGATCTTCGGCAAGACCTTCAAGGGTCTGGACCCGATGATGCCGGCGGCCGGCTCGCTGATCTGCGGCGCGGCGCTCCTTGTTCCGCTCAGCCTTGTCGTCGATCATCCCTGGACCCTTGCCCCCAGCGGGCGCTCCCTGCTGGCGCTGCTGGCGCTTTCGGTCTTTTCGACGGCGCTGGCTTTCGCCCTTTATTTCCGCCTGATCCAGACCCTCGGATCGATCGGAACAACCGCCCAAGCCTATCTGCGGGTGCCGATCGGCGTCGCCATCGGCGTCGTGGTCCTGGGGGAGGATCTCAGCGCGACGGCTTGGCTTGGCCTGGGCTGCGTTGTCGCCGGGGTCATCGCCATGACCCTTCCTGGGCGAAAGCCGGCGGAAGGCGCCGCGATCAGGCGGGGACGGCATCCATCAGAACGACGGTTCCGTCCTGGCGTTGATGGGCGTTGATCAAGGGAACCAAGCGGGTGAAATGCTCGGTGGCGCAATGGATGTCGAGGGCGGCGCGATCGGGCCATTCTTCGATGAAAACAAAGTGACCGGGATCCTTCTGATCGACGAACAGATCATAGGCGAGGCACAGGGGTTCTTGCCGGGTCTTTTCGACCAACTCGCGATAGAGCGGCAGAACGATGTCAATAGCTTCCGGTTTGATGAAATCCTGGGCGATGACTTTAAGCATGGGGCATGTCCTTAAGGCGGGGCGACGGCGGATGTGGGGGTGAAAATAGCCGACCGATTTTATAGGCAAAAGAAAAATTGCGGATCCGGGTCTGTTTTGCCGCTATCTAAAAAGCCGCTGGCGATCGACACGGCGCCCGGCCGGAGCCGCGACCTTGGGGCCGCGTGGCGGGCGATGGGGGGGAGAGGGTGGATCTGATTGTCGACATGCGCTTTGGCTCGCATTTGTATGGGACGCAAACCCCCTCATCCGATCTTGACTACAAGGCGGTCTATTTACCGGCGGCGCGCGATATCTTGCTGCACCGCGTGCGTGGCACGATCACCGAGAAGGTCGAGAAGGCCCCCGGCGAGAAGAACCGCCCGGGGGATGTCGATCGCGACACCTACAGCCTGCAACACTATCTGGACATGCTGGCCGAAGGTCAGACCGTGGCCCTTGATATGCTGTTCGCCCCCGATGCGGCGATGACCCGGCCGCCCAGTCCGCTGTGGCGGGAGATCCAGGCCAATGCCCCTTGTCTGGTAACGCGCCGGTCGGCGATCGTTGTGCGCTATTGCCGCCGGCAGGCGAATAAATACGGCATCAAAGGCTCCCGGGTGGCGACGGCTAGGCAAGCCCTTGCCGTTTTGACCACGGCCGAGGCCACCTATGGTCCGGCGGCCAGACTGGGCGAGGCCGAAGCCGAGCTTAGGGCCTTTGTTGGGGCGCAGGACCACGCTGCCCTAGTGGAGGTGCCTTCCTCGGAGGACAAACCCTTGCGGCATCTGGAAGTTTGCGGCAAGCAGATGCCCTTCACCGCCTCGATCAGGAATGCCCGCGAGACGGCGCGGCGGTTGGTGGACGACTACGGTCAGCGCGCCCTTCAGGCCGAGCGCAACGACGGCGTCGACTGGAAGGCGCTTTCCCATGCCGTGCGCGTCGGCCATCAGGCTTTGGAGCTGTTGGGGACCGGCAAGATCACCTTTCCCTTGCCCAATGCGGCCGACATCCTGGCCATCAAACGTGGCGAACAGCCCTATGAGACGGTGGCGGCGACGATTGAGCACTTGCTGACCGCCGTTGAAACCGCCGCCGCCACCTCGACATTGCCCGATGAACCCGATCGGGATTTTATCGATACCCTGATCGTGCGGGCCCATCGCGCCAAAGTTCTGGAAGCGCCCTGAGCGGCGTCTTCGATCGCCCCGTCGAGGACGGAGCCATCAGGGCGCCCCAGCCCCCTGGAAATAAGCGGGCTGGCAAAGCCCCTCGGATCATTCGGGGGATTTCTTGAGGGGGATTTGGTGCGGACGGCGGGACTCGAACCCGCACTCTCGAAGAGAAGCAGATTTTAAGTCTGCTGCGTCTACCGGTTCCGCCACGTCCGCGACGGCAAGGGGCCCCATGGGACCAGAGCACCGCACAGCCTAGTCAGTCGGCCGGGGTGGTGCAAGGGGGGGCAAGGGGAAGCCTAGTTTTTGTCTTCGCCCAGGCTCATCACGCCCACGCCCATGGCGACGCCGCCGAAGGTCACGCTGAGGCCGAAGAACAGCAAAAGGGTGTAAAGCAACCCGTCTTGCGAGGCCATCAGCATGGAGCGCAGGCCGCTGATATCCAGCGCCAGGATCAGCCCGCCGAAAACCAACCCCCCGGTCAGACCGGCGATGAGATGGCGCAGCAGAAAGCCAAGGGCCGTCCGGTTGTGGGGAAGCAGGGGCATCGGCGGGTCTCCTTGAGACGCCGGGGGTCAGGCGCCGGGGGTGATCTCGGGGTCGGCGCCAAGCGCGCGCAGGAGATCGGCGACCTTATCGCCGACCAACGCCACCAGGGTCTCGTCGGTTCCGCGCACGACGATGCTGGCGCCGATCCGGCCATCGGTCATGAAGGGATAGCTGCCGATATCAACGCCGGGATGGGCGTTTTGCAAGGCGCCAAGTCCGGCCGCCATGTCGCCCTCGCGCACGAAGGCGGTCACCGAAAGCGACCGCACCGGCGGCCCGCCGATCAGCCCGGGGCGCAGGCTGTCCCACATGGCGCGCATGATCGACGGCACGCCGGCCAGCACATGGACATTGTCCAGGCGGAAGCCCGGGGCGACGCTGACCGGATTGTCGATCAGGGTCGCGCCTTCGGGGATCTCGGCCATGCGCAGCCGCGCGGCGTTGATGGCGCTGCCCACCGCCTGGTAATGGGCGCGCAGGCGGCGTTCGGCCTCGGGGTGGCGCAGCAACCGAACGCCGAAGGCGGCGGCGATGCTGGCGCTGGTGATGTCGTCATGGGTGGGGCCGATGCCGCCGGTGGTGAAGACATAGCGGGCTTGGGCGCGCAGCGCGTTCACCGCTTCGACGATGACGGCTTCGTTGTCGGGGATCACCCGGATCTCGCGCACGGGAATGCCGATCTCGGCCAGCCGGGCGGCCAGCCAGCCGGAATTGGCATCCTGGGTGCGTCCCGAAAGGATCTCGTTGCCGATGACGAGGATGGCCGCGGTCGGCGGTGAGGCGGGGGTGCTCACGGGCAAGGTGTCCTTTACAGCCAATCCTGAAGGATCGGGATCAACGGCAGATCGGCCGGCGGCATGGGATACTCGCGCAGGCGTTCGGCGCGCACCCAGGCCAGGGTCTGGCCCTCGCGCGCCGTCGCCCGGCCCCGCCAGCTTCGGCAGGCGTAAAGCGGCATCAACAGGTGGAAGGTGTCATAGCTGTGCGAGGCGAAGGCCAGGGGGGCCAGGCAGCTTGCCCGGGTATCGACCCCCAGTTCCTCGGCCAGTTCGCGCACCAGGGCGGCTTCCGGGGTTTCCCCCGGTTCAAGTTTGCCGCCGGGAAACTCCCACAGCCCGGCCAGGGATTTCCCCGGCGGGCGTTGGGCGAGCAGCACCCGGCCGTCGGGGTCGATCAGGGCGGCGGCGGTGACCAGCAGGATCGGCAGGCCCAAAGGGACCCGCCGGTCGGCCTGTCGGCAGCCGTCGTCGTCATCGTCAACCACGGGCCGGCCCTCAGGTGCGGTAATCGGCATTGATATCGATGTAGCCATGGGTCAGATCGCAGGTCCAGACGGTGGCCTTGCCCCGGCCAAGGCCGAGATCGACGGCGATGTCGACATCGGTTCCCTTCATATGGGTGGCCACCGGGCCTTCGTCGTAATCGGCCACGGCCTGACCCTCGGCGGCGATCAGATGGCCGCCGATGCGGATTTCCAGCCTGTCGCGGTCGGCCTCCTCGCCCGATTTGCCCACCGCCATGACGATGCGGCCCCAATTGGCGTCCTCGCCGGCGATCGCCGTTTTGACCAGCGGCGAATTGGCGATGGCCAAGCCGATGCGCTTGGCCGCGCGCGGCGATTTGGCGCCGGTGACGGTGACGGTGACGAATTTGGTCGCCCCCTCGCCATCGCGAACCACCTGATGGGCGAGATCGGTCAGCAGGGCGAACAGGGCCTTGCGGAAGCCGCTCAGCCGGCGGTCGAGCGCCGTTTGCACCGGGGCGTTGCCGGCCTTGCCGGTGGCGAACAGCATCAGGCTGTCGGAGGTCGAGGTGTCGCCGTCGACGGTGATGGCGTTGAACGACCGCTCCACGCCCTGGGTCAGCAGGTCTTGCAGCACGCCGGCGGGCAGGGCGGCGTCGGTGAAGACATAGGCCAGCATGGTCGCCATATCCGGGGCGATCATCCCCGATCCCTTGGCGATGCCGCTCAGGGTCACGCTCACGCCGTCGATGGTGGCGGTGCGGGTGGCGCCCTTGGGGTAGGTGTCGGTGGTGCTGATCGCCGTCGCCGCGTCGAACCAACTGGCCGTGCCCAGGCTGGGGGCGATGGCATCGATCAAGGTGGTGATCTTGGCGTCGTCCAGGGGCACGCCGATGGTACCGGTCGAGGCGATGAACACCTCCTCGGGCGGGCAGCTCAAAGCCATGGCGGCGCTGGCGATGGTGCGTTCGACGCTGGCGATGCCGCGACTGCCGGTGAAGGCATTGGCGTTGCCGGAATTGACCACCAGCCCCCGGGCCGCGCCGCCGCCGGCGGCCAAGGCCCGGCGGCACCAGTCAACGGGGGCCGAGCGGGTCTTGGAGCGGGTGAAAACGCCAGCCCCGGTGCTGCCCGCGGCCAGCCGCACGACCAGCAGGTCGGGGCGGCCCTGATAGCGCAGGCCGGTGTTATGGGTGGCGAGATCAACCCCGGCGATGGCCGGCAGGGCCGGGAAGGCGGCGGGGGCGAGGGGCGAAACGGCGTGGGTCATGGACGAAGCGAAGCTCCACGAAAAACGATCAGGGCAGGGAAGGGGTGACGATCATAGAGCAAATCCCCGGCGATCTGGAACAGATTGCGACGACGACGCCCTCCCCGGGCGGGGATCCCAAAGCGGTCCGCGTCACGCCGCGCCGGGACGGGGCGGGGGAAAACAAAGCGGGGGGCGCCTTGCGGCACCCCCCGGGATGTCAGGCGGGCGGGAAGCGCCAAAGGCGCCCCCGGCGGCCGATCAGGGCTTGGCCGCCGGGGCGGCGTCCTTGGCTCCGGCCTTTTCCTGTTCGGCGCGCTGCTTCTCGGCGGCGGCCTTGGCCTCTTCCAGGGTGGTCTTGCCGTCGGCGGCGAACAGCTTCACCTTGGCGCTTTCCTTAAGACCGGCGACATTCTTCTCGACGGCGGCATTGGCCAGTTCGTCGCGGATGTGGCTTTCCATTTCCTCGACCGGCGGGAAGGTGGTGTCGCGCACTTCCTCGATCTTGATCACATGCCAGCCGAATTCGGTCTTGGTCGGGGCCTTGGAGACCTCGCCGACCTTCATGGCGAAGGCGGCTTCGGCGAAGGGGGCGACCATGCGGTCCTTGGTGAAGAAGCCAAGATCGCCGCCGGTCTGGGCCGAGGGGCCGGTCGACAGTTCGCTGGCCAGCTTGGTGAAATCCGCGCCACCTTCGATCTTCTTGATGGCGTCCTTGGCCGCATCCTCGGTTTCAAGCAGGATGTGGCGGGCGTGGACTTCCTTCTCGGGCTTGAACTCGGCCTTCATTTCGTTATAGCGGGCCTTGACGGCGGCGTCGGTCACGTCTTCATCGACGACCTTCTGCATATAGGCCCCGGCGATCAGCCGATCGAGCAGGCGGTCGAGGCGATGCTTGACCTCGGGGTCGTTGGCCAGGCCGGCCTTGCGCCCGGCTTCGGTCACCAGCTCGGCTTCGACAACCGAATTCAGAAGCTGCTCATAGACCATCGCCAAAGGCAGGCCACCCAACTGGGGCTGGCTCGCCTGAAGCTCGGCGAAACGCTCCTGCACGGCGGACAGATGAACGTCCGCGCCATTGACCACGGCCACCACCGGGTCCGGGTCCGCCGCCAGGGCGGGACCGGCAAACAATGGGAGGGCAAGAACGCCGGCCAGGGCCAGACGGCGCGCGCGGGGTGACATCATTCGAGCTGTTCCTTGTCTTAAGCGTTTCTGCGCCGTCCGACCGGCAGGATGGTTGGACGCGCCACAAGGCGCCCCGCTGCCGGTTCCGCGACCACGCGCAAGATCACCACAACCATAGGCCGGACTCAAGGGCGGCACTGGGTCGAAGCCGTGTTATTTCCATGGCAAAACTATGCTTGCTTGGCCAGCCACGGCGGCACCGATTCCAAAGCGGTCATTTCGGCGACGCTGGGGCGGCGGCGGACTACGGCGAAGCGATCCCCCGACACCATCACCTCGGGCACCAGCGGCCGGCCGTTGTAGGTGGACGACATCGAGGCGCCATAGGCGCCGGCGGTGGCGAAGGCCACCAGATCCCCCGCGGCGATCGGCGGCAGCGGGCGCTGGCGGGCGAAGATATCGCCCGATTCGCAGATCGGCCCGACCACATCGACCGGGGTCAGCACGGCGTTCTCGGCGGCGGCCGTGACTGGCAGGATATCGTGGAAGGCGTCATACATCGCCGGACGGATCAGGTCGTTGAAGCCGGCATCGAGGATCAGGAAGGTCCGCGTTTCGCCCTGTTTGCGATAGACGACGCGGGAGACCAGCATCCCGGCGTTGCCGGCGATCAGCCGCCCGGGTTCGGCCACCAGATGCACGCCCAGGTCGCCGAAGATGCGGCGGGCGAGGGCGGCGTACTCGGCCGGCGGCGGGCTTGCCGGATCGTCGCGGTGATAGGGGATGCCCAAGCCGCCGCCAAGATCGACACGCTCGAGGGCGATGCCGTCGGCGCGCAGGGCCAGCACCAGCTCGCGCAGGCGCTCAAAAGCGCGGCGGAAGGGATCAAGATCGAGGATCTGCGAGCCGATATGGACGGCGACCCCCTTGACGGCGATGCCGGGCAGGCCGGCGGCCTTGGCGAAGATGGCGGGGGCGACGGTCCAGTCGATGCCGAATTTGTTTTCCTTGCGCCCGGTGGCGATCTTGTCGTGGGTGGCGGCGGCGACATCGGGATTGATGCGCAGGGCGACCGGCGCGGTCTTGCCCAGGGCCTGGGCGACCTCGGACAGCGCCTCGAGCTCGGGCTCGGATTCGACGTTGATCTGGAAGATGCCGGCCTCAAGCGCGGCGGCCATTTCGGCCTTGGTTTTGGCGACCCCGGAAAAGACGATGCGCCCGGCCGGGACGCCCGCCGCCAGGGCGTGTTCCATCTCGCCCTGGCTGACCACGTCGGCGCCGGCGCCCAGGCCGGCAAGCAGGGCGAGCACCGCCTTGTTGCCATTGGTCTTGGTGGCGAAGCACAGGGTTATCGGCTGGCCGGCGAAGGCGTCCGAGAACACCCGGAAATGGCGTTCGAGCGTGGCGGCCGAATACACATAGAAGGGCGTGCCGACGGCCTCGGCGATGGCGGCGAGGGCGACATCCTCGGCGTGGAGTTGGCCGTTGCGGTAAGAGAAATAATCCATCTCTGCGGAGTCTTCCCTAAAGGGGCTGATAGCCGTCGGGGTAGGCCACGCCGGTGCTGGCGGGGGCGCGCGCCGGAGAGGCCGCGCGGGCGGGGGCGGGGGCGGGGGCGGTCGGCTGGCTCGCCGCGCCGTCGGTGGCGCGCAGAACGGCGCCGCTGGGCGCGGTCTGCACCTGACCGGGGGCGATCTCGACGCGCTGACGGACGATCACCTCGGTCTGGGCCGGCGCCTGTTGGGCGCGCTGGGCGCGGGCCAAGTCCCGCTCCTCGGCCGAGGCCGGATAGGTCGGGTTGTACAGATCGGCCGGCTCGTAAGGGTAACGGGTGGCCACGCCGTCGGGATGGGGCTTGTTGGGCGCGATCTTGCCGCAGCCCGCCAGCAGCACAACGCCGACGGCGATCACCAGCAGGGCGCGGCCGGTCATCGCGGCGGCGCCTTGGCGGCGTAGCGGGCGCGCGCCGCGGCGCAGGCGGCGCGGACGTTGTCGGGCGCGGTGCCGCCGAAGCTGGTGCGGCTGCGCACCGACCAATCCACCGACAGAACCTTGATCGCCTCGTCGGTCAGGCGCGGTTCGATGGTTCGCATCTCGGCGAGGCTGAGGTCTTCCAGGCCCACGCCCTTTTTCTCGGCCATCTTGACCAGGGCGCCCGAGACCTCGTGGGCATGGCGGAAGGGGGTGCCGAGGGCGCGGACCAGCCAGTCGGCGAGATCGGTGGCGGTGGTGAAGCCCTGACCGGCGGCGGTGCGCAGGCGATCGACCTTGGGGGTGATGGTTTCCATCATGCCGGTCATCGCCGCGATGCACAGTTCCAGGGTATCGGCGGCCTCGAACACCGGCTCCTTGTCGTCTTGCATGTCCTTGGAATAGGCCAGCGGCAGCCCCTTCATGACGATCAGCAGGCTGGCGAGATCGCCGATCACCCGGCCGGCCTTGGCGCGCACCAGTTCGGCGGCGTCGGGGTTGCGCTTTTGCGGCATGATCGAACTGCCCGTCGAATAGGCGTCGGGCAGGCGGACGAAGCCGAACTGGGCGCTGGTCCAGATCACCAGTTCCTCGGCCAGTCGCGACAGATGGATGCTGGCGATGCTGGCGGCGGCCAGGAATTCCAGGGCGAAATCGCGGTCCGATACGCCATCGAGCGAATTGGCGCAGGGACGGTCGAAGCCGAGGATTTGGGCGGTCATCGCCCGGTCGATGGGGAAGGAGGTGCCGGCCAGGGCGGCCGAGCCCAGCGGGCTTTCGTTGAGGCGGACGCGGGCATCGTGGAAGCGGCCCCGGTCGCGGCCGATCATTTCCACATAGGCCAGCAGATGGTGGCCGAAGGTCACCGGCTGGGCGGCCTGCAGATGGGTGAAGCCGGGCATCACCGTATCGGCGTGTTCCTCGGCCCGGGTGATCAGCACGTCTTGCAGGCGGGCAAGGGCGCCCTCGACGCCGTCGATGGCGTCGCGCACCCACAGGCGGAAGTCGGTCGCCACCTGATCATTGCGCGAGCGCGCGGTGTGCAGGCGGCCGGCGGCCTCGCCGATCAGGTCCTTCAGGCGGCTTTCGATATTCATGTGGATATCCTCCAGCGCGACGCTGAAGGGGAAGTCTCCGGCTTCGATTTCCGCCAGAATGCGATCGAGGCCGCCGAGGATCGCCTCGCCATCGGCTTTGCTCAGGATGCCGGTGGCGACCAGCATGGTGCAATGGGCCTTCGAGCCCGCTATATCCTGACGGTAAAGCCGTTTGTCAAAGCCGATCGAGGCATTGATCGCCTCCATCACCGCCGAGGGGCCGCTGTCGAAGCGCCCACCCCAGATGGTGCTGGCGGTCCGCTCGATGGAAGGGGTCGTCGGAGTGCTGGAGGACATGATGCTGAAGCCGTTTTTCCGAAAAATCGCCCGGGGACCGGGGCTGGGAATTGGTCATGCGGCAGCCGCCGCCATCGCCGTGATCTTGACCATTTCGGCCGGCGATGCAAGGGCGCAGACGGTGCCCCCGTCGTTGGCGCCGTCGCCGTCGCCCGTTGCCACCCCGGCTTTCGCCGCGCCGGTCGCCGCCGACCGCGGCCTTGACATCCACCCGGCGGCCGCCCGGGCGAGCCTGCCCGATCTGGCGTTCAGCGACGGCGCCGGCCGCCCCCTTCATTTGTCGGACTACCGGGGCAAGGTGGTGGTGCTGAACCTGTGGGCGACGTGGTGCGGCCCCTGCGTCAAGGAAATGCCGGCCCTTGAGTCTCTGGCCGCCCAGACGGCGGGGGGCGCCATCGCCGTGCTGACCCTGTCGCAGGACCGGGGCGGCGAAGCCCCCGTGCGGGCGTTTTACGAGCGCGCCGGCCTGACCCATCTGCCGATCCTGCTCGATCCGCAGATGAAGACCGGCCGGGCCCTGGGCTTGCGCGGCTTGCCCACGACGCTGGTGATCGATGCCCTGGGCCGCGAGGCCGCCCGCCACGAGGGTATGCTTGATTGGGATTCTCCGGCCGTTCTCGCCCTGCTGACCGCCCTGGCCGACGAGGCGGGCGACAGCCTGCCCCTATAGGGGTTTGCCGATGCGCAGGGCGCCGGGCCGGCCGCGCTCGAACCAGGGACGCAGAACGACGACGGCGAAGAGGCCGATATAGGCGCCCATCAGGGTATCGCTGAGATAATGGACGGTGATGACGACGCGGCTGAGCGTCACTAGCACCGCCGTGCCCAGAAACCACGGCCAATGGCGGGGAAACAGCACCATCAGCGCCGTCATCGCCGCCCAGACGGTTTGCGAATGCCCCGAGGGGAAGGATTCGGCCCCCGAGGCGAAGCTGAGCGGCTTGAAGCCGTAAAGACCGTCGTTGAACAGCAGGCGCGGACGCAGGCGGCCGATCACGCGTTTGACGACCATGACGAACAGCCCCGAAGACGCCTGGGCGGCCAGGAAGAACCCCCAGGACCAAGCCAGGGCCAGGAACCGCTCGCGGGCCGGAATGCCCAGCGCCCGCTTCCATAAGATCAGGCAGCCGAGCGTGGCGATCCCCGACAGGGCGAACCATCCGCCCGACAGGCCGAGCGGGGTGATGGTCTGGAAAAAGCCGAACAGATCGGGATCGACGCCGCGCTTGATCGCCAGGGCCAGCGGCTTGTCGAGGACCAGCATCGCCAGCGGACAAAGCCCGCAAAGATAGAGGAACGGCGCCAGCAGCGGCCGACGCCGACACCACGCGATATGGCGGCGCAAACGGGCGGTCAAAGCCAGCAGGGCGCTGGCGGGCGGCGAGGATGATAGCTGGGTCATGCCCCTCGTTTAGCCGTCCCCTCTCCGGGGGGCAAGAAAAAGCCGGCGGGAGGCTTGGGCCGGTCGATCCCCCGGCCCGGTTACCTTGGCTCCGTTATCCTGGTCCGGTTATCTTATGACGACAAGGATACTTGGGGGATGCCTTCTCATGGCCTCGAAGAGGACCGTCAACGCTCAGAATCTTGAAGCCCTCGGCGCGCCGCGTCTGGCCGCCTTGATGATAGACATCACCAAGGGCAATGCGGTCGCCCGGCGCCGTCTGCGGCTTGAACTGGCGGGGGAGACAAGTCCGAAGGAGGTGGCTCGCGAGGTTCGCAAGCGACTGGCGACCCTGGCCCGGTCCCGATCCTTCGTCGATTGGCAGGGGGTTCGCGCCCTTGCGGCCGATCTCGAGACCCAGCGTCGGGCGATCGTCGAAACCGTGGCTGTGGCCGATCCCAAGGAGGCGCTCGATCTTCTGTGGCTGCTCCTGGATCTGGCGCCCTCGGTCTATGAGCGGTGCGGCGAGAGCAACGGGATGATCGGCTCGGTTTTTGACGAGGCCGGCGGCGATCTTGGACCCCTTGCCGCCCGCGCCCGGCCCAACCCGCTTGCCCTGGCGGACCGGGTCTATGGGGCTTTGGTCAGCGATGATTATGGGCAGTTTGACGGGCTGATCCGCACCCTGGCCCCCGTTCTGGAGGCCTCCGGCCTGGAGCGCTTGAAGCGGCTTATGGTGGCGTTGTCCCAGCGACCGATCGACCGCCCCGCTCAGAAGAAACGCGGGGACATCGGCAGGTCCTCGTTGGCGTCGACCCATGCCGTCGATGTCGTCGAAAGCAGACGCGTGAGGATCGCGCGATACGCCCTGCAGGAAATCGCCGATGTCCTGGGCGATGCCGACGCCTTCATCGCCCAGTTCGACGAGGAGACCCGCAAGGTTCCCGGGATCGCCGCCGACATCGCGTCGCGTTTGCTGGCGGCCGGCCGCGCCGAGGAAGCCCTTCAGAGGCTGGAGGTGGCCCGCCCCGCGCCCGCGTCCCGGGACTGGCCCGACTTTTCTTGGGAGGATGCGCAGATCGCCGTGCTGGAGGACTTGGGGCGAACCGATGAGGCCCAGGCCGTGCGCTGGGAGTGCTTCCAGCGCTCCTTGTCGGCGCCTCATCTGCGCGACTACCTGAAGCGGCTTCCCGATTTCGAGGACGTGGAGGTCGAGGAAAGGGCCCTTGATCATGTCCAGGCAGCACCGTCGATGATCCGGGCGCTGGCCTTCCTGGTGGCTTGGCCAGCTTTGACCCGTGCGGCCTCCCTGGTTGTCGCCCGCTCCGAGGATCTGGATGGCAACCAATACGACTTTCTGCCCCATGCCGCCGACGCGCTCGCGGCCAAATTTCCCCTGGCCTCGACCTTGATCCTGCGGGCCCTGATCGACGAGTCGCTCACCAAAGGCCGCGCCACCCGCTACAAACATGCGGCCCGCCACCTGTGCGACTGTGCGAGCCTCGCGGCCTCGATCCCCAAGGACGGCGCCGTCGAACCCCATGAGGCCTATGTCGCCAGACTGCGCCGGGAGCACGGCCGCAAGACGGCGTTCTGGGCCCTTGTGGGATAAGGGGGCGGGGGGCAGCCCCAGGCCATGCCTCCAGCATGGGTGAAGGGGCCCGGACAGGAAAAGGCGCGGCGATCCTTGGCGAACTTGGCGAAATGGGCTAAGTTGTCAGAAGTAAGGGAGATCGCCATGGAGCGGACGGCCGGGAAACGATCGGGGCAAGCCTCCCCTTCCTTTGCGCGCGGCGAAGACGGGGCGGAAGTTGAGGGGACGGTGCTGGTCGCCCCGCACGCCTTGAGCCCGGGGGATATGGAACGGGTGGCGAAGCTTCTCGAGGCGGAGGGTGTCACGGGGATGCGGCTTGCCAGGGTCTGGTTGAGCCACGGGGACGCGCGACGCATTGCCGAAGGGGGCGCCGCGTCAATCCAGGCGACCCTCCTGGCCGACGATCCAGTAAACGAGGCCCCCGGGCAGGCTTTGACGCGCGCCTTGCATGAGGCCAGGGCGCGGGGGGAGGTTCTTAAGCGGACCCTTCTGGCCGACCCGGCCTTGTTGACCACCGCCGAGATGGCGGCGCGTTTGGGTATGTCGGGCGAGGGGATTCGCTTGAAGCGCAAGCGCCACGAGGTGCTGGGGCTCGATTTCGCCAAACGCGGCCTCCGCTATCCGGGGTGGCAAATTCTTGAAAACGGCCACCTTCTGCCCGCCCTGCCCACCCTCTTCGGCATTTTGGGGCGTGACCCTTGGGCGGTGTATCGGTTCTTGCTGCAATCCCATTGCGACCTGGGTGGGGAGCGCGCTCTGGATGCCCTGACGGGCGGGCGGGTCGAGGCCGTGCTGGAGACCGCCAAGACCGTCGCCACGGGCGGCTTCTCCTGATCCCGTGACCAGTTCCCCTCATCCCCTGTCCTCGGCCCCCCTGGTGACCACGACCTTCGCCGTCGGGCGTGTCTGGCACCATGTGTTTCAGGGCCTTTATCCCGATCCATTGGGCTTTGGAACCGCGCCCAGTCGATTCTCCGACCCCCGGAAGACCGTGCAAACGCGCTTTGGTGTTTATTATGCCGGGGGGAGTTTTGAGAGTGCCGTCCTTGAGACGCTTGTCCGCGACAGAAAGAACCTGAACCCCGGCCTTCTGCTCGTGTCCGCTGCCGAGCTTGAGGCCTTTGTGCATGTCCCGGTCTTGGTGGCGGCTCCCCTTACACTGGTTGACCTTCGGGGAGGAAATCCGATCGTGATGGGAGTTCCAACCGATGCCGTGCGGGCGCGATCCCATCGGCTTGGTCAGCGCCTCAGTCGCGTCCTATACGATCATCCCTTGCAACCGGATGGTCTGTGCTACCCATCCCGGCTGAATGGGGACGACGTTATAGCGGTCTATGATCGGGCGATTCCCAAGCTGAGCGCAGGGCCGCGGCGTCCGCTGTCGGCCTGCCCGGAAATCGCGCCGGTTCTGGATCGCTACCGCATCGCTCTTCTGTGATGGTTGGCAAAAGACCGCGCCGCCCCGCAAACCTTATTCCTGGGCGTTGACCACTTCGCCGTGGCGGGTGCAGTCGGGCAGGGCGAGGGGGAGGAAGGCCTTGGCGATGTCTTCGGGGGTGGGCAGGGTGGCCGGGTCTTCGCCGGGGAAGGCCTTGGCCCGCATCGGCGTGCGCGTGCGTCCGGGGTTGAGCAGATTGGCCTTGATCTTGGTCTTGAGGATTTCCTGGGACCAGGTTTTGACCATCACCTCAAGGGCGCCCTTGCTGATGCCATAGGTCGCCCAGTAAGGCCGCGCGCCATCGGCGGCGCCCGAGGTGACGAAGATCGCCCGGCCGGCGTCGGACTGGCGGAGCAGCGGTTCGAACGAGCGGATCAGCCGGTAGCTCGCCGTCAGATTGGTGGCGATCACCTCGTCCCATTCCTTGGGCTTGATGTGGCTGACCGGGGTCAGGCTGCCCAGGATGCCGCCATTGGCCACCAGCACGTCGATCTTGCCGAAGCGCTCGAACAGGGCGGCGCCGATCTGGTCGATGGCGTCGAAATTGGTCAGATCCTCGGTGATCAGGGTCGGCGGGGTGCCGCCGGCGCTGCGGATCTCGTCGTCGAGTTCCTCAAGCCCGCCCTGGGTGCGGGCCAGGGCGATGACATGGGCGCCTTCCGCCGCGAAAAGCTTGGCCACCGCCTTGCCGATCCCGCGCGAGGCGCCGGTGATGAAGCAGTGACGGTCTTGAAGTCGGCCGGACATGGGGATCTCCTCGGATGGGGCGGTAAAGAAGGGACTCGCAGGAGCGGCTTATGGGCCCGCTGGGGGGCCCGGTCCATGACATCTCGCAACGCGGCCGGGCAAGCCCGGGGGGACTTGCCGCGGCCTACGGGAAACCCGATGCTCGGGATTTGCTCTAATCGTTGAGCAGCGCCAGCTGCAAAGGATGGCTTTTCTGCGCCCGGTCCTGATTGGGCACCGGATAATGGCCCGAGAAGCAGGCATCGCAGAACTGCGGGCGCTCGGCATTGCGCGACTCCACCCCGGCCGCCCGATACAGCCCGTCGAGCGAGACGAAGGCCAGACTGTCGACGCCAAGCAGCTTGGCCATGTCCTCGACCGAATAATTGGCCGCCAGCAGCTTCTCGCGCTCGGGGGTGTCGATGCCGTAGAAGCAGGGATAGGCGGTCGGCGGGCTGGAGATGCGCATATGCACCTCGCGCGCCCCGGCCTGACGGACCATTTCGACGATCTTGGTCGAGGTGGTGCCGCGCACGATGCTGTCATCGACCAGGATGACCCGCTTGCCTTCAAGCTGGCTGCGGTTGGGGTTGTGCTTGCGCTTGACCCCGAGGTTGCGGGTCTTGTCGGTGGGCTGGATGAAGGTGCGGCCGACATAGTGATTGCGGATGATGCCGTATTCAAAGGGCAATCCGGCCTCGGCGGCATAGCCGAGCGCGCTGGGCACGCCGGAATCGGGCACCGGCACCACCACATCGGCCTCGACGGCGCTTTCGCGGGCCAGTTCGCGGCCGATGGCCTTGCGCACCTCGTAGACGCTGCGCTCCTCGACGATGCTGTCGGGGCGGGCGAAGTAGATGTATTCGAAAACGCAGAAATGCGAGGGGGTCTGCGGGAAGGGGCGCAGCGAGCGCACTTCCTTGCCGGTGATGATGATCAGCTCGCCCGGTTCGACATCGCGGATGTAATCGGCGCCGATGATATCAAGCGCGCAGGTTTCGGAGGCGAAGATATAGGCGCCATCGAGCTGGCCGAGAACCAGCGGCCGGATGCCCATCGGGTCGCGCACGCCGATCAGGGCGTTGTTGGTCAGGGCGACGATCGAATAGGCGCCCTGAACCTGACGCAGGGCGTCGATGATGCGGTCTTCCACCGACGAGCAGATCGAAATGGCGATCAGATGGACGATGACCTCGGTGTCGCTGGTCGATTGGAACAGGCAGCCGCGCTGGACCAGCCGTTCGCGCAAGGTCATGGCGTTGGTCAGATTGCCGTTATGGGCGATGGCGAGGCCGCCGAAGGCGAATTCGGCGAACAGCGGCTGGATATTGCGCATCACCGCGCCGCCGGTGGTCGAATAGCGGACATGGCCGATGGCCGAGGATCCGACGAGCTGGGAGATCACCGTCTCGGATTTGAAGTTCTCCGACACATGGCCGGGACCCTTGACCGAATGGAACTGGGTGCCATCGAAGGTGACGATCCCCGCCGCCTCTTGGCCGCGATGCTGCAAGGCGTGCAGGCCAAGCGCGGTATGGGAGGCGGCATTGGGATCGGCGAAGACGCCGAACACGCCGCATTCCTCGCGCAGCTTGTCGTCATCGAACGGATCGGTGGAGAAATCGATGTCCGTGGGGGCCATGGCCGTGTTTCCTAGGTCCCGCGAAGGGGAGCCGTCGCGCGAGGGTTACTGGGTGCTCTCGAAGAGGCGGTTCATTTCCTGCCGCTCGCCCGAATCATAGCCGGTTGGCGAGTCGGTGGGAGCGCGCGGCGCCTCGGGCCGCGGACTGTTCAGCCGGTCGAAACTGCGCTGGGCGTCCCGGACGCTGCGGCCGGTGTCGAGCAGGGTTTCGGCGTCTTGTTTGACGGTGGCGGTATCGCTGCGCAAGGCGCGCTCGCGGGCCTGAAGATTGGCCGGCAGCAGCGCCAGGGCCGAACTCGCCCCGTTCTCGATCATCGGCATGCTGCGCGCCGTGCGCATCCAATCGGGCTGGCGGTCGACGGGCAGCAGCCAGGACACCGCCACATAGCCGGCGATCAGCAGCACGCCGCCGCGCAGCAGCCCAAACAGGAAGCCCAAGGAGCGGTCCAGGGTGTTGAGCGCGCTTTTTTGCACCTGCTTGGCCACCATGGTGGTCAGGATCGACAGCCCAAGCAGCATCACCAGGAAAATAGTGGCGGCGGCGGCGATGTCGGCCGCCCAGGGGAAGCGCGGCATCAGATCAAGAAACAACGGCGAGACCAGCGGCATGCCATAAACCGCCGACACGATCGCCCCGGCCCAGGCGCCCACCGCCAGGGTCTCGTGGACGAAGCCACGGAAGAAGGCGAGGGCGGCGGAAATCAGCAGAACGGCAAGGACGAGGATGTCCAACGGATTGATCGGCCAACCGCTCATCACCGCTGCCCCTGGCCGGCATTTTCCGGGGGCGCCAGCAGCGCCACCAGATCCTGCAAATGGCCGATTTCGCGCATTCGTAATCCTTCCTTCACGCCAGGGCCGCCCCGTTTGCCGCTATCGCGCGGCCGGGCCGGCATCAAGGCCTGATCGAAACCGAGTTTGGCGGCTTCCTTGAGCCGCGTATCGCCATGGGCCACCGCCCTGATCTCCCCCGAAAGCCCGATCTCGCCGAAAACCACCATATCGGGCGGCACGGGAACCCCGGAGAACGACGAAACCAGCGCCGCCGCCACCGCCAGATCGGCGGCCGGCTCGCCGATGCGCAGGCCGCCGGCAACGTTCAAATAAACGTCATTGCCGCCCAGCGCAAGACCACAGCGGGTTTCAAGCACGGCCATCACCATCGCCAGACGGCCGCCATCCCAGCCGACGACGGCGCGCCGCGCCGATCCGGGGGCCGAGGGGCCGACCAGGGCCTGGATCTCGACCAGCATCGGCCGCGTGCCCTCCATGCCGGCGAACACGCAAGACCCCGTCACATTGCCCCGCCGCTCGGCCAGGAACAGCGCCGAGGGATTGGGAACCTCCGACAATCCGGCGTCGGACATCTCGAAAACGCCGATCTCGTCGGTGGCGCCGAAGCGGTTCTTCACCGCGCGCAAAATGCGGAAGGGATGGCCGCGCTCGCCTTCGAAATAGATGACGGCGTCGACCATATGCTCCATCACCCGGGGACCGGCCATCTGGCCTTCCTTGGTGACATGACCAACGAGAAACAGCACGAAGCCCCGGCGCTTGGCCAGACGGATCAATTCATGGGACCCGGCGCGGACCTGGGCGACCGTGCCCGGCGCCGAGTCGAGGGTATCGAGATACATGGTCTGGATCGAATCGATGACCACGACATCGGGGGGCTCGCCGCTATCAAGGGTGGCGACGATGTCGCGCACGCTGGTCGCCGCCGCCAGATCAACCGGGGCCTTTTCCAAGCCCAGGCGCAGGGCGCGCAGCCGGACCTGATCGATCGCCTCTTCGCCCGAGATATAAACCGAGCGCGCCCCGCCGCGCGCCAGACCGGCCACCGCCTGCAACAACAGGGTTGATTTGCCGATGCCCGGATCGCCGCCGATCAGCAGGGCCGAGCCGGCGACCAGACCGCCGCCGGCCACCCGGTCAAGCTCGGGGATGCCGGTCAGCAGCCGGGGGGGCGGCGCGCCCACCCCTTCCAGGCTGACGAAGGAGAGCCGCTGGCCGCCGCGGCCGCCGGTCTGACCCTTGGGCAGGGCCTCGGCCGGGGCCTCCTCGGCGATCGAGTTCCATTCACCGCAGGCCTCGCAGCGGCCCATCCAACGCGGATAGACCGCGCCGCAAGCCTGACAGACGAAGCGGGGGGCGTTTTTCGCCATGGGATTTCCTCGCGGGGGAGGGCGGTCAAAGGGAACGGCGGCGGCGCGCCTAATCGCGCAGTCCGGCGCGGATCGGGCCCTCGGCCCGGCCATGTACGAACTGGTCGACGTACGGATTGCCCGAGTCATAGACCTCGCTCGCCGGGCCGACCCAGATCAGCTTTCCCTGATAGAGCATGGCGATGCGGTCGGCGATCTTGCTGGCGCTGGCCATGTCGTGGGTGATCGTCAAGGCGGTGGCGCCCAGGTGGCGGACGCTGGTGCGGATCAGGTCGTTGATGACATCGGCCATGATCGGATCAAGGCCGGTGGTCGGTTCGTCGAAAAAGATGATCTCGGGATTGGTGGCGATCGCCCGCGCCAGCCCGACGCGCTTTTGCATGCCGCCCGATAGCTCAGACGGGCTGAGATCGGCGACATCGGCGCCAAGCCCGACCTCGGCCAGGGTGGTGATGGCGATCTCCTTGGCCTGACGGCGCGGCATGCGCTGGCCCTGCAACAGGCCGAAGGCGACGTTCTGCCAGACCGGCAGGCTGTCAAACAACGCCGCGCCCTGGAACAACATGCCGAATTTGGCCATGACCTTGTCGCGATCCTGGCCGCGCAGGCCAACGGTCTCCTGACCATCGATCAGGATCGATCCGCTGTCGGGGCGCAGCAGGCCGAGAATGCATTTCAAGGCCACGGATTTGCCCGTTCCCGAGCCGCCGATGATCACCACCGATTCGCCGGCGCCGACCGTCAGGTCGACGCCATCAAGCACGACTTTCGGGCCAAAGGCCTTTTTCAGGCCGCGCAGTTCGATTTTGGGAGTGTCGGTCATTGGGCGAAGAACAGTTCGGTGATCATGTAGTTGCAGACCAGGATCAAGATTGAGGCGCTGACCACCGCATTGGTCGTGGCCGCCCCCACCCCCTGGGCTCCCCCCTTCGACTGGCTGCCATGGTAACAGCCCATCAAGGCGATGATAAAGCCAAAGACCGAGGCCTTGACCAAGCCGCTGATGACGTCCATCGGCTCGAGGAATTCCCAGGTGCTGGCGATATAGTTGCTGGGGTTGAAGCCCAGCTTGTAGACGCCGATCAGATAGCCGCCGAAGACGCCGATGATATCGGCCGTCAGCACCAGGATCGGCAGCATGGTGACGCCGGCGATCAGGCGCGGCACCACCAGATACTTATAGGGATTGGTCGCCAGCGTCGTCAGGGCGTCGATCTGCTCGGTCACCTTCATGGTGCCGATCTCGGCGGCCATGGCGGCGCCGATCCGTCCGGCCACCATCAGCCCGGCCAGGACCGGCCCCAGTTCGCGGGTCATCGACAGCACCACCACCGTCGCCGTCGCCCCCTCGGCCGAGAAGCGGGCGAAGCCGGAATGGCTTTGCAAGCTGAGGACCATGCCGGTGAAGATCGCCGTCAGCCCGACCACCGGCAGGGAATAATAGCCGATCTCGACCAATTGGCGGCCGATCAGCCGGGGGAAGAACGGCGGGCGCACGCAATGGGACAGCGCCGTGCCGGTAAAGACCGACAGCCGTCCGACATGGCGCAAAAAGGTAAGAAAAACCCGTCCAATAATGGCCAGGAAATTCATTGGCCGCTCCCCTCCCTCACCCCGCCGTAGCGGCGCGGGTAGCGCGCGCCTAGTCGCGTGAGAATTTCGTAGGACACCGTATCGGCGCGATCGGCCAGGGCGTCCACACTCAGATCGGGTCCAAGAAGGTCGATCATGGCACCGGGTCTCGCCAAGTTTTCGGGAACATCCGATACGTCGAAGGTCAGCAGATCCATGGACACACGACCAACGACCGGAACGGATCGACCGGCCAGAAGCCCCATGGCCCGGTTGCCCGCCGAACGCGGAAATCCGTCGGCATATCCGACACCGACGGTTGCGATCGTGCTTCCCGCCGGGGCCGTATGCGTTGCACCATAGCCAACGCTCAAGGGGGTGTCAATGCGGCGAACTTGCAGGATTTTTCCTTGTAATTTAACCACTTGCCGCATGGGGTTGGCTGTACCGACGGTCGGATTTCCGCCATAAAGACCAATTCCCGGGCGCGCCAGATCAAAATGCCACTCGGGGCCCAGGAAAATGCCCGAGGTATTGGCAAGGCTGGCGCGCAGGCCGGGGAAGCGGGCGGCGGCGGCGGCGAACAGGGCGCGCTGCTCGGCGTTGAGCGGATGATCGGGCTCGTCGGCGCAGGCGAGATGGGTCATCACCAGCACTGGGGTGAAGGCGGCGAGCGGGCGGGGATCGGCGAGCAGGGCGTCGAGTTCCAGCGGCGTCAGCCCCAGGCGGCGCATGCCGGTATCGACATGAAGGGCGGCTGGCGCCTTGCGCCCGGCCCGCGCGCAGGCCTTGGCCCAACGGTCGATTTGATCGGGACTGTTGAGCACCGGGATCAGCGCGCTGTCGAGCACCTCGTCCTCGGCCCCCTCGGGCGGGCCCGAGAGCACGAACAGGCGGGCGTCGGCGGGCAGCAGATCGAGGATATCCAGGCCCTCGTCGATCTGGGCGACGACGAAATCGCGGCAGCCGGCGGCCAGCAAGGCGGGAACGACCTTGCGCGCCCCCAGGCCATAGGCATTGGCCTTGACCACCCCGGCGCACGACGCCCCGGGGCGCAGCCGGCCGCGCAGGGCCAGCCAGTTATCGGCGATGGCATCAAGATCGACGGTAAGAAGGGCCGTCGCCCGGTCCTCATGACCCATGGAAACGTCTCCGAAAATACGTCTGCGGCAAAGGAAAGGGCTCCGGCGCGAGTCGTCGGAGCTTTATAGGCCCGGCGGCGATTCGTCGGAGCCTACAGGTCTGGCGGCGGTTCGCCGCCTTGCAGATTGCCAAAGCGGGTGTAATTGCCATCGAAGAACAGGCTGACCGAGCCGATCGGCCCATGGCGCTGCTTGGCGATGATCACCTCGGCCTTGTTATAGGCGTCCTCGCAGCGCTTGATCCAGCTCAGGTGGCGTTCCTGATAGCGGTCGTCGGTCTCGTCGGGTTTGCGCAGCGGCTCGGCGCGTTCGAGATAGTATTGTTCGCGAAAGACGAACATCACCACGTCGGCGTCCTGTTCGATCGAGCCCGATTCGCGCAGATCGGAAAGCTGGGGGCGCTTGTCGTCGCGGCTTTCGACCTGACGCGACAGCTGGGACAGCGCCATCACCGGCACGTTCAGCTCCTTGGCCAGGGCCTTCAGCCCGCGGGTGATCGCCGAAACCTCCTGCACGCGGTTTTCCGAGCGCTCGCCCTTGCCGCCTTGCAGAAGCTGCAGATAGTCGACGACGATCAACCCCAGGCCGTTGCCGCCACCGCCGTGGCTGCGCGCCAGGCGCCGGCAGCGCGTGCGCATCGCCCCCACCGACAGGGCGGGGGTATCGTCGATGAACAGCGGAATGCTGTGGAGCTGGGTCGCCACCTGCAGCACCCGGTCGAAATCCTCATTGGCCAGCTCGCCGGTGCGCAGGCGGTGCGACGACACCTCGGCGCGCTCCGACAAGATACGCGTGGCCAGCTGTTCGGCCGACATTTCCAGCGAGAAGAAGGCCACCGCCTTCGAGGGCTCGCCGGCCTGGGCCTCCTGGCGGAAAAACGTCGCGGCGTTGAAGGCGATGGTGGTGGCCAGCGCCGTTTTGCCCATCGACGGGCGGCCGGCCAGGATCAGAAGATCGCTGTCGTGCAGGCCGCCCAGCTTTTTGTCGAGATCGACGAGCAGGCTGGGCACGCCGGCCAACTGGCCCTCGCGCTTATGGGCCTTCTCGGCCATGTCGATGGCGCCGATCAGCGAGTCCTTGAAGGACTTCAGCCCGCCTTCGGTCTGGCCGGTGGTGGCGAGATCGAACAGCTTGCGCTCGGCGCCCTCGATCTGATCGACGGCGGAGCTGTCGAGATCGGCCTCGAAGGCGTCATTGACCAGATCGCTGCCCAGGGCGATCAGTTCGCGCCGCAAGAACAGGTCGTGGACGAGGGTGCCGTAATCCTCGGCATTGATGATGGTCACCACCGCATTGACCAACTGCGCCAGATAGCGGGCGCCGCCGACCTCTTCCAGTTCGGTGCGGTGGTCGAGATAGGGGGCGAGGGTGACCGGATTGGCCAGATGGCCGCGCTCGGTCAGGGTGACGCAGGCTTCGTAGATGGCGCCATGGGCGGGATGGGAGAAATGGGCCGGGCGCAGAAAATCGCCGACCTTCTCGAGAACCCGGTTGTTGGTCAGGATGGCGCCAAGCAGGGCCTGCTCGGCCTCGATATTGGCGGGCGGCAGGCGGGTCGCCTCGGCGGCGGGGCCTGCGGAGGGATCATTCTGGGCGGCGAGGAAGTGTCCGGTCATCGCGACATCCTATCGGCACCGGATGCCCGGCGAACGCGGATGTCCTCCGGGAAAGCGACCCGGGGAAGCGGGCCGGGAAAAAGCGGACGTCCCCACCCCCGTACCACCGGCACAAGGCGGCGGCAAGGGATGGGGACGGCCCCTGTCAGCGAACGGTCGAGCCGGCCGGGCCTCAGCCCTGCTCGTACTCGTCGGCGTCCTCGTCGTCGAGCAAGGCGGCCTCGGCCTCCTCCTCGTTGGCCACGGCCTCTTCGGCGTCCTCGGGACGCTCGAGCAGGGCGGCGGCGGCGGCGGCGGAAGCCTGGGCCTCGGCCTCGCTGCGGGCGACGACGACGGTGATGGTGACGATCACTTCGGGGTGCAGCGAGACGCGGGTCTCGTAGCGGCCCAGATCCTTGATCGGGTGGTTGAGAAGAACCTGCGAGCGGGCGATGACGAAGCCCTCGGCCTTCAGCGAGTCGGTGATGTCGCGGGCCGACACCGATCCATACAGCTGACCGCTTTCGCCGGCCTGGCGAACCATCACGAGGTTCAGGCCGTCAAGCTTGACGGCGACGGCCTCGGCCTCGCCCTTGCGCTTCAGGTTCAGGGCTTCGAGCTCGACCTTCTGGGCGTTGAAGTATTCGAGGTTCGACTTGCTCTTGCGCAGGGCCTTCTTCTGCGGCAGCAGGAAATTGCGGGCGTAGCCATCCTTGACCTTGACGATATCGCCCATGAAACCAAGGTTCTCGATCCGCTCGAGCAGGATCACTTCCATCATTTTATCATCCTTCCCGGGTCACGCGGACCCTGTTGACCCTCAGGCGCCGCCGGGTGATGGGCGCCGTCTGATCGCGAATTCGACAAGTCCCGCGAAGGCCACCGCGGCGATGGCCACAGCGGATCCGAGGACAAAGAGCATATAAAACCCGATCAGCCCGATCCCCGGATGGGGAAGCTGGCGGGCGGCCGCATGCACCAGCACGAGACCCATGAAGACGAGCGGCACCATCAGGCCCATGGTGGCGTTGACGGCCATATAACCGGCATCGCCCCCCAGAACCAAGGCCCCCGCCGCGCAGATCAGGAATCCCCCGACCAGCCAGGGCGGCAGATCAAGCGATCCATAAACCGGCGTCGGGCGCACCGCTCCCCCCCGTTTGGTGACCCACCACTGGGCGAGCACCGCGCAGAGTGCCACCCGGGAGATCCAGGAGGCAAGGAAGGTTCCGGGCAGGTAGGTCGGAACCCCCGCCAAAATCTGCTCGCGCAGATCGGGCGATGTTTCGACCAACAGCCCGTCCACCGCCTCGCGCACCGCCCCGGACACCACCGCCTCGATGCCTCCCTGACCGGCTGGGATACCCAGCGCGAACAGGGCCAGCAAGGCCAGCCCGAGCAGTGATACCCAGGCGAGGATGCGGCCGGGCGGATACCACAGGGGCGATCCGCCCCCCGGCGCGGCGACGACCCGCAACGCCAGGGCGGAAACCAGCACCGCCGGCAAAAGGTCGACCACCGCATAGACGGGAAGAACCACGCCGGGCATCAAGGCCGCAGTCACCAGCAAGGCGACTCCGGCGGCCGGAAGAATCCCGGCCAGACCATGGCGAAGACCGGCGACCAGAAGCGGCGCCACCGAAATCTGCAACAGCAGAAAGCCCAGCGCGGGCACATAGACGAATGCCGCGAACAGCAATCCACCCGCCAGACCGGCGAGGGCAGACTGCGGCAAGGTCCTGTTCATCGCGCTCTCCGGTGGACGCGGGCCCAAGGGGCGCGGCCGGAGGCGGGGAAACCCCGCTTCCGGCCAGGGACGCCTTACTTCAGCACGTAGGGCAGAAGCGACAGGAACCGCGCGCGCTTGATCGCCCGGGCCAGCTCACGCTGCTTCTTGGCGGAAACGGCGGTGATGCGGCTGGGAACGATCTTGCCACGCTCGGACACGAAGCGCAGCAGCAGCTTGATGTCCTTGTAGTCGATCTTCGGCGCGCCGGCGCCGGAGAACGGGCAGGTCTTCCGACGACGGAAGAACGGACGGCGGGGAGCAGCCATCATTCAGCTCCTTCTCGCAAGGGGCGACGCTCGCCCCGGGGGGCACGGTCGCCCCGATCACCACCACGGTCGCCACCGCGATCACCGCGGTCGGGACGATCGCCACGCTCGGGACGATCACCAAAGCGATCGCCGCGACGGCCGCCGCGCTCGGGACGGTCGTTCTTCTGCATCATCGCCGACGGAGCTTCTTCAAGCTCTTCGACCTTGACGGTCATGTGGCGGATGACATCTTCGTTCAGGCGCAGGCGGCGGTCCAGTTCGTGGACGGCCGGCGCCGGAGCGTCGATGTTGAGAAGAAGGTAGTGACCCTTCCGGTTTTTCTTGATGCGGAAATTCAGAGTCCGCAGACCCCAATATTCCCGCTTGCTCACCGACCCGCCCCCTTCGGAGAGGATCGCGGAGACCTCGTCACCCATGGTATCAACCTGGGCATTGGAGATGTCCTGGCGTGCGATCAGCACGCATTCGTAAAGCGCCATCTATGGTTCCCTTATGGCTTTTCTCTTCCATGTTCCCATTCCGAAAGGAGGGAACGAGGCATAGCCGGCCTTCCCTGTGGGACGATCCGGCAAGGGTTTTGGAAGGCGGGGACTATACACGAACCCCTTGCCGGTGCAAGGGCCCGCTGCACGCAATTTCTTGACAATCCGCCGCCGGCGCGGTCTTCCTTGCGCACTCCAGGCGGTCCGGGCCGTGATCGCTGCGCGCCAAGCGCGCGGGCGGTCGGGTCGTTCGGCCCCGACTCCGCGTCCTCCCAGCTATCGGATCAGGTCATGACACGCGCTTTCGTCTTCCCCGGTCAAGGGTCCCAGGCCGTCGGCATGGGCAAAGAACTGGCCGACGCCTTTCCGGCGGCCCGCGATGTTTTCCAAGAAGTCGACGACGCCCTGTCGCAAAAGCTTTTCGCCTTGATGGTCGAGGGTCCGGCCGACGAGCTAACCCTGACCCAGAACGCCCAGCCGGCGCTGATGGCGGTTTCGATGGCCGTGGTCCGCGTGCTTGAAACCGGCGGCGTGCGTCTGGCCGCCCATGCCGATCTGGTCGCCGGGCATTCCCTGGGCGAATATTCGGCCCTGGCCGCCGCCGGGGCGCTGGGGCTGGCCGATACCGCCCGCCTGCTGCGCATCCGCGGCGAAGCGATGCAAAAGGCCGTGCCCGTTGGCCTGGGGGCGATGGCCGCCCTGATCGGCCTGAGCCTTGAGGACGCCCGCTCTGTTGCCGCCGAGGCGGCCGAGGGCGAGATTTGCGAAGCCGCCAACGACAACGCCCCCGGGCAGGTGGTGATCAGCGGTCATCGCACCGCCATCGAGCGGGCGATCGTTCTGGCCAAGGCCAAGGGCTGCAAGCGCGCCCTGCCGCTGCCCGTCAGCGCGCCGTTCCATTGCGCCCTGATGGCGCCGGCGGCCGAGGTCATGGCCGAGGCGTTGGAGCGGGTGACCTTCAAGGCGCCGGCGGTGCCGCTGGTGGCCAATGTGACCGCCTCGGCGGTCAGCGATCCCTTGGAAATCCGCCGACTGCTGGTCGAGCAGGTGACGGGCGCGGTGCGCTGGCGCGAGAGCGTGCTTTATATGGTCGACGCCGGGGTGAGCGAATTGGTCGAGCTGGGGGCCGGCAAGGTGCTGGGCGGGCTGGCCAAGCGCATCCATGGCGATCTTGGCGCTCGCTCGATCCAGGGCCCGGCCGATATCGACGCCTTCATCAAGGGGATTTAGGTCCCGTTTATCACTGGGGGGCCGGATCCGCCGGTCCCCGGATTCTAAAGATAAAGCAAATCATGAGAAAGGACGGCTGGGCCGATCCTTCCATCAGGAGATCACCGATGTTCGATCTGACCGGCAAGAAAGCCCTGGTGACCGGGGCGTCTGGTGGGCTGGGTGCGTCGATCGCCAAGGCTCTGGCCGATCGCGGCGCCAGCGTCGCCCTGTCGGGGACCCGCGAGGCGGCCTTGAACGAGACCGCCGTGTTCCTGGGCAAGGACGTGCCCATCCTGCCCTGCGACCTGTCCGACACCGCTGCGGTCGAGCGGCTGATCCCGGCGGCCGAAGCCGCCCTCTCGGGTCTTGATATCCTGGTCAACAACGCCGGATTGACCCGCGACATGCTGTCGATGCGGATGAAGGACGAGGAATGGGATCAGGTGATCGCCGTCAACCTCAGCGCCGCCTTCCGCCTGTCGCGCTCGGCGGTGAAGGGCATGATGAAACGGCGCTGGGGCCGCATCGTCAATATCACCTCGATCGTCGGCGTCACCGGCAATCCCGGTCAGGCCAATTACGCCGCCTCCAAGGCCGGCCTGATCGGCCTGAGCAAGTCGATGGCCGCCGAAGTGGCGGCGCGCCACATCACCGTCAATTGCGTGGCGCCCGGTTTCATCGCCACGGCGATGACCGATAAGTTGAACGAAAAGCAAAAAGAGGCCATCTTGCCCCATATCCCCGCCGGACGCATGGGGGCGCCCGAGGACGTGGCCGCCGCCGTCGTTTATTTGGCGAGCGAAGAGGCGGCCTATGTCACCGGCCAGACCTTGCATGTCAACGGCGGCATGGCGATGATTTGAACCGGCGCGTTTGCGCCGAGGAAAGTTTCTCTCGGAACCGAAGGAATGTTGGTCCGAGCCCGTTGCGGGCGCTAGTCATCCCTGGGCAAGTATGTTAGGCAAGGCGCTCCATAGGGCGGGCGGCTGCTTTTACAGGGGCGATCAAGTCGACCGCGCCATCAACATGATCAGTGACTTCCAAGGAATAGACGAAAATGAGCGACGTCGCCGACCGCGTTAAGAAGATCGTTGTCGAGCATCTGGGTGTCGAAGAAGCCAAGGTAACTGAAAACGCCAGCTTCATCGATGACCTGGGCGCCGATAGTCTGGATACGGTTGAATTGGTTATGGCGTTCGAGGAGGAATTCGGTTGCGAAATCCCCGATGACGCCGCCGAGAAGATCCTGACCGTCAAGGATGCCATCGACTTCATCGAAAGCAACGGCTGATCGGCCGCGACGTCCGGCGACGCCCCGTACCGGGAATCCTTATATGATCTTGGATTTCCGGGAACGCCGGGCAAGGGCTTAGGATCTCGGCCGCGCGAGTGTGTCGCGCTGCCCGATCCGGCCCGCCAAGGCTGGACAATGGGGACTTGTAGCAAGCCATGAGACGTGTTGTCGTCACCGGGTTGGGCATGGTCACGCCCCTCGGATGCGGGGTGAAAACCAATTGGACGAGTCTCGTCCAGGGCAAATCCGGCATTCGACCCATTCAAAAATTCGACGTATCGGACATGCCGGCCCGCGTTGCCGGACAAATCCCGACGGCCGCCGACGGGCCTCACGGCTTTGACCCCGATACGGTCGTGTCCTCCAAGGACCGCCGCCGCATGGACGATTTCATCGTCTATGGTCTGGCCGCCGCCAAAGAGGCGGTGGAAGACAGCGGCTGGATGCCCGAAGACGAGGAGTCCCGCGAGCGCACCGGCGTGATGATCGGCTCTGGCATCGGCGGTTTGACGTCGATCGCCGAGACGGCGTTGATCCTCAAGGAGCACGGGCCGCGCAAGGTCAGCCCCTTCTTCATTCCCAGCGCGCTGATCAATCTGGTCTCGGGCCATGTCTCGATCCGCTACGGCTTCAAGGGTCCCAACCACGCGGTGGTGACGGCCTGTTCGACCGGAGCCCATGCCATCGGTGACGCCAGCCGGCTGATCATTCACGGCGATGCCGATGTGATGGTGGCCGGTGGCGCCGAATCCGCGGTCTGCCGGATCGGCATCGCCGGTTTCGCCGCCGCCCGGGCGCTGTCGACCCATTACAACGACACCCCGGAAGAGGCCTCGCGCCCCTATGACAAGGGCCGGGACGGCTTCGTCATGGGCGAGGGCGCGGGCATCGTCGTGCTTGAGGAATACGAGCACGCCAAGGCGCGCGGCGCCCATATCTACGCCGAGATCCTCGGCTATGGCATGTCGGGCGACGCCTACCACATCACCGCCCCGGCCGAAGACGGCAACGGTGGCTTCCGCGCCATGCGGGCCGCCCTGGCCAATGCCAAGCTGACCGTCGAAGACATCGATTACGTCAATGCCCATGGCACCTCGACGCCGCTGGGCGACGAGATCGAACTGGGCGCGGTCAAGCGGCTGTTTGGCGATCACGCCTATAAGCTGACCATGTCGTCGACCAAATCGGCCATCGGTCATCTGCTGGGCGCCGCAGGCAGCGTCGAGGCGATTTATTCGATCCTGGCCATTCGTGATCAGGTCGCCCCGCCGACGCTTAATCTGCACGATCCGTCCGACGCCTGCGACATCGATCTGGCGCCGCTGGTGGCCAAGGAACGGCCGATCCGCAAGGCGCTGTCGAATTCCTTCGGCTTTGGCGGCACCAATGCCTCGCTGATCTTCGGGGGAGCCCCCTAACCAGGGGCTCCTTCTTTTCAGGTAAGTCCATGCGGGCCATTCTCGGTGTTTTCCTGGTCGCGGTTCTGGCGGCGCTGACCGTTTTTGGCGGTTATCTGTATGTGACCGATCGCTTCGTCGCTGCGGGCCCGTTGGCTGCGGAGCGCGTGGTGGTGGTGGCCCCGGGCAGCGGGGTGGACGGCATCGCCGCCACCCTGGCCCGCGAGGGCGTGATCAATGATCCCCTGATCTTCAAAATCGGCGTGCGGCTGGCCGAAACGGCCCGCCAGCTCAAGGCCGGCGAATACCGCTTCACCCCGGGCATGAGCGCCGAGCAGGTGATGGGGCTGCTGGTCTCCGGGCAGGTGGTGGTTCACCGCTTCACCGTGGCCGAGGGGCTGACCACCCGCGTCGTCCGCGACATCGTCCTCGCCCAGGAAGACCTGGTCGGCGAGATTTCGCTGGAGCCGGGCGAAGGCGCGCTTCTGCCCGAGACCTATAATTATCTGCGCGGCGATAGCCGCGACGCCGTCGTCAAGCGGATGGGCGCGGCCATGGGCGAGGCCATCGACAGCCTGTGGGAGCATCGCGCCCCCGGACTGCCGGTGACCACCAAGGCTCAGGCGGTGGTTCTGGCGTCGATCGTCGAGAAGGAAACCGCCGTTCCGGCGGAGCGGGCGCGGGTGGCCGGGGTTTTCATCAACCGGCTGCGCATCGGCATGCCGCTGCAATCCGATCCGACGGTGATCTATGGCCTGTCGGCTGGCACGGGAACCCTAGGCCGCGCCCTGACCCGCAAGGATCTTGAGACCCCCCACGCCTGGAACACCTATGTGATCCCCGGCCTGCCGCCCAGCCCGATCTGCAATCCGGGCCGCGAGTCCCTGGCCGCCGTGCTCAATCCGGCCGATGGCGGGGATCTTTATTTCGTCGCCGATGGCAGCGGCGGGCATGTCTTCGCCGCCAGCCTCGATGCGCATAACCGCAATGTCGCGCGCTGGCGCAAGATCCAGCGCGATCAGGCCAAGCGGGAGTGACCCCCCGGCCGCCGGCCTCTATTCGGCGGTGGGCGGCAGGCGACGGATACGGTTGGCGTCCATGATCACCAGGACGCGGTCGACCTCGCGCACCAGATCCTCGCTGCCAAGATGGATGCGCCGCCCGCCCAGGCCGAGAAATCCCCCCATTTCCACATCGATGCCGATGATCTGCCCGCTGTCGCCGGGTTCGATTTCGGCGACCCGGCCGATCTTCTCCCCATCCTGGGCGACAACGGGCAGGCCGATCCAGGCCAGACGGGCGGCGTCGACGGTATGCTGGGTGGTTACCCCGTCCTCGCCGAGCGTCTCGGCGCCGCGCGGGTGACCATCCGCCCAGGCCGGAAGACCGCCAAGGCCAAGGGCCAGGACGGTGCCAAAAGGAAGAAGAACGCGTCGGACGATCCAACCCATGGGTAAGGTTCCTTCCAGAAGAGCGGGTGGAAAAAGGGGCGCGGGCGTTCCACCTGCCGCTCTATCTTATTGACTCTCTGACAGAATATCGGCGCAAACGCGCCAAAGGCCCCGCATGATGCCATGCGGGGCCCAAGAAAGGCGATAGCCGTGATTTATTTGATCGGCACGGCGCCCTTGAGCAATTGCCCCTCGGTCATCGACAGGGTCACCCCCGCCGTGCCGCGATCGAATTGCTCGTTGGCGACGATGATCTGCTGGCCGGTGTCGGTGTCGACGACGATGTCGGTGACATGGCCGGTCCCATCGGCCCGGGCTTCGGAAATCGTGCCGATCTTCTTGCCGGCCTGATCGAAGACCGGCAACGAGGTCCATTCCGCCGTCTTATCCGCCGTCGACGTGCCCGATTGACCATAGGAGACAACCGGGGTAGCCAGCAGGGTCGCGGCAAGGGCTGCGGCGCTTAGCGTCTTCGCGATCATGGGCAAGGCTCCGCGTTATCGAAAGGATGGCGCGTTAGGGGCGGGGGGATGGCCCTGTGAGCCGCCGCCCCCTTTTGCAGGGGCCGGGGCTCAGCTTAGCGGGAGGCCGCCTGCTGGATCACCTCGGCCTGGATTTCCGGTTCGGTGGCCTTGGTCACCACGATCCCGGTGCCGTTCTCGAAGGAGCCGGCGTCAAGGACGACGGTCTGCCCCCGCTCGGTGGTGACGGTGATGTCCCGGGCGAAACCGCCGGGCTTGAGGGTCACGTCGGTGACCTTGCCGACATACCAGCCGTTGTGGTCCCAAACAGCCTTCTGCGTCCATTCGGTTTTTTGGTCGCTCAGACTCTGTTCGCCAGCAAAGGCGAGGGGAGAGGAGAGGACAAGCGCGGCCGTCGTGGCCAGGATTGTCTTGCGAATCATGGGGGTATTCCTTTGTTCAGTCTGCGATTTTGTTTGGTGGGCGGCGGCCTTTTCTGCCATCGCTCTCCACAACCAACGTCATGATCCCCAAGAGGTTTCATTATTTATTATGAGTGGGCGATTCGGTTCTTGTGTTGAGCGCCGAAGTATCGGGTAACCCTGGGCCATAAGCATAAAAAAACCCCCGTAGAGGGGGGGACCGGGGCGGGCGGGGAACAGGCGTCAGTCCGAGGGCGGATAGGTGTAAAGACGCTGACGCGCCGCCGAGCCGCCGTCGGAGGGGACGACGGCCCGCAGGCGCGGCGTGGTGGCCGGGCCCAGTTCGCGCGAGGCCGGGGTTTCCAGGGGCGCGGCCGAGGGCCAGGGGCGGGGACCGGTCGGGGTGATCGTCGTGCCGACGGTGGGGGAAATCGGTGTTCGCACCGTCGTCGGTCCCTCCATCGGCCGTGCCGAATTCCTGTCCTCGGCCAGGGCGGGGCGGATGGCCAAGGTCAAAAAAGTCAGAAAAGCCCCGAGCAGGGCGGCCACGACAATCGCCCCGATAATCGGCGCGACCAGACGGACCGGGGGAACGGGCTCCGGATCGGGATAGGAATAAGACGACGAGGGCATCGCGGAATGGGGCATGGGGGGCGCTCCCGAGCGAAGGGGCGGATCAGAAATAGGCGGCCAAGCCGATGATCCCGATCAAGATCAGATAAATCGCCACGACGAAGTTCAAAAGCCGGGGCATGACAAGGATCAAGATGCCGGCGAGAAGAGCGATCAAAGGCGAGAGAAGCGCCATGTTCATCGTAAAGGTCATCGGCGGCCTCCTAAGGGCGGACGGGGGTAATGTCCCTATCAATGCCCGATGCCGCGCTTGGGTTGCCTCGCTCATGGATAAGTTAAGAGAAGGGGGCCCTCCCGGGACCCGTGTCGGGGCGGGAGGGGCGCCCCGTGGCGGACGCCCCCTCCCGATCCACCCGGCGTAGCGGGCTTTAGTTGGCCTGCTGGGCGGCGTTCACGCCGATGCGATCGCCATTGGCCAGTTGATTGATAACCGAGCGGTCGACGGTGGTGATGACCTTGAAGGTGCCCAGCCTGAAATCGCGGGCGGCCAGGGTCACATCACGGCCCGAGGGGGTGTCGATGCGGACCGACACCGGGAAGCTGCCGGCATTGACTTCAAGGTGGGCGACGGTGCCGACCAGGGCGCCGTGGCTATCGAAAACCGGCGCGGACTGCCAGGCGTCGGCGCGGTCGGACGGACCATCGAAGGCCAGGGCCAGCGGCGCGGTGAAGGTCATGGCGACGGCGGTGGCGGCGGCGAAGAAGGTGTTGCGGATCATCGAGGTCATCTCCGATTAAGAATAACATCCAGCGTTCGTGCCCCGGTAAGGGGCGCGGCGGATCGGCAAAAACATGCGGGCGCGGTAGGAAGGGGTGGGAAGAGCGCGGGGGGGCGCGCCCTTCCCAAGCAGCCAAGCAGGTCCGGGGTTAGTTGGCCTGCCGGGCGGCATTCACACCAGCCGAACCATTGGCCATCTGTTCGATGACGCTGCGGTCGAGGGTGGTGACGACCTTATAGGTGCCCAGCGAAAAGTCGCTGGCGGCCAGGGTCACATCGCGGCCCGAGGGGGTGTCGATGCGAACGGACACCGGGAAGTTCCCCGGGCCCAGGTCGATATTGGCGACGGTGCCGACCAGGGCACCCTGAGCATCAAAGACCGGGGCGGCCAGCCAGTCGGCGGCGCGGTCGGCGCGGCTTTCTTCGGCGAAGGCCAGCGGCGCGGCGACGACAAGGGCGGTGGCGGCGGCGAGAAGGGTGTTGCGGATCATGATGGCGTCTCCGATCGAGGATAAAAGGCGACGGCGCCCGAAAAAAACAGCGTGTCGCCGAAAGCGATAGGGCTGCCCCTTAAGGGGCGGGACCTGAAAAGGCGGGGTCAACCGGGGGGTTAGATCCTCGTCGAGGTTCGTTCTAAAGCGGTAAACTGAACCGTACAGTTCATATAATTCTTCGCCAGCGGCTTTCAAGCGAAAAACTAAACCGTACAGTTTATTTTTTTGGGGGGAGGGGAAGGGTGGCACCTTTCGGGGCGGGGCGCCGTGTCAGAAACCGGCGGGTTTGCGCGGGGTTCGCGCCAGCAGGCGGCCGGCCAGGGCCTCGGGCAGGGCGGCGATCATCCAGGCGCCGAAGGCCATCGGCCAGGGGAAGGCGATGCGCCCGGCATTGGCTTCCAGCCGGCGGGCGATCAGCCGGGCCGCCTTGTCGGCCTCCATCAGGAAGGGCATGGGGAACTCATTGACCGCCGTCATCGGCGTGCGCACGAAGCCCGGGCAGATGACGCTGAGCTCGACGCCGTCGTCGGCCAGAACGCCGCGCATCCCTTCCCCCCAGACCTTGACCGCAGCCTTGCTCGCGCAATAGGCCGGGGCGCCCGGGGTGCCGCGAAAGCTGGCGAGCGAGGCCATCACGGCGATCTGGCCGCGCTTGCGGGCGCGAAAGCGCGGGATAATCGGCAAGAGGGTGTTGAACAGGCCGTCGACATTGACGGCGAACAGCGCCCGGGTTTGCTCGGCGGCCTCGCCGCCGCCGCCGGTTCCCCCGGAAATTCCCGCATTGGCGATGACCAGATCCAGGGCTCCGGCCTCGTCGGCGGCGATGACCCAGGCGGCGGTGGCGGCGCGGTCGGTCACATCGACCAGGGCGGTTTCAACGATGGCGCCGGCGGCCCGGCAATCTTGGGCGATCGCCGCCAGGGCCTCGGCGCGGCGGGCGCCCAGAACCAGCCGCCGGCCGGGGCGGGCATAGCCGCGCGCCAGCGCCGCCCCCAGGCCGCTGGAGGCGCCGGTGATCAGGATCGTTCGCGGAGATTTCATGGTCGGTTGCTCCTGACGGGAAGGGATGAGTATAACAGCCCGGCTTTTCGACCTTTGAGCTTTGAGCGCACACTGCGAAATGGGTCCCGGCGATCTCGTCGGCCCAAGGTCTTAGAGCGGCAGGCGTGAAACCTAAGACCCGCATGCCGCTCTAAGAGACTGATAGTCCAGCAAATCCCGGTCCTTGCGCGTGATGATCCTCATCGGGCGCGGGGTGATCGGCTTCCTCCCCCGGAGTAGCGACCATGGCCCTTTCGAGCATGACCGGTTTTGCCCGTACCCAGGGGGCCCTGGGGCCGCAGACCTGGGTCTGGGAGGCGCGCAGCGTCAATGGCAAGGGTCTGGATATCCGCCTGCGCCTGCCACCGGGCGGCGACGCCCTTGACCAGCCGGCCCGCCGCGCCGTGGCCGAGCGTTTCAAGCGCGGTTCGATCTCGCTTGGCCTGACCATGACCAGCGACGATCAGGAACAGGCCTATCGGGTCAATGAGCCGCTGCTCAAAAAGCTGCTGGCCGTGACCCGCGAGTTGGCGATGGACGGGGTGGACCGGCCGCGCATGGATGGCCTGCTCGGGTTGCGCGGCGTGCTTGAACCGGTTGGCCAAGCCGAAGAGGAGGGCGTCCGCGAGGCCCGCGAGGCGGCCCAGCTGCGCAGCCTGGAAGCCACCCTTGACGCCCTGGCCCTGGCGCGCAGCGAGGAAGGCGGGCGTCTGGCCGGGGTGCTGGCGGGGCATCTCGAGGTTTTGGAAGACCTGCGCGCCCAGGCCGCCAACGCCGAGGCCCTGCGCCCCGACATGGTGCGCGCCCGCCTGCGCCGTCAGATGGCCGACCTGCTTGAGGCCGCCCCCGATGCCCTGCCCGAGGAGCGGCTGGCCCAGGAACTGGCCCTGCTGGCGGTCAAGGCCGATATCCGCGAAGAGCTTGATCGCCTGGGCGCCCACCTGGAAGGGGCGCGCGAGCTGCTTACCCGCGGCGAGGCGATGGGCCGGCGCTTGGAGTTCCTGTCCCAGGAGCTGAACCGCGAGGCCAACACCCTGTGCTCGAAATCCTCCGACGTCGCCTTGACCCGCATCGGGTTGGACATGAAGGCGGTGATCGACCAATTCCGCGAACAAATCCTCAATATCGAATAGGACGGTTTTCCCATGTCGGCCCCTTCCTCCGCCCCCGCCCTCATCCCCCGGCGCGGTATGATGCTGGTTCTCTCCTCGCCTTCCGGGGCGGGGAAGACCACTATTTCCCGCGCTCTTCTGGCCGAAGAGGACGGATTGGAGATGTCGGTGAGCGTCACCACCCGGGCGCCGCGGCCCGGTGAACGCGACGGCGAGCATTACCATTTCATCGACGTCGCCCGTTATATGGCCTTGACCAAGGACGACGGCCTACTTGAACACGCCCGGGTTTTCGAAAACTATTACGGTACCCCCCGGGCGCCGGTCGAGGCGGCCCTGGCCAGGGGCTGTGACGTCTTGTTCGATATCGATTGGCAGGGCACCCAGCAGGTGGCCGAAAAGGCGCGGACCGATCTGGTCAGCATCTTCATCCTGCCGCCCTCGGTGGGGGAACTCGAACGCCGGCTGAAGGGCAGGGCCCAGGATAGCGATGCCGTGGTGGCGGCGCGCATGGCCAAGGCGATGGACGAGATCAGCCACTACTTCGAATACGATTACATCATCGTCAATGATGATCTCGACCGCTCGATCGCCGATGTGCGGGCCATCTTGCGGGCCGAGCGCCTGAAGCGCGCCCGCCGGATCGGTCTGGCCGAATTCGTCAACCGCATGCGCGGCGCCGGGGAATAGGCGCCGCGCCTAGCGATCGCGTGGCAACAAGGCTGGGGCGAAAGCGTTGACGGGGCAGAGGCAACCGAGGGAAGCCGACCGTGAACGCAAAATCCCGGCCGTCGCGTAAACTATTGAAGGGGGCGGTGATCGGCCCGGCGCAACTGATGGCCGATCAGCCGTTTTCGGTGATTCGCGCCGTCAGCCGGCGCAGCGACCGCGATCATGTTGGGGTGCTGGCCGCCGGGGTGGCGTTTTTTTCGCTGCTGGCCAGCTTTCCCGCCCTGGTCACGCTGATCACCCTCTATGGCCTGTTCACCGGCCCGCAAGAAGCCGTGCGCCAGATCGCCGAGGCGGGGGTTTACCTGCCGCGCGGCGTTCACGACCTGCTGGCCGAGCACCTGCCCCGCCTTGCCCAGGCGTCGCCGGGCTCGCTGGGTCTGGGGGCGATCACCAGCCTGCTTTTTTCCATATGGAGCGCTTCGCGCGGCATGGGCGCCATGGTCGATGGCGTCGATATCGCCTATCAGGTCGGCGATGGCCGGGGCTTTCTGCGCAAATCAATCCTGGTGGTCGGCCTGACCCTGGCCGGGCTTGTCGTCAGCGCCATCGCCCTGCCGCTGATCGTCGGCCTGCCCGCCTTGTTCGATCGCCTGCCCTTGCCGTTGGAAATCCGCTGGGCCTTGGCCCTGGCCCGCTGGCCGCTGTTGTTCGCCCTGGTTCTTGGGGCGTTGGCCGTGCTGTTTCGCTATGCCCCCGACCGCGAGAATCCGCGCTGGCGCTGGGTGACCCCCGGCGCCCTGGCGGCGGCGACGCTGTGGATCCTGGCTTCGGGCGGGCTGTCGCTCTATGTCGGGTTGGTCAGCAGCTACGACCAGACCTATGGTACCCTGGCCGGGGTCGTCGTGGCGATGATGTGGCTTTACCTCGCCTCTTATGCGGTTCTTCTGGGCGCGGAAATCAATGCCGAGCTTGAAGATCGCGGCATGGAGCGCATCAAGAAGGATCAGGCGGCGGCCAAGGCCGCCGTCGCCCGGGCTTAAACCGACCCGGCGGCATCGACCGCCCGGGCCAGGGCGGCGAAGCCCTCCACCGGAATGGTTTCCGCCCGCGCCGTGGGATCAAGACCGGCGGCGGCGCAGAGCCCCTCGGCATCCCCCAGGGCCTTCAGGCTGGCGCGCAGCATCTTGCGGCGCTGGCCAAAGGCGGCGGCGGTGACGCGTTCCAGGGTTTCCATCCGCGCCGGGGCCAGCGGTTGGGGCCGGGGATCGATGCGGACGACCGTGGAGACCACCTTGGGCGGCGGCGTGAAGGCCCGGGGATTGACGTCAAACAGCGGCCGGACCTCGCACAGCCATTGGGTGATCACCGACAGCCGGCCGTAATCCTTGGTGCCGGGGCGGGCGGCCAGACGGTCGACCACCTCTTTCTGGAACATCAGAACGAAGCGCTCGAAAGCCGAGGCGTGGCGCAGCCAGCCGATCAGCAACGGCGTGGCGACGTTATAGGGCAGATTGGCGATCACCCGGCGCGGCGCCTCGCCCAGGGCGGCGACGTCGATGTCCAGGGCGTCGCCCTCGATCGTCTCCAGGCGGCCGGGCCAGACGGCGGCGATCTCGGCCAGAACCCCCCGGCAGCGGCTGTCGCGTTCGATGGCGATCACCCGCCGCGCTCCGGCGCCCAACAGGGCCCGGGTCAATCCGCCCGGACCGGGGCCGATCTCGATCACCGTGCCCTGGTCGATCTCGCCGCCGGCGCGGGCGATGCGGCCGGTGAGGTTGAGGTCGAACAGGAAATTTTGCCCCAGGGAGCGGCGGGCATCCAGACCATGGGTGGCGATAACCTCGCGCAGCGGCGGCAGGCCATCGCCCGGGGTCTCGGCGGCGACATCGATGGGGTCGCTCATGATGCGGAGCGCCGGCTGGCCATGCCGGCGGCCAGACGCAGGGCGGCGATCAGGCTGTCGGGACGGGCGAGGCCGCGGCCGGCGATATCGAAGGCGGTGCCATGGTCGGGCGAGGTGCGCACGAAGGGCAGCCCCAGGGTGACATTGACGCCCCCATGGAAATCCAGGGTCTTGATCGGGATCAGCACCTGATCGTGGTACATGCCCAGCGCCACGTCATAGCCGGCCCGCGCCTCGGCATGGAACAGCGTATCGGCGGGCAGCGGGCCCCGGGCGTCGATGCCACCCGCCCGCAAGCGGGCCACCGCCGGGGCGATGATGGTGATGTCTTCCCGGCCCATGGCGCCGCTTTCCCCGGCATGGGGGTTCAGCCCGGCGAGCGCCAGACGCGGCGCGGCGATGGCGAAATCCCGGGTCAGGGCCTGGGCGACGATCGTCGCGCAAGCCACGATGGTGGCTTCGTCGAGGGTGTCGATCGCCTCGCGCAAGGCCAGATGAACGGTGACGGGCACCACCTTCAGATCCGGGCAGGCCAGCATCATCACCGGGTGCGCCGGCAAATCCGGCCAATGGCGCGCCGCCAGGGCTCCCAGGAATTCCGTATGGCCGGGATGGCCGAAGCCGGCCTGCTTGAGCACATGCTTGTTGATCGGCAAGGTGACGACGCCCGCCGCCCGACCGGCGGCGACCAGGGCGACGGCGCGCTCGATGGCGGCGATCACCGCCCTGCCATTGGCCGGGTCGCCCTTGCCCGCCTGGGCCGGGACCGCCAGGGGTTCGACCAGCACCGGCAGGGCCTGATCGAAGACGCCCGGACCCTCTTCCAGGCTGTCGACGGCGCGCACCGGTCCCAGGCCCAGACGCCGCGATAGGGCGGCCAGCCAATCGACGTCGCCGATCATCACGAAAGGCGGCAGGCCTTGCCCCGCCGTTCGCGCCGCCCAAGCCATCAGCGCGGTTTCGCCGCCAACGCCGGCCGGATCGCCCATGGTCAGAACCAGGGGGGCGGAGGGAGCGGGGGAGGGGCTCATACCCGGATATCGATGATGGCCTGCTGACGCAGGTCGCGCAGACGGCGCTGGGCCAAATTCTGCAGCTTCTGTTCGATCAGCCTTTCGCGCAGAATGTCGCGACCGGGCAAGCCGCCGGTCGGACGATCACAGATCATCAGGCGAATTTCGGCGTTATCCATGGTCAAAGGCGTCGAGGGCTGACCAGCGGGCAGGTCGCGGATGACGTTCTGGGCCTCGGCCGGCAGGCGGGCCGGATCGATCGAGCCCATCGATCCCGACGGCGGGCCGACTTCGCCGGCCAGGGCGTCAAAGGCCTCGCACGACCGGGTGGCGGCGATGCGCTGGCGCAGATCGGCCAGACGCTCGGGCGTGGGCATGCGCGGGCCGCGCAAGGGAATGACGATGCGCGACATCTTGAGCAACGACGAGGCGCCGCCGCTGGCGATGCGCTGGTCGCGCAGCAACAAGATGTGATAACCGCCGAAGGTGCGGATCGGCTGGGACAGATTGCCCGGCGCCATCGCGCCAAGGGCTTGAAGCACCTCGGCATCGATCTCGCCGGGGCCGACCCACCCCAGATCGCCGCCGCGCTGGGCGGCGGGACCGCGCGAGAACTGCTGGGCGAGGGCGGCGAAATTCGCCCCCAGGCGCATCTGCTCGATCATGCGCTGGGCCGCCGTCAGTACTTCGGCATCCTGGGCGGCGTTATCGACGGGCAGGAAAATATCGGCCACCAGATATTCGGGCTTGCCGAGATTGCGCTGAAGATTTTGCTGATAGAGGCTGATCTCGTCTTCCGAGACGTTGACGCGCGGTCCAAGGGTCGATTGAACGGCCTTGATCCATCCCAGTTCGGCGCGAATCTGATGGATCAGACTCTGCTGGTCGAGGCCGGCGGCCTTGAAGGCCTTCTCCAGCCCGCCCGGCGGCAGCTTGTTCTGGCGCTCGAGGCGTTCGATGCCGCCGTTGATATCCTCGGTCGAGACGGTGACGTTGGCGCGCTTGGCTTCCTGGATCTTCAGGGTCTCATCGATCAGCGCCCGCAGGATCTGCGGGGCGAGACGCTGGCGAACCTCCGGCGAATTGGGCATGCCGCCAGTCGCCATGACGATGTCGATGCGGGCATTGAGGTCGTAAAGGGAAACGGCGTCCTCGTTGACCACCGCGGCGATGCGCTGGGTGGGCACCGCCGCCTGGGCGGTGTGGACGGGCCAGCCGCAGCCCAGGACCGCCACCCACGCCAGAAGGGCGATCCCCAGCAGCCGGCCAAGGGCGCGCGCCGTACAAGCCGGGGTCGCGCCGGGGGCGGGTTGGGACAGGGGCCGAAAAGCGATCATACGGTTCAACACGGGGCTACCCTCGGTTTGTTAAGGCCACGCCGGAAACGGATCATTCCAGGGAATAGGATCCCAGGGTTTTCAGCGTCACCGTGAACATCAGGGTGGTGCCGCCGTCCACCCCATAGGCATCGGTATTGTCTTCTTCGAAGGTCGTCGCGAGAATCAGACACTCATCTTCATAACTGACCGAGGCTTTGGTTGCCAATGTCGCGCCCCGGGTCAGATCGTAAGTGTGCGTGCCGGTCAGGAACCAGTTTTGCGATAACCGGTAGGATAGGCCGCCCCAGATCTGCTTGCGGGACGCGATATCTTCGCCAGCGGCGGTGCTGCTCGACTGGGCATAAAGATATCCCAGCGATCCGCGCACGAGCGAGGTTCCCGCCGAGGCTTCGACCTCGTGGCGGCGCGGCTCGAAGGTTTCGCTGTTGATCTGGGTGCTGTACTGGAGCGCTAGCAGCGACGAGGGAGCATAGCGCAAGCGGGCGACGACGTCGGAGAGATTATCCGACAGCCCCGACCCTTTGGGGAACAGGTCGTTGTCGCGCTGGGCGCGATAGCTTTGGCCGACTTCGAATTCCAAGGTGTCGTCGGTGGGGCCATACAGGCCATAGCGCAGCGAATAGGCCACCCATTCGCCGCCTTCGACCCGGTCATAGCCGGGCAGGCGCGAAGGTTCGAACAGATTGGCGATATCGAGATTGATGGTCTCGCTATCCTCGTTGGGGATCTTGTCGGGATTGTTCGATGGTAGGGCGGCGAACACGCCGACCTTGGGTTCGATCACCTGACGGTAGGTTTTGCCCGGACGGACCAGCGGATAGCGCCAGATCAGGCTGCCCTGGGGCACGAAGCGGCCTTCGTTTCCCGAATGGATGGTGCCGTCGTCGAGTTCGAGGTCCTCGGCGTTATAGAAGTCGCCGCGCAGGGAGGTCCTCGCGACAAAGGCGCTGCCCAGGCCATCTTGGAACGGCAGTTCGTACCCCACCCGGCCGATCATGCGGCTGCTGTCGGTGCCCTCGGTCCGGCGCAGGGTCATGCCGTGCAGATCGACCTCGGCATGGCCATCGGCCCACAGCGGATTGCTGACGAACTGGTATTCGGCCATCAGCGGCACGTAGGGAACGGTGGCCTGATCGATGTCGAGGGTGGTGTCCTGGAAATAATAACCCTGGACCAGCCCATGGCTGCGGTCCGAAAAGTTTTCCAGATAGGCGTTGGTGGTCAGATAATCGGAATTGTTCTGCGGCTTGAGCGACATGCGCCGCAGATAGCCGGCCTTGGAAGCCAGGGCGCTTTCGAAACCGGCGCGCCAAGTGCTGTTCAGATGGTAGGCGCCGGCGCTTTCGTAATGGCCCTGCAGGCTGTTGTCTTCGTCGAAGGGGTTGAGCGACCCATCGAACTCGAAGGCGCCATCGCGCAAAATCCGATCATAGGATCCCCAGAGGATGACATTCTGTTTGTCGGAGTACTGCAAGGCGAGGTTCGAATCCGACTGGTCATCCCAGGCGACGTAATAAGGGATCTTGATCGAGGCGCCGAGATTGCTCGAGGTGCCGGTCAAGGGGGGAAGAAAGCCCGAGCGCCGGTAAACCGTGGGGTCGGGCTGGCTGATATAGGGCGTATAGAGGATCGGGATCCCCATGACCTCGACCCAGGCGTCCCGATAGATGATGTCCTTGGCGGCTTCGTCATGGGTAATGCGCGCCGCCTTGAGCTGCCAGATCGGCGGCGGCTGCCGGGTGCCCTCGCGGTTGCCGGTGACGGTTGGCAGGGGATAGTCGGCCCCTGGACAGGATTTGCACACCGTATAGACGCCGCGCGAGAATTCCTTGGTTTGGGCCTTGCTGTCGCGTTCGCCATACAACGCGCTCATCCGCCCGCCGTTCGTCATCAGGGTCTGGACTCCGCGCACGAAGCCGTCCTTCAGATCACCGGTCAATTCCATGTACTGGGCGAAGGTGGTATCGGCCGGCCCCTCGCCAAGCTTGGTGATCGAGACGTTGCCCGAGGCGGTGACCATGTTCTGGGCGGTGTTGAAGGTCACCACATCGGCCCGCAGGGTCTGCCCGCCCGACACCACGCTGACGTTCCCCCGCGCCGTTACCGTGCCCAGGTCGGAATCCTGGGACATGTCATCGGCGGTGACCAGGGTGTGGTCCTCGGCCGGTCCGGCCGGTTGGGAGGGCGCCGGGGTGGCCGTCTTTGGGGGGGACGCCAGCCCGGCGAAGACCCCACCGGTGAAGGCGCCGCCATAGACATCGGGCCCTTCAAGGCCCACCGGGGCGGCAGCGGCGGCCGGCGTTTGCGGAGAGGGGGCGGGGGCGGGGGCGGCGAGAACCGCCGGCGCGGGTCTGGCGGAAGGGCTGGGCGCGATCAGGCGGTTGGTGTCGATGGGCTGAAGGCGGATGTCGCCCGGCTGGGCGCTGGCGGCGGCGCTGCCGAGCGCCCCGACCAGGGCGATGCCGGTATCGGTGCGGCCATAGGCCAAAGGCGCCAGGGCCACCGCGCTGGAGGAGTTGTCGCTCGGGGCGGAATCCAGGCCGCCCAGCACGGTCATCCCCACCCCTTGGGCGGTGGCGCCATTGGTGATGCGGATGGCGCCCGCGTCCTGGGCCCGGGCCGGGCCGGCCCCCAATCCGACGATCAGCCCGGGAACCACCAGCAAGCCAAGAACGACCGGCATAAGCAGAGCCGTTCCGGAAGCGCCCATGGGGGCGACTCCCGGGAACGGTGATCCAGGGGAGGTCACGCGCGGGAAACCGGAGCGCCAACCGGCGAAGGCAAGGCCGGCATGGCGGCGCGTGGCGTCAAGGACAGGGCCGGACGTCATCGGCTAATCGGTGCTCCCGCATACAAAAGGCGGCGGGATTATAGTGGGGCCGTCGCCGGAAAGGCCATGGGTAATCGGTTTCAGGCCGCGACGAAAGCGTCCTCGTGCAAAGCGACCAGATCGGCCGCCCCGGCGCGGATCGTCGCCAGATGCCCGGCGGTGGCCGGCAACAGGTGGCGCAGGAAGAAGCCGGCGGTGGTGGCGGCGGCCGCTTTCTCGGCCTCGGCGGTGGCGATCACGGCCTGCTCGACCAGCAGGCCGCCGCCGAGAACCAGACCGAACAGGGTCAGGAACGGCGTGGCGGCCGCCTGGGCGGACACGGCGTCGGGATGGCTAAGAACCCACTCCAGGGCGGCCTCCAGATCGGCGAGTCCGTCCGCCAGCGGGGCTTGCAAGCCGGGCAGGGTCGCGGCCGAGCGCTCGGCGATGGCGGCAAGCTCGCTTGCTAGGGCGCGGGCGGCCACGCCGCCGTCGCGCAGCACCTTGCGGCCGACCAGATCAATCGCCTGGATGCCGTTGGTCCCCTCGTAGATCGAGGCGATGCGGGCGTCGCGCAGGAACTGGGCGGCGCCGGCGTCTTCGATATAGCCCTGACCGCCATGGACCTGGATCCCCAGATTGGCCACGTCGATGCCGGCCTCGGTGCTCCAGGCCTTGGCGATCGGGGTCAGCAGCGCCGCCCGCGTCGCGGCTTCGGCGCGAAGGGCGGCGTCGGCATGGCGCTTGGCCGTATCCAGGGCGGCCGCGGTCAGATAGGTGATCAGCCGGGCGGCCTGGGTGCGGGCGCGCATGGTCATCAGCATGCGCCGCACATCGGGGTGGTGGATGATGCTGACGGACGGACCGCCGCGCACCGAGGCGTCACCACCCTGCACCCGGGCGCGGGCGTATTCGACCGCCGCCTGGGTGGCGCGTTCGGCTTGACCGACGCCTTGCACGCCGACGCCCAGCCGGGCGTTGTTCATCATCGTGAACATATATTCGATGCCGTGATTGGCCGCGCCCACCAGATAGCCCACGGCGCCACCCTGGTCGCCAAAGGCCATCACGCAGGTTGGGCTGGCATGGATGCCCAGCTTGTCTTCAAGCGAGACACAGCGCAGGTCGTTGGCCGCGCCCAGCCCGCCCTCGGCGGTGGGCAGGGTCTTGGGCACGATGAACAACGAGATGCCCTTGATGCCGGGGGGGGCGTCGCTGATGCGGGCCAGCACCATGTGGACGATGTTGGGGGCCAAGTCGTGGTCGCCATAGGTGATGAAGATCTTCGACCCGAAGATCCTGTAGACCCCATCGCCCAGATCGGGGGCGGCGACCGCCTTGGTCCGCACCGCCGCCAGATCGGAACCGGCCTGGGGTTCGGTCAGGTTCATCGTGCCCGTCCATTCGCCGCTGATCAGCTTGGGCAACCACTGGGCCTTCTGCTCGGCCGAGCCATGGCTGTCGAGCAATTCGATGGCTCCGGCGCTCAGCAGGGGGGCGAGGCCGAAAGACATGTTGGCGGCCTGCCAGATCTCGTTCAGGGCCGTTCCCACCATCCAGGGCAGTCCCTGGCCGCCATACTCGGGATCGAAGGGAACGCCCGTCCATCCGCCGTCAACGAAATGGCCATAGGCCTCGGCGAAGCCGTCGGGGGTGCGGACGGTGCCGTTTTCAAGGCGGCTGCCCTGACGGTCGCCCGGGGCGTTGAGCGGCGCCAGAACATCGGCTGCCAACTTTCCCGCCTCGGACAGCACGGCCTCGACCAGATCCTCGCAAACGTCCTCGGCCCCGGGCAGGGTGAGGACTTCGGCAAGGCCGGTGGCGCGCAGCGCCAGCATGATGTCGGCAATCGGCGCACGGTAGCTCGGCATGAAACGCTTACCTCCCTTGGTCGGGGGCGGCTTTCCGGGGGATCCGGCGCCATCCTTCGTTGTCTCCCGGTCTTCTTGGGAAAACCGGGACGTGTCCAGCCTGCCTAATGACACCGAACTGTGCAACAGCCAAACAGCGTCGACGCGCGAGGTCCACACGCCCGGGGCGCAAGGTGAGGAGATACCCCTTTGGCCAGGGTGGCTCTCTTTTGTGCAAATGCGGGGTGGTCATCGCCTGCTTGGATGTGCTAGGGAACGGGATAATCAACCAGCTTGGAGGATGCCAACCCATGGCCAGTCACGGTAAGGGCGATCGGCCGATGCCTAGGAAGAGCGGTTCAGCCTTCGGTATCGTTGCCGCCACTGCCCTGGCAATGATGCTGACGGGGGCTCCGGCCATGGCGTCGAACTGTACGCCGGCCAAGGATACCGCGGCCCTTCAGGTCCGCACCCTGCAGAGCCACCTGATGGTCGCCGGTCTGTCTTGCGGTCAGTCGGCGCAGTACAACCAGTTTGTCAGCCAGTTCGAAAGCGAACTGGTGACCCAGGGCAAATCCCTGACCTCGTATTTTAACCGCCAGTATGGCGGGGCGGCGCGTAAGGAACTGAACGCCTATGTGACGCGCATGGCCAATGAGGCCTCGCGGCGGTCGATGGCCAACCGCAAGGCGTTCTGTCAGGAAAGCCAGGGCGTCTTCCAGACCCTGTCGGCGATGCCCAAGGGCAATCTGGTTTCCTTCATTTCCGACCAATCGCCCTTCTCGATCCAGAACGACGCTTGCGCCACCCGCACGGCGCAGAAGCAGTAACCGCTTCTTTTTTCGCGCGGTAAAAAAACCGCCCGCTTCCTTGATGGAGGCGGGCGGTTTTTTATGCGCTCGTCTTAGGGCCAATCCCGGGCCAGCCGAACCAAAGAGCGACGACGATTCGCTCCCCTATCGGACTCCTCGAGTGATGGCCCAAAAAGAAACCGGCGCCATAAAGGCGCCGGTTCCAAATCCGAGAGGTGTCGAGTCCGGAAGGATTACTTCAGGACGACAACCACGCGGCGGTTCTGCGGCTCGCGCACGCCATCGGGAGTCGGGACCAGCGGATCGGCCTCGCCCTTGGCGTAGACGGCGATCTGCGAGCGCGAGATGCCATTGCGCTCGAGTTCGCCGACAACGGCCTCGGCGCGACGCTTCGACAGAGCCAAGTTGTAGGCGTCGCCACCGGAGCGGTCGGCGTGGCCGGTCACTTCGATGGTCGACGACCCGGTCGACTTGGCGTTGGTCGCGGCGGTGTTGATGATGCCACCGGCTTCCGGGGTGATCGAGGTGCTGTCGAAGTCGAAGAACACGAGATAGGACTCGGGAACCTCAACAACGCTCTGCTGAACGACTTCCTGCACCGGGGCGGGCGGCGGCGGAGCCGACGGCTTGGAGAAGGAGTAACGCAGGCCAACCAAAACGGTGTGGTTGTAATAGGCGTCGTAATCGGCCTTGCCGGCGCTGGTCTTGAAATCAAGACCGGTGGTGCCGAGGAAGCGGTAGTCCAAGGTCACGCCGATATTCTGATCGACGTTGTAGCCGACACCGGCGATGCCCTGATAAGCGAAGGCGATGTCGTCGTCATAGGCCTTGAAGCCGGCGCCGGAATTCTTGGCTTCGGCAAAGACCCACGACGCGCCGGCGCCGACACCCAAATACGGGTAGAAATCGGTCCCGGTCGGGATGTCATAGATGGCGTTGACCATCAAGCTGGCGGAATCGAGATTGCCCTTGGTACCCAGGTTGCCGATCTTATAAAGATCGTTGCTGCGCCAGGTGCCTTCCAATTCCAGGCGGGGGCCGCCGCCGAAGGCGTAACCGGCCGCGCCGCCAGCGGCATAGCCGGTGTCGGTCTTGGCGTCGCCCTTGGCGCCCGGAATGGACAGTTCCTGGTCGACGTTGAAGTTCACGCCACCGTGCAAGGCGACATAGGCGCCTTCCGGCGTCTGCGCCTGGGCCACGACGGGCAAGAATGCCGCGGCGCTTGCCAAAGCGGCGATTTTAAAAGTCTTGGTCATGGCAATCGATTCCCATATGCCCAAAGTTTCACCGAAAGCCCGTTCCACCCGTATTTGGAGCAATCACAGATCGCCTCCTACCGATGGAGACATTCGAAGCGGGCCGCGTTGCCTCATAGAATCCTAATGCTGGCGGCGAAGCGCAAGGCTATCCAAGGCCATGAGTGGGGATTTTTCACTGCCTGTGCTCCGGCGGCAACACTGTGTTGGGTCCGCAACGAGCAAACGCGCCAATCCCTTGGCGCGAAAGTTTGCCGTCCTCCTTTATTGTCCGTGGATCACGGTACCGCTTGAGCGAAGGGCCCGCGGCGCGGGGGGGGCGACTCGGGGGATGATCACGATGAATGTCGTCCCTTCTCCCGGTGCGCTGTCAACGCCGATACGTCCGCCAAGGGTGCGATTGGCCAGATTATAGGCGATATGCAGGCCAAGGCCGGATCCGCCGGCGCCACGGGTGGTGGTGAAAAACGGCTCGAACACCTGATCGCGGACCTCGGGGCTCATGCCCCGGCCGTTATCGGCGATCCGAAGCTCCACCACCTCCTCCTCGGTTTCGCGCGCCGTCACAGTGATCTGCCCGGCTCTTTGCGGAAGGAAGGCGTGAGAGAGGGCATTGAGCACGATATTGGCCAGGATCTGGGCCAGGGCGCCGGGATAGCTGTCCAGAATGATGCCGGGCGGGATATCGACCGTCACGCGATGGGGAAGCTTGCGCAGACTCGGGCCCAGGCTGATCAGCACCTCGGTGACGTAGTGGCCAAGATCGAAGGTCCGCCGCTCGTCGCTGGTCTGGTCCACGGCAACTTGCTTGAAGCTTTGGATCAGTTCGGCCGCCCGATTGGCGTTGGAGAGCAAAAGGGTCGACGACTCGCGCAGGGACTCGAGGAAACCGGCGAAGCGCGAGCGTCGCAAGGTTCCGGCGTCGATCAAGGCGCCGATCGCCTTGGCCTCGTCGGCGATGAACGAGGCGGCGGTGACGGTGATGCCGACGGGGGTGTTGATCTCATGGGCGATGCCCGCCACCAACTGGCCAAGGGCCGCCATCTTCTCGGCCTCGACCAGATTGCGCTGGGCGTCCTTGAGGTCGCTCAGGGCCCGTTCGGCCGCTTCCTTGGCTTCGGTCAACTCGGCGCGCGCCTTTTCGCGCTCGGTGATGTCGCGCACGCTCCACAGTCGGCCGGCGAGGATTCCGCCGACCTTGAAGGGTGACGAATAGCGCTCGATCAGCCGGCCATCGGCCAGATGGAGTATGTCATAGGCCGTCAGATCGGGGTCGGCCTCCATTTCCTCGATACGGTCGATGAAATACTGGGGCTCGGCCATCAGCCCGGCAAGCAGGGCCAGCCTTTCATCGCGCGACCGCGGGACGAACGCGTCGGGACTGATGCCGACGGTATCATAGTATTTCTGATTGCAGGTGATGATCGCGCCGTCCAGATCGATGACCATCAAGCCATCGGCCGTGGCCTCCTGGGCGGCGGCGAGCAGGGCGACGAAGCGTTGGCGTTCGGCCTCGATTCGCTGACGTTCGGAAATGTCGCGAAGGCTGAGCACATGGATCTGGCGATCGTCGCGGAGAATCCCCGCCACGGTGATTTCCCCGGGAAAACTGTCGCCATCGGCGCGGTGGGCGATCACCGCCTGGGGGGCGCCGGCGCTTTCCGCGCCCTCAAGCGACAGGCGGCCGCCCTCGGCGTCGCTGATCAGAAGGCTCAACTCCTTGCCAATGAGGCCGGGGCCCGGGCCGAATAGCGACTCGGCCGAGCGGCTGGCGCCGACCACTTCGCCCGTATCCGTGATGGTCAGGATTCCCTCGGGCACGGCGTCAAGAACGGCGCGCAGATAGTCCTGGCTGGCCTTCAGGGCGCCTTCCCGATCGGCGATGGTGGCGACGAAGATTTTCAACGCCTGCGCCATCTCGCCGATCTCGTCGCGACCAAGGTCGGGCAGGGGGGCGTCCAGTCCCGCCACATGGGCGGCCATGCTTTGGCGCAAGGTCGCCAGCCGTCCCGAGATCGTCCGGTCGGCAAACAGCGCCATAACCAGCGCGCCGCCGACGGCGAGGGCGGCGATGGCCAAGAGGATCAGGCTGATGAGGCCAAGGGTGGCGGTCAGCGACCGCCCGTCGGCATTCATGACGGCGGCGGTTTCCGCCGCCAGGGTATCGGCGGAATAGACGAGACGATTGGCGAATTGGGAATAGGCCACAAGCAGCGCCTCGCATCGCCGCTCGGCCTCCTCCAGCCCGTCGCGGGTGGCGAACAGGCCCTCGGGGCCCCGAGCCAGGGCCTCGGCGGCGGCGAGCGCGCCTCGCACCTCGCCCGCCCCCTCCCAGGAACCATCGCCCTCACTGTCTCTGGCGGCCATGGTCAACTCGGCGCCAAAGGCGCTTTCCAGCCAAGCCAATCGCCCGGCGGCGGCCAGGGGAAGGGCCTCGAGGAGGGTGGCGGCGCGTTCGATGGAAACCAGCGCCATCGCCAACCGCACGGGCTGGTCGTCGGCCGGGGAACTCTTGGCAAGGCGATGGGCCAAAAGAGCGCGGGCCTCGTTCAGGCGGTCGCGGGCTTCGCTCAGGCGCTCGTCCAGTTTGCGGCGAAGGCCGATGCGCCGGCCGACCCAATGATCAAGGGCCTTGAGGGCTTCGGTCAGATCGGCCTTCTGGGCCTCGAGTTGCTCAAGAAAGGACCGGTCGGAAACGCGCGGGCGCAAGGCGACGAGCAGCCTATCGAGGTTGGCGATCTGGGTCGAGATCTGCGCCCCGGCCGAGTCCCTTCCGGCCTGGGTCGAGGCGATCACCATTTGCGGCGCGGCGGCGGCCACGGCCTGGGCGCGATGGGCCAGGGACTGGGCCAGCTCAACGGTCGGCAGACGGCTTTCAAGAAACGATTTCTGGGCCCGTTCCACCGAGCCGAAGGCCAGCAATCCCATGGCGCTGGCGATGACGGCGAACAGGGCCGCCACGCCAAAAACCGCCAGGAGACGCATGCGCACGCTAAGGCGCCAAGCCACCGTCTGGAAATCCCTTCAAAGACACGCCCAACCTGGGCCCCGGGGGCCCTGAGTCCTCCCCGGGAAAAGCGAAGATAGTCTGCCCCGCCGGGGCGGCCAACGCCCGAATCATCACGCTTGCGCGGTTTGGTGGCAGCGGCGGTTTGTCGGCCCGCGTACCCTGTGGTAAGCAGCCCTTCTCGGCTCGTCCGCTCACCCCGGAGCGGCGACCCATGGAGGATTCGGTTCTGACCTCTCGCGCTCTGTGTCGTGGCCTCGCGGTGGTTCTGGCCATCGGTTTCGCTCTGCTGTCGCCGCTGGCCGGTCGCGCCGAGCAAGCACCGGCGTCCCCGATCTCCGCAGCGGAGGGGGACACCCTTAGGCAGGTGCGCGAACGGGGGTATCTGACCTGCGGCGTCAATGCCCGGCTGACCGGCTTGGGATCCGTCGACCCCGACGGGGTGTGGCGCGGCTTTGACATCGATTATTGCCGGGCGGTGGCGGCGGCCGCCCTTGGCGACAGCGGACGGGTCCGATTCGTTCCCCTGGATATCCGTTCGCGCCTGCTGGCCCTGACCAGCGGCGAGGTCGATCTGCTGTCGCGCAACACCACCTGGACGTTGGAGCGCGATGCCGGCCAAGGCATCTCGTTCGTTGGCGTCAGTTTATTCGATGGACCGGGGCTGCTCGCCTGGAAGGATCTTCCCGGCGACGATCTGGCCTCGCTGCCGCCGACGGCCCGTCTCTGCGTCCAAAGCGCGGCGACGGCGGCCCGGGTGCTTCCCGCCCGCATGGCCGCCGCCGGTTTGTCTTTTACCATTCTGCCCTTTCGCTCGCTGGAAGAGGCGCGCATGGCCTTGTTCACCCGGGCCTGCGACGGTTATGTCGCCGATCGCACGGCGCTGGCCTCGCTGGCGACCTTCGAGGCGCCGCGCCCCGACGCCCTGCGCCTGTTGCCCGATCTGTTGGCCGTTGAGCCGCTGGGGCCGGCGGTGCGCGACGGCGATGCCAATTGGTTCGACATCGCCCGCTGGACCCTGTTCGCCCTGATCAAGGCCGAGGAAGAGGGGTTAAGCCACGATCGCCTGCCCGCGGTGCTTGAAAGCACCCAGGATCCGGAGCTGCGCCGCTTTCTGGGGCTTGATCCCGGAGTGGGGGCGCCCCTTGGTCTGGACGACGCCTGGGTCCGCCGGATTGTCAGTCAGGTCGGCACCTACGGCGAGGTCTTCGACCGCAATCTGGGCCAGGGCAGCCCTCTGAAGCTTGAGCGCGGGCCCAATGCCCTGCGGCGCGACGGCGGGTTGATGGTCGCCCCGCCGTTTTTCTAATTTCCCGCGCCTGCTTCTAATTCACCGCGCGGGCGGCGCTGGCGCAATAGGCGCGGGCCCGGAGCAGGCTGTCGGCCGCCGTCGCGTCGTCGTGCTTTTCCAAGCCGATTTCCAGGGCGACGGTGATCGCCCCGGCCAGCGGCAGGCGGGGAAGCACGGTTTCGAAGGGGGCGTCGCCCCAGCCCAAAGGCAGGTGAAGATCGCCCTCGCCAAACACCCTGGCCTCGCCGGGGAACAGTCCGCTCATGGTCTGGACCCGCCCCAGGCTGTCATGGAGATGCAGGTGGGCGGTCAGCGGCGCCAGGGCGGCCAGACGGTCGGTCAGATCCCAGCCGAAATGGCGCGCGGCGATATGGGCGTGGCTGAAGTCGATGGTGGCGCGCAAGGCCGGATGATCGACGGCCCGCACCTGGGCGGCGATCGAGAGCGGATCGAGGCCGTGGTTGGTCATGCCGCCGCTCAGCGACTCAAGGGTCGGCGGCATATTCTCCAGGGCGACGATGAGCCCGTGGGCTTCGGCCGCCTCGGCCATGCGGCGCAGGCCCTCTTGTTCCAAAGCCATCAGGTCATCGCGCCGCGCGGCGAAGCGGGCGGTCTCGATCCAGGCCGTATGAACGACCAGGGTGCGGGCGCCCAGGGCGGTGGCGACATCGACCGAGGCCTTGGCCACGGCGTGGTGCGCCGACGCATGGTCGGTATCCATGAATGACATCGACAAGACGCCGTGGACGGTGACGGCCAATTGGCGGCGGGCGACCAGTCGACGGATGGCATCGAGTCGCGGGCCGATGATCCGACCGCCGACAAGGCAGCCGAGCGCCGTCAGATTCAATTCCACGCCATCGGCGCCCAAAGTGGCGATGCGCCCCAACTGCCGGTCCAGACGGTCAAGATCGCCTTCGGCCAGGGTGAAGCCGATGGTCGCCTTGGGCGGAGTAGGGGACAGGGCGGCGGGCTGGGAAACAACGGGCGCGACGGAATGGGGCATGACCAGGAAACTCGGATGAAGAGGAGAGGGGAGAAGGCGATCATAAGCCGGTCGGGCGCGGCGAACGACCCCGAAGAGACCTCTTTGTTAGAAGGGTCTTTTTTTATGCAACCCCTGGTGATCGCCCTCTATGATGGCGATCGGGCAGACAGGGCAGAGGGGATGGCGTCATGGGGGTCTTTCACCGCGCGGGCATCGCGTTCCAGATCACTTTGGTCGCGGTGGTGGCGGTGGTCGGCTTCCTGGCCGTTGGCGCGGTATTTTTCGCCAATCAAACGCGCCTTGAGCGCTATCGGCAAGAAGCCGGCGCGGCGGCGGTGGCGGCCGATCTGACCGCCGATCTGAGCGCCGCCCTGGTCGAGGCCCGCAAACGCGAAGGGTTGTTCCTGCTCCGCCCCGCCGAGGCCGAGATCACCGCCCATGGCGCCATGTTGACCAAGGCGGCGGAGGCCTTGACGGCGCTTGATCGGGCTTTGGCCGGGCGGGCCGAGGCCGGGCGGATGAGCGCGGTGCGCCAGGGCGTGGGCGAGGGGGGCGAGGGATTTGGCCGATTGGTCGCGCTCCTGCGCAAGGTCGGCTTTTCCGACGAGGGCGGCCTGCGTCTGCGGTTGGGCCAATCGGTGCGGGCGGTCGAGGCGGCGGTGGAGGAATACGCCGACGATAACCTGATGGTGCCGCTGCTGACCATGCGGCGGGCGGAAAAGGATTTTCTGCTGTCGCTGCGACCCGGCTTCATCGATGAGTTCGCCAAGGCCCGCGACAAGGTTCTGGCCCTGCTTGAATGGTCGAACCTGCCCGCCGATCAGGTGCCTCGGGCGCGGGCGCTGATCACCACCTATTCCGCCGATTTCGCCGAGCTGGCGCGGAGTCGCCAGGAACTGGAGGGCGAGATCGCCCGGCAGGCGGCGCTCTACGAGCGGCTTGATCCCCAGGTGCGCGAACTTGCCCAAGCCCTGGAGGCGCGACGGGGCGAGGCCGAGGCGGCGGCGCGCCGCGCCGGCGTCGAAACCGGTCGGCTGATGCTGGGCGCGATGATCGGCGCGCCGTTGCTGGTGGTTCTGGCCGGCCTGGCCCTGGCGCGGCGTATCCAGGCGCCGCTGGCGGCGATCACCGCGGCGATGACCGCCCTGGCCGGCGGCGATCGCGCCCGGGCCATTCCCGAGACCGACCGGCGCAACGAGATCGGCGCCATGGCCCGGGCGGTGGCGACCTTCAAGGACGCCATGGTCGCCGCCGAGGCCCTGGCCCAGGAACAGGCCGCCCAAGAGCGCGCCCGGGGGGAGCGGGCCGAACGTCTCGCCGCCCTGACCCGGCGTTTCGAGCAGTCGGTGGGCGGCCGTCTGGGGGCGGTCGATGACGCTTTGGCGGGGATGGACGGAACCGGCAAGGCCATGCAGGGCGCGGCCGAAACCGTGGCCGATCACTCCCGGGCGGTGGCGAGCGCCTCGGCCCAGGCCTCGGCCAATGTGCGGACCGTGGCCGAGGCCGCCGCCGCCCTGGGCGCGTCGATCAGCGAGGTCGCCGCCCAGATGGACCGCCAGTCGACGGAGGCCGAACGGGCGGAAAGCCGCATGGATCAGGCCAATGCCCTGATGGAGGGCCTGTCGGCTTCGGCCGGGCGCATCGGCGAGGTGGTGACGCTGATCGCCGATATCGCCAGCCAAACCAATCTTCTGGCGCTTAACGCCACGATCGAGGCGGCGCGGGCGGGCGAAGCCGGCAAGGGCTTCGCCGTGGTCGCCGGCGAGGTCAAGACCCTGGCGACGCAGACCGGTCGGGCGACCGGCGACATCGCCGCCCAGGTCGCCGAGGTGCAACGGGCGACCGCCGCCGCCCTGGACGCCATCGCCCGGGTTGGCGAAAGCTTCGCCGGCATCCGCGCCGTCTCGGTGGCGATCACCGCCGCCGTCGACGCCCAGCGTGCCGCCACGGCCGAGATCGGGCGCAATGTGGACGAGGCGGCGATGGGCACCCGGCAGGTTGACGGCGGCATCGATCGGGTGCGTGACGCCGCCGAACAGGCGCGCCGCGCCGCCGCCGATGTCCGCGCCGCCGCCGCCGCCCTGACCGAGCAATCGGGCGGGCTGCACGCCGAGGTTGGCGGTTTCCTGGCCGAGGTTCAGAGCGTGTAGTCTCGGCGCGTGAGAAGGGGGGTTAGGGCGCGGGCGGCAGCACCTTGCCCGGGTTCATCAGGTTGCGCGGATCGAAGGCGGCCTTGATCGCGCGCATCATCTCAAGCTCGACCGGAGCCTTGTAGCGGGCCAGTTCGGCGGTCTTGAGCTGGCCGATGCCATGCTCGGCGCTGATCGATCCCTCCATGGCGTCGACGATATCGTGGACGATGCGGTTCATCGGCGCCCAGAGCGCCAGGAAGGCCGCGCGGTCCATGCCCGGCGGCTGGGTGAGATTGAAGTGGATATTGCCATCGCCGATATGGCCGAAGGGGCAGGGACGGATGCCGGGCAGGGCCCGTTCCACCGCCGCCGAAGCTTCGGTGATGAATTCGACGACGCGCGAGATCGGCACGCTGACGTCGTGCTTGATCGAGGCGCCTTCAAACTTCTGCGCCTCCGAAAGCCCCTCGCGCAGGCGCCAGAGGGCGGCTTGTTGCTCCAGGCTGCCCGCCAGCACGGCATCGCTGATAATGCCCTCGTCAAAGGCGCCGGCCAGCAGGCCTTCCAGGGTCGCGCCCAGGCCGCTCTCGTCGTTGTCGCCGGCCTCGCGCGAGGAACTGAGCTCGATCAGGGCATACCAGGGGGCGGGATCGGCCAAGGGATCGCGGCAGCCCGGCATATGGCGGACGGCCATCTCCAGCCCCAGGCGGGGGATCAGTTCGAAGGCGGTGACGCTGTCGCCGCTGCGCTTGCGCGCCAGACTGAGCAGACGGGGGGCCGCCCCCAGGTCGGACAGGGCGCAGAGCGCGGTGGCGCTTTCGCGCGGCGCCGGAAACAGCTTGAGCACGGCGCCGGTGATGATGCCCAGCGTGCCCTCGGCGCCGATGAACATCTGACGCAGGGCGTAACCGGTGTTGTCCTTGGCCAGGGCGGTCATGCCGTTCCAGACGCGGCCGTCGGCGAGAACGACCTCCAGCCCCAGGCACAACTCGCGGGCGTTGCCATAGCGCAGCACGCCGACGCCGCCGGCGTTGGACGACAGATTGCCGCCGATCTGGCAACTGCCCTCGGCGGCCAGCGACAGCGGGAACAGGCACCCAGCCTCGCGCGCGGCGCGCTGCACCTCGGCCAGCACGCAGCCGGCGTCCACGGCGATCCGGTAGTTCTCGGCGTCGATCCAGCGCAAGCGGTTCATCCGCCCCAGGGAGACCACCAAGTCATCGCCGCTGGCGACGCCGCCGCCGACCAGCCCGGTATTGCCGCCCTGGGGCACGATGGCGACGCCGGCCTCGGCGCAAAGCCCAACGACCTGGGCGACCTGGGCGGTATCAAGGGGCCTCGCCACCGCCTGGGCCGTCCCCTGGAACAGACCGCGCTGCTCGGCCAGATAGGGGCCGAGATCCGAAGGATCGGTCAGCAGGCCATGGGGCCCAAGAACGGCGGCCAAACGATCAAGCAGGGCGATAGGCAAGGGCACAAGCGGACATCCTTCAAAAGGCGGGGGGAAGGGGCTCTGGCTTATGGACGACGAGGATAGGTCGTTTTTTCGGACCTCGGTGGGCTATCGAGGTCACGATCTGCGAAATCTGTCGCGGGATAATCCGACATCAATGGAACCCCAGCATTTCTGGGATAGGAGGGCCCCTTTTGGGGGGAAGGCGGCGTGAATAACCTTTATGCCTTTTGTGTGTAAATACTCGGCAACTGGGACGAAATCTCTGTCTGCGGAAACAAGAACGGCAATATCAAATGCATTTTCCCAGGCAAGAGAGATCATATCGGTGACGATGGCCGTATCAACTCCCTTTTCCTCCGTACCACGCATGTCGTTTCCGCAGTATGGGCATTTTCCAATAACTTTATAACAAATAGGACACTTCGGTCCGGACATCTTTTTTTGCCGATCGACAAATTTGATGCTTACGCCTGGAAATGTTTCAAGCTTGGTTTTAACCCATTTGCGCAGATTGGCATCGCCCTTGCCATCGAAGGATCCATAGACGCGCATCCCCCTATATTCCGTCGAAGCCGAGGGATCCACCTGATAACCGGCTTCCTTTGTGAGAACATAGGGAAGGGCTTTCCAATCGCAGGGAAAAGCCTCCTCGACCGTTTTCATCGACAGGGTGAAATTCCAGAAATCGACGAAGATCATGCAGCGATATCGGAAAGGACCGCTCGTCTCGACCGGATCGTGCATGGCTCTCTCCCTGGGTTTCACAAGGAAGAGTAGCGGACTGCGGTACCGGAAACAATACAGGGGCGCACAAGGCGCCCCTGGGGTCTCAATGCTCGCTTCCGCATTCGAAGGCGTCGGAGCGAGGGGTCTCAATGGTCCCAATATGGATCAGGCCGAGAGAAGGTCAATGAAATTTTGGCTCTGCGAAACACCGGGCCGCAGGGTTGGCGAACTCCAAAGGATACCTTCAACCGCGCGGCGCGGCGGCGCGGCGCAGGCGGTCGTTGATGGCGGCGGCTAGGCCGTCGCCGGGGTCGGTTTCGGGAATCGGCGAGACGGCGATGGTGGCCGGATGGTCGGCATCCAGGGCGCGCAGCATGGAAAACAGATTGGCCGCGGCCTCGCGCAGGTCGCCGCTGGGCGAAAGCGACAGCGTCGCCCCGGCCACCGGGCCAAAGCCGAGCAGCACCTCGCCCGGACCGATGGCGCTGGCGTTCAGGCGCACGCGGGCGGTGGGGGCGTAGTGGCTGAGCAACTGGCCGGGCGAGCGCGGCGCGGTCGGATCGCTAGGCGTCGCCGACGGGCGATCCACCGGCTCGCCCAGCACCTCGGCCAGCATCGCCCGGCTGATGGCGCCCGGGCGCAACAGCAGGGCGCGCGGGGTCGACAGGTCAAGGACGGTGCTTTCCAGGCCGACGCCGCAGGCCCCGCCGTCGAGCACCAGATCGACGCGCCCGCCCAATCCCTCGCGCACATGGGCCGCCGTCGTCGGGCTGACGGCGCCCGATGGATTGGCGCTGGGGGCGGCCAGCGGCAGGGCGCAGGCGCGCAGCAACTCCAGGGCCAGGGGGTGGTCGGGGCAGCGGATGGCGGCGGTGTCAAGGCCGGCGCTGACCAGCAGCGACAAGCGGCACCCGGCGCGGCGCGGCAGCACCAGGGTCAGCGGTCCGGGCCAAAAGGCGGCGGCCAGACGCTCGGCCCGGCCATCGACCGCCACATGGGCGCGGGCGGCGTCAAGGTCGGGGAGGTGGACGATCAGCGGGTTGAAGCTGGGGCGGCCCTTGGCGGCATAGATCGAGGCCACCGCCGTGTCGTCCAGGGCGTTGGCCCCCAGGCCATAGACGGTTTCGGTGGGAAAGGCGACAAGGCCGCCCGCCGCCAGGATCCTTGCCGCCTGGGCGAGCGCCGCGCCCTCGGGCGGAAGCGGACTGGTCACGCCGGCAATCCCCGGGCGACGAAGGGCGGATTGAGGAAATCGCCGCGCTTGGCATAGGCCAAAGGCTGGCCGTCCAGGGTGAAGACGCCACCGCCGGCGGCGCGCAGCACCGCATGGGCGGCGCAGGTGTCCCATTCATAGGTCGGGCCAAGCCGGGGATACAGATCGGCGGTTCCCTCGGCGATGCGGCAGAACTTCAGGCTGCTGCCGGCGGCGATGCGGGCCTTGACCGGAAAGGCGGCGAGAAAGGTCGTCATCTCGTCGTCCGAGCCATGGCTGCGGCTGGCCAGAACGGTCAATCCGTCCTCGGGCTCCGGGCGGCAGGTGATCGTCCGCGTGCTGTGGCGGCTGCGCATGACCGCATGGCCGAGGCCGGCCCCCCAATAGGTGATCTCCAGGGCCGGGCAATGCACGACGCCCAGCACCGGCACGCCGCCGACGACAAGGCCGATATTGACCGTGAACTCGCCGTTGCGCTTGACGAATTCCTTGGTGCCGTCCAGCGGGTCGACCAGCCAGAACGGCTGATCGCCGACCACCGGGATATGGCCGGCGGCGACGGCTTCCTCGGCGACGATCGGAATGGCCGGGGTCAGCCGGGTCAAGGCCTCGATGATCACCGCTTCCGCCCGGCGGTCGGCCTCGGTAACCGGGGAATGGTCGGCCTTGCTTTCAACGGCGAAGGGCGTGGTGTAGACCGCCAGGATCTCCTCGCCCGCCTTTTCGGCGATGGGGATCAGAGCCTGGACAAGGTCTAGCGGAGCATCGATGTCGATCATGGAAAGGCCGCTTGCCGTCAGGTGAAAAGGAGCCGCGCCCGACCCGGCAGGCCCCGGGTGACGAAAACCGGGGACGGGCCGACGCCGGCCAAAGGTCGAACCCCGGACCGGGCGCTGTCAAGCGCTGTTGCCGGCAAATGTCTTTTTCGCCGAGCGGTCGCTCGGCCTTTTGGTTTGCGGCGGCCTTCAGTTCTGGCAGCGGCGATAGCTTTCCCGGGAATTGGATTTGAGGTTGGTCTTGGTCAGGGTATTGCCCGAAATGGTGACGATGGCGTCATAGCCTTCGGTGGGGAAGAGATGGCTGACCTTGAACAGAACCCGGTAGGATTTGGGCGAGGCATAGGAGAATTTGCCGCGGGCGAAGCCCCAACTGCCATCGGATTTGCGCCAGCGATAGCCGCCGTTGGAAAAGATCAGCATCTCGGCGGTGTCGGCCTTGCAGCGCCCGCTGACCGCCCAAACCCCCTTCATGTTTTCGGGGGCGTCATCGTGCCAGATCAGCCGCCCGAGGCTGGACTCGGGCTCCTCCTTGGGCGCGGGCGGCTCGGATTGGGCCCGGGCCGGGGCGGCAAGGCACAGCGAAGAGGCCACCAACAACAGCCACAGACCGAGTGATGGCGCGGGCCGGATCATGAAAAGGTCTCCTTCAAGCAAAAGGGGGGCGTGGCTCGGTGAAGGGGCGGGCGACCGAGCGGGCGGTGAAGCGGTCAAGCGTCAGGGTCGGGCTCCAGTAATCGGGGGGAAAGCCGGCCTTACGCTTAAGATGGGCCACGAAATCGCGCGGATCGGCAAGGCTTTCCCAAACCTGGGGCAGGAACAGCCCGCGCCGCCCGCGGTCCGACAGGATCAGCCCGTCGACTCCGGGGGTGAGTTGGGCGATCAGATCGTCCTCGTCGATCACTCGCATGCGGTGGGGGCGGGTGAGCACCGCCACCGACAGGGCGAGGGCGGGCAGTTCCGACGGGGTGATCCGGGAAAAACGCGGATCGCGGGTCGCCGCCGCCCAGGCGTTGGCGATCACATCGACGGCCAGCGGGCGATAGGCGGCGGGCGAGCCGATGCAGCCGCGCAGGGCGCCGGCGCGGCTGAGCGTCACGAAGGACGCGCCGTTTTCACGCAAGGGCGGGGGCTCGGCGTCCAGCCGGGGGGCGGTCAGGGCGCCTTCGCGCAAGCTGCGGCCGATCCCCTCGGCGGCCAGGGTCAGAAGCCGGGCGCCATGGTCGCGGGTGGCGCGGATCGCCAGATCCTCCCCACCTTCTGCCCCACCGTCGGCCCCGTCGTCGGTTTCGCCGCCGGGGTCGGCCGGGATGGCGTTTTTCGCCGCGTCGTCACGGGGCGCGCCCTCGGGGTCGGTGTTCTCGGGGTCGGCGGGACTCCCCTCCGACAGCGGGGTGGAGTGCTTGGGCATCATCGCGGTCCCCTATCCCAAAAGATTGGTGGGATCGTAAAACGCCCAGGCGCCATAGCCGACCACCCGGTCGCGCGGACCGGCCGTATCGCCGGAATTGCGCAGATCCAGGCAGCGGGTCGTCATCCCGGCCGCCCGCGCCAAGCAAAGCAGGCCGCCAAGCGGCACATGGCCGCAAGCCTCGCGCGGGCCGATGGGGGCGCCGTCCAGGCGGGCGATGGCGGTGGCGGTCCGCCCATCCTGGCGTCGGGCATCCTCGTATTCAAGGTAGTGGCTCAGGTCGCTGGAAACGACGATCAGGGTTTCGGGCCCTCCCCACACCCGTTCCAGGGCCTGGGCGACCTCTTCGGCGGCGGCCTCGCCACAGACGATCGGCACGATCGAAAAGGGACCGAGAATCCGCTGAAGAAAGGGCAGTTCCACTTCCAGGGCGTGTTCGGGGCCATGGGCCTGTTCCAGGCGGCCGACGAAAGCGAGGTCGCTTAGGCGGTCTTGCCAGGAATGATCCACGGGGACGGGGCCGAGCGGGCTGTCATAGGCGCGGGTTCCGCTTAGCGCCAGACCGCGAAAGGCCAAGCGGTGCGAGGGTCCCAGCACCACCACGCGGTGGATGGCGTCGCGGTGACGGGCCAGGGGGGCGAAGGCATGGGCGGCGGTCGGTCCCGAATAGGCCAGCCCGGCGTGGGGGGCGACCACCGCCTTGGGCCGCAGCGGGGCGGGCGACGCCTTGACGCCGGCCAGCAGGCTGTCCACCTCTTGGGCAAGCTGGGCCGGGTCGCCGGGATAGAAACGACCGGCCACCGCCATCGGCCGATCGGCCAGAAGCGGGCCGCGCGTTGGGGCCGAGGGGGATTGGCCCAAGGGATCCCCGGGGCCATCCTGGGGTCGGCTAGGCGCTTCTGCGGGCGTTGTGGTTTCGCACATCGGTCACGCTTTCTTTCCAGCATCGGACCCGGGCGCCACAACTGTAGCACAGTTGGCGAGAAGAGAAGATATCAACGATGAATTCCCCGGGAACGCGAACAAAACAGCACCGGGGTGGGTCTATCCCAGCGTGATCAAAAGGATTAAACCACGGTGGACAAGGATTGGGGCGACGCTATCCGTCCGGCTCGCTACTGGCATCGGCAAGGCGCCGATCATGCGGTGTGCGATCTGTGCCCGCGCCATTGCCGCCTGGGCCCCGGACAGCGCGGGCTATGTTTCGTCCGCGCCAATATCGAGGGGGTTATGGTGCTGACGGGGGCCGGGCGCTCCTCGGGGTTTTGTGTCGATCCGATCGAGAAGAAGCCGCTCGCCCATTTCCTGCCCGGCACGCCGGTGCTGTCGTTCGGCGGGGCGGGGTGCAATCTGACCTGTGCGGGCTGCCAGAATTGGCGCCTGTCGCGGGCGCGTTCGATGGATCGGCTGGGGGGGACCACCAGCCCGCGGGCCATCGCCGATCTGGCCCTTGGCCTGGGCTGCCGCTCGGTGGCCTTCACCTATAATGATCCGGTGATTGCCTGCGAAGAGGTGATCGACGTGGCCCTGGCCTGCCGCGATCGCGGGCTGCGCACGGTGGCGGTGACGGCGGGCTATATCGACCCCGCTCCGGCGCGGGATTTCTTCGCGGTGATGGACGCCGCCAATGTCGATCTCAAGGCCTTTCGCGAAGACGGCTACCGCAAGCTGACCTCGGCCCACCTTGGCCCGGTGCTGGAGACCTTGCGCTTTCTGGCCGGAGAAGCCGCCGTGTGGCTGGAAATCACCACCCTGCTGATCCCCGGCCGCAATGACGGCGACGAGGAACTGGCCGATCTCGTGGCCTTTGTCGCGGCGGATCTGGGGCGCGAGGTGCCCTTGCACTTCACCGCCTTCCACCCCGACCACCGGCTGAGCGCGCTGCCGGCCACCCCGGCGGCCACCTTGCTGCGCGCCCGCGAAATCGCCCGCGCCGCCGGCCTCGCCCATGTCTATCTGGGCAATCTGCCCGCCGGCGCCTTGGGCGGGGCGGAAGACGGCGAGACCACCCTTTGCGTCGGCTGCGGCGCGCCGCTGATCGGCCGGCGCGGCTATGCCATCACCGGCTGGGCGCTGGACGACAGCGGCCATTGCCTGGGCTGCGGCCGGGCCTTGGCCGGGGTGATCGAAGGCCCCCCAGGCACCTGGGGCCCCCGCCGCCTGCCCGTGCCGGGGGTGGCAAGCGGTTAGGGCGCGGGGGATTCCCCATCGCCGGGGGCGAAAACGCACTCAGGGGACCCGATGCCTCGGGCCCCCTGGGCGAGAAAGAGCGTAATCGCTCCAACTGTCACTTACGTTTTATTCCATGGATGTCCCGCTTTTAGGAAAAACGGGAGAACCGTCCCACACGGCCATGGTAGAGTGCGATCACCCTATCACACCTCTTTGATTTGTAAAGGGGCACACCTCTTTGATCTGTAAAGGGGGCAGGCATGGCCGTGATCGAGATCGCCACGCGCGGAACCCTGGTATCGGTCTGCGATCGGGTTCTGTCGATCGGCGACACCCTAATTCCCGCCGACGAGATTGATCTGCTGATCGCCCAGGTCCCGGCGGTGACCCTCACCGGCGATGCCTTGGCGCTTTTGGGGCGGGAAGGGATCGAGGTGATCGTTTGCGACGAGCGCCGCCGGCCGCTGGCCACGCTGACGCCGATTTGCGGCCGAGCGGTGGTGTCGGCGCGGTTGCTGCGGGGCCAAGCGGCGATGACGCCGCGCCGTCGCGGCGCCTTGTGGCGGCAAATCGTGCGGGCCAAGGTGATGGAGCAAGCCCGGGTGCTTGAGGAAATCGGCGGACCGGCCGAACGATTGCGCCGGCTGGCCGCCACCATCGATATCGACGATCCCGCCAATATCGAGGCCCAGGCCGCCCGGGCCTATTGGCCGGTTCTGCTAGAGCGGCGAGCGGAAAAGTGGGTACCGCTTTTTCGCGCCATCGCCGCTCTAACTTATTGAATCGAGATCAAAGTTTCTGCGTTAAATGGATCCCATTTAACGCAGTTTGATCTAGGCGCGGCCTTTCGCCGCCATGGGGGAAACGAGGCCGATACCATGCTTGATTTTGGCTATGCGGTGCTTCGCGCCGTGGTCGGCCGTTGTCTGCATGGGGCGGGGTTGCACCGCTCGCTTGGCCTGCATCACGACAATGCCGAAAACGACGGCAATCTGGCCGATGACCTGCTTGAACCCTTCCGCCCGGCCGTCGACCGTTTGGTTCTGCGGATTGTTGCCGAGGCGGCCCCCATGGACCAACAGGCCCGCCGCCGGTTGGCCGAGGTGGCGGATTGGCCGGTGGCGATGGGAGGAGAATGGGTGCGCTTGCGCACGGCGGTGGCGCGGGTGGCGCTTTCGTTGCGGACGGTGGTCGAAGGCGGGCCGGCCAGATTAGAGGGGTGAGCGTGAACCATGGTTCACGCTCACCCCTCTAATATCCTGATATTGAAGCAAATCGTCGTCGCGATCTGCTTCAGATCGCTCGGGATTTGCTTTGGCTCTGCCCGAGCGGATCGGGAGCCTCAAGGATGCCGGACGGGTGGCGGAAGATGGGAGTGCTGGTGTTTTATGATCTGCCGGTGGTCAGCCCGGAGCAACGGCTGGCGGCGGTGCGGTTTCACAAATTCCTGCTCGCCGATGGCTTCGAGCGCATGCACTACTCGATCTATGCCCGCTATTGCGGATCGATGGAACGCGCCGCCACCTATGAACGACGGGTGGAACAGGCCTTGCCCGCCGTCGGGCATGTCAATTTATTGAAATTGACCGATCGCCAGATGGTCGGCATGCGCAAATGGATCCGTGGCAACTACCGAGCCCCGGAAAATGCCGAGTTCGTGCCCCCAGCCCAGTATCAACTCTTCTGAACGTCCTGGCCCCTGCACGAAAAAACGCCCGAATCCTCAAGAAAATCAAGAGGATCCGGGCGGTACAACTCTACCATGGCGGTGTGGGACGGGGCCATGGAACCGTGGCGGCGACCAATGCGGCATTCGAGCTACTCTACCATGGCGGTGTGGGACGGGGCCATGGAACGGCTGGCGCTTTCGACCGGCTACGTCATGGACTCTACCATGGCGGTGTGGGACGGGGCCATGGAACCGGGTAGATAGGCGCAATCGGTTCTCGGATACTCTACCATGGCGGTGTGGGACGGGGCCATGGAACGGCGAGCCGTGCGCACCGGTCCTCCCCCCAACTCTACCATGGCGGTGTGGGACGGGGCCATGGAACCATGAAAGGAATGCCCAGATGAGCAAATCCACTCTACCATGGCGGTGTGGGACGGGGCCATGGAACTGATCCAGTCATCGCCCATCCCGGCCTGGGACTCTACCATGGCGGTGTGGGACGGGGCCATGGAACGTCACCAGGGCGATGCCGATCACCCGCACGACTCTACCATGGCGGTGTGGGACGGGACCATGGTCACCGCCCATTCCAATCCTTGACCCTCAACGCCTCAAGGCGGGTGATGCGGCTAGGAAAAATAGCGGTTTGGAAGCGGAGGCAACGCTCTATCATGGCGTGTGGGACGGGGCCATGGAACAACATAACAAGCATCGTCTCCGCTACCTCTTGATAATCTTAAAATAAAGGGAAAATCAAGATCTATGTCGCTTTTTTGGAAAGTCTGAGTCGGCCCAGGGCGGTGCATGAGGTTGTTCGGATTTTTTCCTTTCGGATGCCCTCGGCACTTTGAACGCAATACCCCTGGTCGCCATTCAAGTTGATGTTTGGACAAGACAGTTGTGCATAAAGAGCCGTCGCTTTTCCGGTGGCTAATCGGGCGGGCCACAGGGCGAGGCGGCCATCCACGGCCATCTTTTTCACCAGGAACAGCCTGTCCCCGCTCTCCAGGGGCCAATAGACCAGATCGCCCCGGCGCAGGCGCATCACCAAACGGGCGTTCTCCGGCGGCGGCGGCGGGGCGGGTTGGGTCCTGTCGAAGCGAGTCAGAACCCGGTGGGTCCACCGGGGCCGGCCCTTCACCTGGATTTCCCACACCTCGTAAACGGCATTGCCCATGGTGCGCACGGCGGCTTTCGGGTTGGCGCGAAAGGGGGTGATCAGGCCGGCGTCCTCGCCGTCTCCGTCCGAGCGGCCGGCGATCACCGTATTGGCGGTCATGCCGCGCGGGCCGAAAGCCGGGTCGCGGGCAACGGCCAGGGCGGCCAGGGCCGGGGGAACCTCGGGGTGGGCCGCCTGATAGCGGGCCAGCAAGGCCTTGAACCGTTTGGCCATGCGCGGCGAGGCGAAGCCGTCGATGATTTCCGCGATCTTGTCGGCGGGCAAGGGCTTGGCGTTGGCGTCAAGAAACAGCTTTTCCACCGGTTTGCGCTGAACCAGAACGCGGGCGTCGGGTCGGTTACGGACGCCGAAAACCGTGGCGGCGTGCAGCGAACCGCCATCGCGATGGGCGGGGCGGATCGACGGGTGGATATGATCCCACTGTTTCATGACCTCGGCGCGGAAGGTCGGGTAAGGGGGTTCGAAATTGGTGCGGGGCCATTTCCGCAGATCGAGAATGCGGCCCGCCCCGCTTGCCTGATTGATCTGATTGATAAGGCCGCGGGTGGTGACGGCGATCATCGCGGCATCGATGAAATGATGGCGATGGTCGGCGCGGTTCTTGCCACCGCCGCCCAGGCTGGCCAGGGTCAGGCCCAGCGCGTCGGCCAAACCCGCATCGGCCACCCGGCTACGGCCCAGGGCGGCAAGGCGCGCCTGCACCGCCCCTTCAACCGCCTTGGCGAGAGGCGGCGGGGTCAGGCCGTCAAGGAAACGGCGGGCGGCGGTATCGTCGCGCAGGGCGTCGCGCGGCGTGGGCAACAGGTCGCGGGGCGCCGGTCCGGGGGTGATGTCCCAGGCCAAGCGCAGCAGACCGGTCAGGCGGCCATTGGTGGCGACCACGGCGTTGGGCTCATTGGTGACAAGGCTCAGGTAGCGCAGGGCGACGCGGGCGATATACCCGGTATCGGTCAATTGCCGGGGTAAAAAGCCCTGGTCCTCGTCTTCGGCGCTCTTGCGGGCGACCCGTTCGCCGGCGTCATCGGCGAAGCGCCATGCCAGGGCCTTGGCCGTTTGCGGATCCAGGCGCGCCAGGAAATCATCGCGCTGGGCGATCCAGCCCGGTTTGTCGTGGAAGGCCTCCCAGGGGGTTTTGTCGCCCTTGGTCTTGTTCGCGTCGGATTGGCACAGCACCATATTGTCAAGGCTATCGCGCCCACCCCGGGCCAGCGGGATGACATGGTCGATGTCATAGGCGTCGCCAAGCAGATCGGCGTGGCCGATGGGGGTGGAGGTATAGGGGCAGAGGTTGTTTTGGCGCCGGGCCAAGCGGACGCGCTGGCGGCGTTCGCGGGCATTCGCCATCCACCGATCGCTTTTGCGCAGTTCCACGTCGATCTCGGCGTTTTCGCGTTCGCGCTCGGCCTGTTCGGCGATCATCCGCTTGCGCTCGTCGGCGCCGGCCTTCAACTCGCGGGTGGTTTCCACCATGACCAGCCGCAGGATGGGGCCATGGCGATGGAGCAGGGCGTTGACGATCTTGCGGGTTTCGTTGAGGGCGATGTGGACCGAGATATTGCCGATGCGGCCGTAATAGGCCTCGGCGGCCGCCCCGTCGTCTTCGGCTGGCGGCGGGCCGACGGGATCGCCATCAAGCCCGACATCGGGCAGGGCGGCGGCGTAATAGGGCAGGCGCGCCAAACGCTCCTGGCGCGGACGGTGGGAATGGTGAAGCCCCAGGGCCAGGGTTACCGCCTCGTCATAACCGATCCCCGGGGCCATGGCCTGGGCGATCGCCCGGGCGGCCTTGGCCGACAGGCTGGCCCGACCGGTCGGCAGAACGATCTGGATGGCATCGGCCACCGCTTCGGCGGTCTCGTCCTCCGTCACCCGAGTTGGTCCCCGGGGATCGCCAATCAGCGCCAGCAGGGCCGAACGATCCTGGCGCGCCGCCCAAAGATCGGAAAAAACCCGGTCTTTGCGATCAAGATCCCACCCCGACCAACCCGGGATCAAGGGGGCGAGAATGGCTTCGGTCAGATTGCCCGCCGTGCCGCGCGCGGCCTGTTTGGCGCCATTGCGTTCGGTTTCGGCGGTGAATTTCACGCCGCGCTTCAGGCCGAGGGCGCGGCGCAGGGCGGGCCATTCTACGAACCGCGCCGTCGACAGCAGGGCCAAAGCCTTGGCGTGCTCCTCGTCCGTCAAGGGGCGCGGCTCATCGGCGGAGGTGCTAGGCAGGCGCAGGTTGGCCAGCGTCTGGCGGATGATGAAATCCTGCACCGTCGGCAGGGCGCGCAAGGCGCGGTCTTCGCCGGGCAGGAAGGCGCAAGGGCCCGCCCCCTTGCTGCGCAAGGGCCGCTGGTCGAGCACCAGACGGGTCACGGCCGGCCAATCCAGGCCGGGGTAGGCGGAGCTTTGCCGGGCGACGATTTCGGCCAGTTCCTCGGCGATCAGGGCGCGGGTGGGGGCGACCACGCCGTCGCGGTCGCTTTGGTTATAGCGCATGCGCACCGGTTGGCCGCGATCCAGGTCATCGGCCAGCAGGGCGCCAACGGTGGGGGCGCCGCTGGCCGCCATGCGCTGGCGCAGCGCCGCTTCCGCCCCCTCCCAAAAGCCGGCTTCGTCGTCGGCCTCCTTGGCCGGGGCGGTCGCCTTGGCCGTCGCCTTTGCCGGCTTGGCCTTCGCCAAGGCCTTGGCGGCGGCGCGCTCGCGTTTGTCGATGCGGTTGCTGCGAAAGCCCCGGTGGTGGGCGAGGTGCAAAAGCGCCGCCCACAGGGCGTCGGGCGCCAGGGGGCGGCTTACCGCCTCGCGGCGCAGGGCCAGGGCGATCTGGCGGGTTTCCGCGGCAGGGGGGGTAAGCCCGGCGGCCTGGAACAGGGCGATCAGCCGGTCGCGCCGCCAGGGCCAAGTCCGCGTTTGCCGCCGCGCCCGGCGAAAGGCGCCGCGCTCGGCCTGGCGCGAGGTGTGATCCTTGGCGTCACGGCCACTGTCGAACAGTCGCACCCCGCCGCCAAGAAGCTCCTTGGCCGTCGGCGGCCCCTTTTCCTCGCAGGAGAAGACCGCCCAGCCAAGGCTGTCGGTGCCGATATCAAGGCCGAGAATCCAGGGCTCGATGGGTCGCATGGGTACGGCGCCTCCCCTAAAAAGGGTAAGAGGGTAATCCTGCCATTCAGACGGCGCAATGGGGCGGTTAGGGCGTCTGCTCCACTCTTTCCGATTGCCCCGCCGGCTTTCCCTTCCTAAATCATCGTGTCGCGGTATCATCGCGGGACAGGCGGCGGCGCGGGTGCGCCGTTGGGTTCGCCGGGTCCGTCACCGGGCTCGCGCCCTTGCTCCTGCCCGCGCATCATCCATAGAGGATTCCTCGTCCATGAAAGTCTCGTTCGCCAAGCCGGAAATTCCCGCTCAGGGCGCGCTCGTTCTCGGTGTTCTTGAAGGGGCGCAGCTTTCGCCGCTCGGACGCGAGGTCGACACGCAGACCGACGGTGCGCTTACCCGGGCGATCGCCGCCTATCCCCGCTTCAAGGGCGAGGCCGGGCAGTCGCTGTCGCTGGCCGCGCCCCATGGCCTGACCGCCTCGCGCGTGCTGCTGATCGGTCTGGGCAAGGCCGATGGCCTGAGCGCCAGCGGGCTTGAAACCTTTGGCGCCAGCGTTCAATCCACGCTCAACCATACGGGCGACAGTGAAGGCGTGGTGGTGATCGAAGCCGCGCTGCTGGGCGGTTTCGACCTTGGCGAGGCCGCCGCCCGGGTCGCCCTGGGGGCGCGGTTGCGCAGCTATCGCTTCGACAAATACCACACCACCCAAAAGGACGACGAGAAGCCCCAGCTTGCCACCTTGACCGTGGCGGTCGAGGATCCGGCGGCGGCCGAGGCCGCCTATGCGCCGCTGCGCGCCCTGGCCAAGGGCGTGTTCCTGACCCGCGATCTGGTCAGCGAGCCGGCCAATGTCCTTTATCCCGAAAGCTTCGCCGCCCAGTGCGAGGATCTGAAGAAGCTGGGTATCGAGGTCGAGGTTCTGGGCGAAAAGGAGATGCGCAAGCTGGGCATGGGCGCCCTGCTGGGCGTGGCCCAGGGCAGCGCCCGCGAGCCCAAGCTGGTGGTGCTCAGCTATCACGGCGGCAAGAAGGGCGACCAGCCGGTGGCCTTCATCGGCAAGGGCGTGTGCTTTGATTCCGGCGGCATTTCGATCAAGCCGGCGGCCAATATGGAAGACATGAAGTGGGACATGGGCGGCGCCGGCGTGGTGGCCGGGCTGTTCAAGGCCCTGGCCGGGCGCAAGGCCAAGGTCAACGCCGTTGGCCTGATGGGCTTGGTCGAGAACATGCCGAGCGGCACCGCCCAGCGTCCGGGTGACGTGGTGACCTCGATGAGCGGTCAGACGATCGAGGTGATCAACACCGATGCCGAGGGCCGCTTGGTTCTGGCCGACGTGCTGCATTACTGCAACGACCGCTTCAAGCCGCGCCAGATGATCGACCTCGCCACCCTGACCGGCGCCATCATCATCGCCCTGGGCACCGAACACGCCGGGGTGTTCAGCAATGACGACGCCCTGGCCGAGGGTCTGGCCAAGGCCGGCAAGGCCACCGGCGAGAAGGTGTGGCGCCTGCCCCTGGGCGACGCCTATGACAAGCAGATCAACTCCGACATCGCCGATATGCGCAATTCCACCGGGCGCGAGGGCGGATCGATCACCGCCGCCCAGTTCCTCAAGCGCTTCGTCGGCGAGACCCCCTGGGCCCATATCGATATCGCCGGGGTGACCTGGTCGAAGAAGGATGCGGGCATCGTTCCCAAGGGCGGCACCGGTTTTGGCGTGCGCCTGCTTGACGCCTATGTCGCCGAGACCTTTGAGGAGGCGGGCAAGTAAGCGCGCCCGCGCAACCCGATAAGACCGGGGTCATCGCATGATTTCCCAACCCGCCGGGCCGGCCGCCTCACGTATCGGCCCGGCGATCCGCTCGCGCTTCATCGCCGTCTATCCCTTCGCGCGGATCGACGGCGAGCCGCGCATGCTGATGCTGCACCGGGCGCGCGGGGTGTTCCAGGGCCATTGGTACATGGTGACGGGCACCATCGAGCCCGGCGAGCGGGCATGGCGGGCGGCCGAGCGCGAATTGGCCGAGGAAACCGGCCTGATCGCCCGCGCCCTCTATTCCGCCGATTTCACCGACAGCTTCTATAATCCGGCCGATGAATGCATCGAACTGGTGCCGGCCTTCCTGGCCGTGGTCGATGACGATCCGCCGATCACCCTGAACCACGAGGCCGACGCCTTCCAATGGTGCGACCGCGCCGGGGTGCTGGCCCTGATGCCCTTCGCCGGCCACCGCCGCGCCCTGGCCGACCTGTGGCCAACGGCCCTCGATACCCCCCCGGCCCCCTGGCTCCGCCTGCTTCCCAAGCCCGCCCCCGGGTTGTGAGGGGGGCGGCTCAGGCCTGGGGTTTCACCGTCAATTCGATGCCGAGCGATTTCATGACGGCGAGCGTCGTTTTCAGCGTTGGATTGCCATTTTCGCTGAAGGAGCGGTAAAGCTGCTCGCGGGAAAGCCCCGTATCCTTGGCGATCTGCGTCATGCCCTTGGCGCGGGCGACGACCCCAAGGGCATGGGCGATATAAGCGGCGTCCTCGGTTTTGAAGGCTTCCGTCATGAAGACGGCAACCGCCTCGTCGGAAACCAAGTCCTCGGCCGGATCATAAGGCGTCAGCGTTTCGGTCATCTCACTCTTTCCCTATCTCGGCCAAGCGTTTCGCCGTTTGGATGTCTTTGGCCTGGGTGCTCTTGTCCCCACCGCACAGCAGAACGACGATCGTCTGTCCCCGCTTCTGGAAAGAGAGGCGATAGCCGGGACCATAATGAATGCGCAGCTCGCTGATCCCATCGCCCACCGGTTCACTATCGCCGGTGTGACCTTGGGAAAGCCGGTCGAGACGGGCGGCGATGATCGCCCTGGCTCGGACGTCTTTGAGGCGCGTCCGCCATTTGCGAAAGGTCTCGGTTTGCTTTAGCTCGATCATCTGTCGTTTATAAACGACAGTCGCCCGGGCTTCAAGCCGGCTTGGCGGCGGCGCTTTCCTTCTCCCCTTGACAGCGACCTCCGATTGTCCGCTGCTACCCGGGCACAGGGTTTTTCTTGCCGGCGCCAGGACGCGCCGGGAGGGATATGGGAACGGGGAAGGGCGTTTTTCGCCCGAAGCCCCGACCGCCCCCGCGACTGTGAGCGGCGAGTGACCTCTCCCATGCCACTGGATCACGCCGGAAAGGCACGATCTGGGAAGGCGGAGGATCGCGACGACCCGCGAGTCAGGAGACCGGCCCTGCGCATCGGTGTTCAATCTCGGGCCGTCGGGTGAGACGGCTTATGGAGGCATTCATGCATATCGAACCTGGTCTTGTGGACAGCGGGAAGATCTGGCTGAGCTACGTTACCGCCGCCGGCGCCGGGGGCTATACCCTGAAGCTCGCCTGGGACACCCTGCGCGAGCGCGGGCCCGTGTCGTTGGTGGTGCGCAGCTTGGCCACCAGCGCGCTGGTCTTCTCCTTTTTCGAGGTCCTGCCCCACTATCCGGTGGGGGTGTCCGAAGTCCACCTTATCCTGGGCTCGACCCTGTTCCTGATTTTCGGGGCCGCTCCGGCGGCGATCGGCCTAACCCTCGGCCTGCTGGTTCAGGGCCTGTTCTTCGCGCCTTTCGATCTGCCGCAATTCGGAATGAACGTCACCACGCTGCTGGTGCCGCTGTTCGGTCTGACCGCTTTGGCCCGCCGGGTTATCGCGCCGAATACGGCCTATGTTGAGCTGAAGTACCGTCAGGCCCTGGCGCTGTCGACGGCCTATCAGGCCGGCATCGTCGCCTGGGTGGCTTTCTGGGCCTTCTACGGCCAGGGCTTCTCCACCGAGAACGCGGCGGCCATCACCTCGTTCGGCGGGGCCTATATGCTGGTCATCATCGTCGAGCCGCTGGTTGATCTGGCCGTTCTCGCGGTGGCCAAGCTGCTCAACCGCGGCAAGGGCAGCGCCCTGCTTGAGCGCCGCCTGTACGAACCGGCCTGATCGGCGAGGGGCATCCGTTTTCGTGTCCGGGGCGCGGAGGATCTCTTCCGCGCCCCGGTTGCATTCCGGCCCTTTGGCGATGGTCTTGCCTGCGACCCGTCTGACCACCCCAACGGGTAATTCCCGAACCTAACTGAAACGGCGCTCTTCTGTAGGGCGTCAACTCGTGAGCTTCGGTGCCGGGGAATCCGCATTTACCCGCTTTTGCTGTGGCGCCCCGCCCCAGCGAGATTCCATCCTTTGGGTTGCATGAAAACGCTCAGGTTGTCGTCGTTCTGGTATCCGGCTATGGTGCTGGAAACAAACGATCGGAGCGAAAATGGAATCCCAAGAGCCCGAAGATAGAGAAAAAATGGCAGCTAACCGAGAGGGTGGCTGGCTTGAATCGGAGCGGCCTGCCCTTTGTCCCGATCCTGTCGCTCTCGCGGCAATGTTATCGGATCTGAGGGCTCCGATGGCTGGCGTTAAGACAATTGGCAACCCATGGAGTGTCGCCAGCCTTCGGCGGGGCGAACTCAGAAATTCCTCTGTTCTGGCTTGGTTCCTTAACCCCAAAGGCGATCATGGGTTCGGAGACTTACTGCTCCAAGAACTGCTTTCAGAAGTAAAAAAACGAACCCCGTCTTTCCCGAAGACCCCATCTCCGGCTTGTTTTCTTACGGTGGAGGAGTGTCCAGACGGGGCGCAGGGAAACCGCGTGGACATCACTATTGACGATCCCGGACAGTATTTCCTTGTGATTGAAGTGAAAATCGACGCAATCGAACAAAACAAGCAAGTAGAACGCTACTGTGACGTTGCACGGGCCCGGGCTTGTGACGGTCGGCCTTGGGCTGTGGTCTTCCTTACGCCGCAAGGCAAGAACTCCGACACCGCTGGTGACCAAGCGGCGAAGGTTGTGCCTTTGGCATGGTCGACCATCGCTTCCTGGCTTCGCACGCTTTCTCCAGTTGTTTGCCGGGACGCCGACAAGGCGGCGGCACGCCACTTGGCGAGGACCTTTGCTGATCATATTTTGGAGTTTTAAAATGGATATCATGAATGATGGCGATGATGATCGAAAGGCAGGTTCGCTCATTCTGAGAGACCTAAAGCTGTTCAATGAAGCGACGATCTTTATGAAAGAAAAAATTCATAAAGACCTGTTTTTCAAAGTTAAGGGTGAGTTCCAGCGCTTGGCAGAGTCTGCCGAATGGTATTGGGATTGCGAAACAAAAAAGAACAGTGACAAGGCGAACTTAGAAGAGCTGTGGGTCGCTCCTCCTCAATGGCATGCTAAAGATAAGGATTGGTATGCCTGGTTTCAGTTGGAGCGGCGAGATAATCATCATAGAGACTCCCACCAAATTGCGGATTTAATGGGTGTCGGACAGACCGAGTTCGGATTCCGTTTTCGTGTCGGCCACTATTGGTTCGGAGGCGAATCTGCCTGGAATGAGTCCTGCAAGACCATTGATGATATCGCTCAGCGCCTCAGCGAGCGGGGCTGGTTTTACGAAGGAAAAGGCATATTCTTTCGTCCCTTTGTTCTGTCGGCAGCGCTGATTATTGATGCTTGGGAAAGCAAGAACGCCGATTGGGCGGCGATCTTGAAGCCACTCGTGCAGTCGCTCGACGAACTGAAGGATGATGTCCTGATCTTCGACGCTTTGATTGAGCACGCAAGGAGTAAAACACCGAAGAGCAAAGAGGCGATGACGGCCTAAGGGTATAACCTCCGCAGCCGATTTTTCCCGGTGAAAATCCAATAGGGGTAAGGGTGCGACCAAAGCAGTCGCACCCTCAATGGTTTTTCCCCACAGCACGCCCAGCCTCAGGCCGAGGCCCTTATCGCGTCGTCGCCGCCAGGGTTTTTTCCAGGGCGTCGCGGGTCAAGGCCACGCAATAGGCCGGGGTGCCGCGTTCGAAGCGCCAGCCTTGCGACAGCGGGCCGGCGTCCAGGGCATCGAAGCCGAAGGCGTCGAGCAGGGCGATGGCGATCGCCTTGCCCTTGGCATCGTCGCCGGCGACGGGCAGGGCGCGGCGGTTGGGGGAGCCGGCCGGGCGGCCATCGCGGTCCAGATCGGTCATGGTGATGGCGTTGAAGGCCTTGACGATGCGCGAGGCCGGAAGGTGGCGGGCCAGCAACTCGCTGGTCGTCGTCCGCTTGTCGTCAAGCTCGGCGATGGCGCCGTCGCGCTCGGGGTAATAATTATTGGTGTCGATCACCACTTTGCCGGCCAATGCCGCGGCGGGAACGGCGCGATAGGCCGCCAGCGGAACGGCGACCACCCCGATATCGCCAAAGGCCGCCGCCTCGTCAACGGTGCCGATGGCGCAGCCAACGGCGGCGCGCAGGCTGAACAGGGTATGGGGGCCGCGCGAATTGCTCAGCATCACTTGATGGCCGGCCCGAACCGCCAAGGTGGCGATGGCGCGGCCGACGACCCCCGCCCCGATAAGTCCGATCTTCATCGTTTCTCTCTCCGTGTGAGGACTGACCGGAGAGAGGATAATTCGCCATCGTATGGTGATAAATTCCCATGATATCTTGACACTCCCAACCAACAGGAGGGAATCATGGACCGCTTGACCAGCATGGGCGTTTTCATCAAGGCCGCCGATCTTGGGTCTTTCGCCGCGGCGGCCGAGGCTTTGGCGATGTCGCCGCAGATGGTGGCCAAGCATGTGGTGTTTCTGGAAGACCGCCTGGGCACCGCCCTGCTCAACCGCACGACGCGCCGCCAAAGCCTGACCGATGTTGGGCGGGCCTATTACGATCGCTGCAAGCTGGTGCTGTCGGAAGCCGAGGCCGCCGAGGCCCTGGCCCATGACATGCGCAGCCGGCCCCAGGGCGTTTTGCGGGTGAACGCGCCGATGACCTTTGGCGCCTTCACCTTGGCGCCCTTCGTCACCCGCTATTTGACGCGTTATCCCGAGATGCGGGTCGACCTTACCCTGAACGATCGTTTCGTCGATCCGCTGGAAGACGGGGTCGAGGTGATGGTGCGTATTGGCGAGATCGCCGATACGGCGCTGATCGCCCATCCCTTGGCGCCCTATCGGCTGATCGCTTGCGCCGCGCCTAGCTATCTGGCGGCGCGCGGCACGCCGAAGGAGCCGGCCGATCTGCAAGGCCACGACTGTCTGGTCTATGCCTATTGGTCGCCCAGCATTCCCTGCCCCTGGGTCTTCACCCGCGAGGGTCAAAGCCACGAGGTGCGGGCCAACGGCCGGTTTCGCAGCACCGATTGGAAGGCTTTGCTGCATGCGGCGACGGCGGGGTTTGGCATCACCCTGGGGCCGGAAAGCGTTCTGGCCGACGAGGTGGCCGCCGGGCGGCTGGTGCGGGTGCTGCCCGACTACCAGGGTCCGGCCCGGCCGATGCATGTGCTTTATCCCGCCGGCCGCCGACCAACCGTCAAGCTGCGCAGCTTCGTGGACGCCGTGGTCGAGGAATTCGGCCCGCGCTAGGAGAGGGAAACGGCGGGTTATCCCGGTTGATCGGCAGGCGGGGAACTTCGCGCTCGTGGCGGCGTTTCTTGGGCAATCCAACGTCGTGGGTCGGTCTGGCGGGCGCGGGTCGCCGGCGCCGGGTCTTGCCGACCCATCCCCCCGCCGATCATGCCGGCCGATCCCGCCTTTTCCAGGCGCGGGCGGTGCTGGCCGAGGCGATCGCGATCGCAGGAGCGCCCTTCATGGCCTATCAGACCATCAATCCCTTTGACGGTTCCGTCGTGCAAACCTTCCAGGAATTCTCCGATAGCGAGCTGGCAAGCGCCCTGGATAGCGCCGCCGACTGTTTCGCAGGCTGGCGCCAGACCAGCTTCGCCGAGCGCGCCGCCATCGCCCATAAGGCGGCCGGCCTGTTGCGCGAGCAATCGGGCGACTATGCCCGGCTGATCACCCTGGAAATGGGCAAACGCATCGAAGAAGCCGAGGGCGAGGTGGCGCTGAGCGCCGATATCATCGATTACTATGCCGATCATGCCGAAGCCTTCCTTAAGCCTCAGCCGTTGAAGCCAGAGTCGGGCGAGGCGGTGATCGAAAGCAGCCCGCTCGGCGTGCTGTTTGGCGTTCAGCCGTGGAACTTTCCCTATTACCAGCTGGCCCGCTTCGCCGCGCCGAACCTGATGGCGGGCAATGTGGTGATGGTCAAGCATGCCGGCTGCGTTCCCCAATGCGCCCAGGCCTTTGAAAAGCTGTGGCGCGATGCCGGGGCCCCGGCGGGGGCCTATACCAACCTTGTGATCTCTTATGATCAGGTCAACGCGGTGATCGACGATCCGCGGATCAAGGGCGTGGCCCTGACCGGCAGCGCTGATGCTGGCAAAAGCGTCGCCGCCCGCGCCGGGCAGAACCTGAAGAAATCCACCATGGAACTGGGCGGCAGCGATGCCTTCATCGTTCTGGAAGACGCCGATCTTGATAAAACGGTCGAATGGGCGGTCTGGGGCAAGATGAACAACATGGGCCAGTGTTGCGTGGCGGCCAAGCGCTTCCTGGTCGTCGACTCCCTGGCCGATCGCTTCCTTGAAAAGTTCCAGGCCGCCTTGGCCGGCTTGAAGGCCGGCGATCCGATGGACCGGGCGACGACGCTGGCGCCGCTGTCGACAGAAGGGGCGCTGACCAAGCTGGTCGAGCAGGTCGACAAGGCGGTTTCGGACGGGGCGACCCTGGTGATGGGCGGCAAGCGCCTGGATCGCCCGGGGTTTTTCATGGAGCCGACCATCCTGACCGATATCGCCCCCGATACCGCCGCCTTCCGCGAGGAATTCTTCGGCCCCGTCGCCCTGTTCTTCCGCGTCAAAGACGAGGACGAGGCGGTGGCCTTGGCCAATGACTCCGATTTCGGCCTGGGGGGATCGGTGTTCACCCAGGATGTCGCGCGCGGCAAACGCGTGGCCGAGCGCATCGAAACCGGCATGGTCTTCATCAACCAGCCGACCTGGACGGCCCCCGATCTGCCCTTTGGCGGCATCAACATCTCGGGCTATGGCCGGGAACTATCGGGCCTGGGCATCCAGGAATTCGTCAACAAGAAGCTGGTCCGCGTCGCCCTGATCGACGCCGCCGCCTGACCGATCAGGCGCCGCGCTAGCCAAGGGTTGCGGCGCCGCCTGATCGGACTTATCACGGCAAGACCCTTGGGTCGGGCCGATCGCATCGGTCGATCGGCCCGCCTTGGCCCGTGTCCGCCCCCCGGGCGTTTCCTTTCTGACAGGCTCCCCATGGATTTTCCCGTCGATACCCCGGCCGTTCTTGTCGATCTTGATGTCGCCGAGCGTAATATCGCCCGCCACCAAGCCCAGTGCGCCGCCCGGGGGCTGGACAACCGGCCGCATATCAAAACCCACAAGCTGCCGCTGCTGGCGCTCCGCCAGATCCAGGCCGGAGCGGTGGGCATCACCTGTCAGAAGGTCTCGGAAGCCGAGGCGATGGTCGATGGCTTGGTCGGGCTGCTCGATCAGCCGCTTGATCTGCTGATCACCTATAACATCCTGGGCGCGGCCAAGCTGGCCCGGTTGCGCGCCCTGGACGGGCGCTGCCGGCTGTCGGTGGTTGCCGATAGTCTGGCGGTGATCGACGGGCTGGGCGCCGCCTTCGCCGATTCCACGACGCCCCTTGGCGTCCTGGTCGAATGCGATACCGGGGCCGGGCGCTGTGGCGTGGCAAGCCCCGCCGCCGCCCTTGCCCTGGCCCAAAGCATCCATGCCAGCGCGGGCTTGCGCTTTCGCGGGTTGATGACCTATCCGCCGACCGGCGGCGCGGAAGCGGCCGATCGCTTCCTGGCCGAGGCCAAGGCGTTGATCGAAGAAGCCGGCTTGGGGGTCGAGATTCTGTCCTCGGGCGGATCGCCCGACATGATGGCGGCGGGGGCCGGTGGCGTGGTCACGGAATATCGGGCCGGCACCTACATCTATATGGACCGCTCGCTGGTGGCGCGCGGGGTGGCCGGCTGGGGCGATTGCGCCCTGCGGGTGATCGCCACCGTGGTTTCGGTGCCTAGCGAGAACCGGGCGATCATCGATGCCGGTTCCAAGGTTCTGACCTCGGATCTGTTCGGATTGAGCGGCTTTGGCGCCGTTCTCGGCCGCCCCGATCTCGCCATCGACCAGTTGTCGGAGGAACATGGGCGGCTGGTTTGCCAAGGGCCGATCGGGCTGCGCGTCGGCGATCGTCTGGCGATCGTGCCCAATCACGCCTGCGTGGTGACAAACATGATGGACGCCATACATTTGACGCGGGGCGGCCGTTACCTGGGACAAACGGCGGTGGTCGCGCGGGGACGGGTTCTGTGACGGGCCCAGATCTCCGGGGCGCCATCCCCTCTTTTCGAGCGTAACGGAGATCCGCCCATGCGTCGCCTGCCCACCCGCCTGCTGCTTTCCCTTGGACTGGCCGCCGCGCCGTTCCTTGCCTGGGCCGAGGTTCCCACGCCCTCGCCGCTGCCGCCGGCCGATCCGGTGGTGCCGATCAGCGGCTCGGTCAGCATCGGCGACGCCCCGGTCAGCGACGCGCCGCGTCTGCTGCGCGCCGTGACCGATTTCAGCCAGGGCGGCGGACCGGGCGGCCATATGGAGGTGCGCTTCTCATCCTTCGTCTCGAAGGCCTCCCGCGGGGATACCTTGTCGCTGCGCATGCGCGGCGATGATCTGTCGATGCAGATGCCCGGCCTGCCGCCGCTGCCCGCCGAGGAGATGCAGGCCATCATCCGTCAGACCGAGGTGCTGGCCACCGCCGACAAGCGCACCGGCAAGGTCACCGTCCAGGCCAAGGGCACCGCCCTGCTCGGCCCCGTCGGCACCAGCCTGGAGCAATTCGCCCGGGTGATGGCCAAGGCCTTCTTCGGCGGCCGCACCGTGCGCCAGGGGGAAACCATCCTGACCTATACCGGCGATGACCTGGGGGTTGGCGCCCCCGACCAGCGCGTAACCGTTTCGGTAACGGGCAAGGTGACCGGCCGGGCCAGCGCCGGCGGGCGCGACTATGTGGTGATCAATGGCGGCGGGCCGATCAGCGCGGCCAATGGCGCCGCCGGCTCGGTCGATTTCACCGCCTTCATCGATCGCGCCACCGGCCTGCCCGCCTGGAGCGAAACCAATGTCTCGCTCGACATGGGCCGTCAGGGCGGCTCGATGAAGATGCATCAGGTGGACGAGATCTATCTGACCAACTGATCGGCGGCGGGCGAGCCGCTTCAAGGATGCGGCTGGCGCTCGTTAGTCCTCGATGAACTCTTCGCGGCGATAGCCCTGGAGGAAAAGCAGGGCGGTCAGATCGCCGTGATCGATGCGGGCGCGGGTCTGGGCGGCGACCACCGGTTTGGCGTGGAAGGCCACGCCCAGACCGGCGGCCATCACCATCGGCAGGTCGTTGGCGCCATCGCCAACGGCGGCGCAGGCGCTGAGCGGTAGCCCCAATTTGGCGGCTTCGGCCTTGAGCGTCGCCAGCTTGACCGCGCGGTCGACCACCGGATCGATGACCTTGCCGCTCAAGGCGCCGTCGATGATCTCAAGGCGGTTGGCGACGTGGTCGTGGAAGCCGCAAGCTTTGGCGACCTTGGCGGTGAAGACCGAAAATCCCCCCGAGACCAGCACGCAGCGCGCCCCATTGGCGGCCATGGTGCGCACCAGGGTGCGCCCGCCCGGGGTCAGGGCGGTCGCCGCCCAGGTCTCCTCCAGGGCGCTGGCGCTCAATCCGGCCAGCATGCCGACGCGTTCGCGCAAGGCCGCCTCGAAATCGATCTCGCCGTTCATGGCGCGGGCGGTGATGGCGGCGATCTTGTCCTTGAGCCCGGCATGGGCGGCCAGATCATCGAGGGTTTCGCCGATGACCATGGTCGAGTCCATATCGGCGATCAGCAACCCCTTGCGCCGGCCGTCCTCGCGTTGGGCGACGACATCGCAGGCGACATCGGCCAGGGCGTGGCGCACGGCCGATCCGGCCTGGCCGACCGACAGGGCGTCGACGCGGATATCGGCGGCCACCCCGCTTTCCAGCCAGCGCGGACGGGCGGTTTCGCCGCCCAGGGTATCAAGGGCCGCGCGGGCCGCCGCAAGAGCTTCCTCGTCCAAACCGCCGACGGCGGGACTGGACAGGACGGTGACGACGACGTCCATGATGGCGTTGCTCCCCCAGGATGATGCCGCGCCTTCCTAGCCGGTTCGGGGGGGCAGGGACAAGGGGCTTTGGCTTGGCGAGGCGAACCGTTAGCTTAAGGCCATGATCGACCCCCTCGCTTCCCCGGGCTCCGCCCCCTTGATCGTCATCGCTGGACCGACCGCCTCGGGCAAGTCGGCTTTGGCCCTGCGGGTGGCGCGGCGCTTCAACGGCGTTGTCATCAATGCCGACAGCATGCAGGTCTACCGCGACCTGCGGATCCTCAGCGCCCGTCCCAGTGTCGAAGACGAGGCGGCCGCTCCCCATGCCCTTTATGGCGTGCTTGATGGGGCGGAGGTTTGTTCGGTCGGCCGCTGGCTGGCCCTGGCCGACGGCGCCGTGGCGGCGGCGCGGGCCGCCGGGCGTCTGCCGATCCTCTGCGGGGGAACCGGGCTTTATCTGAAGGCGGCGCTTGAGGGGCTGGCCAGCGTGCCCGAGGTGGCGCCCGAGGTTCGCGCCGAGGCCCGCGAGCTGCTGGCGGCCCTGGGGCCGGCGGCCTTGCATGCCAAACTGGCCGAGCTGGATCGGGCGATGGCCGAGCGCCTGCGGCCCAGCGACGCCCAGCGCATCGCCCGGGCCTATGAGGTGGTGCGCGGCACCGGGCGTTCGCTGATGGACTGGTGGAGCGATCCGGTCGCCACCCCGGCCCTGCCCGGACGGCCGTTGCTGCTGGTGATCGATCCGCCGCGCGCCGCGCAGCGGGCGGCCTGTGACGCGCGGCTTTTGGCGATGGTCGCCGCCGGGGCGCTGGACGAACTGGCGCTTCTGCTGGCGCGCCGGCTTGATCCGGCCCTGCCGGTGATGCGGGCGGTCGGGGTTCCCGAACTGGCCCGGACCCTGCGCGGCGAGGTCGGTCTGGCCGAGGCGGTGGAGCGGGCGCAGGGCGCGACCCGGCGCTATGCCAAGCGTCAGGGCACCTGGATCCGTACCCAGCTCAGGCCGGACCGGGTTCTTTCGGAATCCCTGGTCACGCAATTATCGGAAAGCCAGCTAACGGACATTGATAATTTTCTGTATGCCTTTTTATTGACCGGCGCATCTTGACGGACTAGGCTGCCCTCCCTTCCGTCCTTGGATGGAAGGCCGTTTCCCGATCCCTGGCCGCTCCCCGGGCAACCGCGGGGGGACGCGGGGGGAAAGAACATCGTCTGACACAGGTGTGACCATGGCTGACCAGCAGAAGTCCGGTGCGGAGATCGTCCTTAAGGCTCTTGCCGATCAGGGTGTGGAGGTAATCTTCGGCTATCCGGGCGGCGCCGTCCTTCCGCTCTATGACGAGATCTTCAAGCAAAATCAGATCCGTCACGTGCTGGTCCGTCACGAACAGGCCGCCGTCCACGCCGCCGAAGGCTATGCCCGCTCGACCGGCAAGACCGGCGTGGTCCTGGTGACCAGCGGCCCGGGCGCCACCAATGCGGTGACCGGCCTGACCGACGCCATGCTCGATTCCATTCCCGTGGTCTGCCTGACCGGTCAGGTGCCGACCCATCTGATCGGCAACGATGCCTTTCAGGAGGCCGACACCACCGGCATCACCCGCCAGTGCACCAAGCACAATTATCTGGTGAAAAAGGGCGAGGATCTGGCCCGGGTGATCCACGAGGCCTTCCAGGTCGCCGGCAGCGGCCGGCCCGGCCCGGTGGTCATCGATCTGCCCAAGGATATCCTGATGGGACCGGCGCCCTATGTCGCCCCGTCGCGGGTCAAGCACAAAAGCTACCGTCCCCAGCTCAAGGGCGATATCACCGCCATTGAAAAGGCGGTCGAGATCATCGCCAAGGCCAAGCGGCCGATTTTCTATTGCGGCGGCGGCGTCGTCAATTCCGGGCCCCAGGCCAGCCAGTTGCTGACCCAGTTCGTGAAGATGACCGGCTATCCGATTACCCTGACCCTGATGGGGCTGGGCATCTATCCGGCCAGCGATCCGCAATATCTGGGCATGCTGGGCATGCATGGCACCTTCGAGGCCAATCACGCCATGCATGACTGCGACGTGATGGTGGCGATCGGGGCGCGGTTCGACGACCGGGTGACCGGCCGGCTTGACGCCTTCTCGCCCAATTCGACCAAGATCCAGATCGACATCGATCCCAGTTCGATCAACAAGAACGTGGCGGTCGATCTGGGGATCGTCGGCGATGTCGGTCATGTCCTTGAAGACATGATCAAGGTGTGGAAGGCCCGGCAGTATCACCCCGATGTCGCCGCCCTGAAAAACTGGTGGGGGCGGATCGCCGATTGGCAGCGCCGCGACTGCCTGCACTATCAGCCCTCCGACGAGGTTACCAAGCCCCAATACGCCATCGAGCGCCTCTACGCCCTGACCCGCGACCGCGAGACCTTCATCACCACCGAGGTCGGCCAGCATCAGATGTGGGCGGCCCAGTACTTCAAATTCGACAAGCCCAATCAGTGGATGACCTCGGGCGGGCTCGGCACCATGGGCTATGGTTTCCCGGCGGCGATCGGCGTTCAGATGGCCCATCCCGGCGCCCTGGTCGTCGATATCTCGGGCGAGGCGTCGTTCATGATGAACATGCAGGAACTGGCCACGGCCGTGCAGTATCGCCTGCCGGTCAAGGTGTTCATCCTCAATAACCGGTACATGGGCATGGTTCGCCAGTGGCAGGAACTGCTCCATGGCGGGCGTTATTCGGAAAGCTATTCCGAATGCCTGCCCGATTTCGTCAAGCTGGCCGAGGCCTTCGGCGCCGTCGGCTTGCGGTCGGAAAAGCCCGCCGATCTTGATGACGTGATCGCCGAGATGATCGCCGTCGATCGGCCGGTGCTGGTCGATGTGGCGGTCGATCCTTCGGAAAACGTCTTTCCGATGATCCCCTCGGGCGCGCCCCACAACCAGATGCTGCTCGGCCCCGAAGACAGCCTGGGTCAGCCGATTTCCAAGGAGGGGGCGATCCTCGTCTAGATCCCGCGCCCCCGCTCCGGGGGTGTCGTCCAGCCTTTTCCCACCCTGTTATCCCAAGGGAGCCCCCCGGCGCCGGTTGATCGGCGGCGGGGCGCGGCCTCCCAGCCATCCAAAGGGAGTGTTCCCCGTGCCCAATCTGAATGCGGCCAGCGAACCGGAGATCGCCACCCATACCATCGCCGTTCTGGTCGACAACGAGTCGGGCGTTCTGGCCCGGGTCATCGGCCTGTTTTCCGGTCGCGGCTATAACATCGAAAGCCTGACCGTGGCCGAGGTCGATGTCGACGAGCAACTGTCGCGCATCACCCTGGTGACCAGCGGCACGCCGATGATCATCGAACAGATCAAGGCCCAGCTTGGCCGGCTGGTGCCCGTTCACAAGGTCTCGGACCTGACGGTGGAAGGCCCGCATGTGTCGCGCGAATTGGCGCTGATCAAGGTGGCGGGCACCGGCGAGAAGCGCGTCGAGTCCCTGCGCATCGCCGATATCTTCCGCGCCCGGGTTGTCGACAGCTCCAACGAGTCGTTCGTTTTCGAGATCGTCGGCAAGACCGAAAAGATCAACGCCTTCATCGGTTTGATGGAGCCGCTCGGGCTGATCGACGTCGCGCGCACCGGCGTTGCCGCCATCGCCCGCGGCGGTCAGCCGTTTTAACGCTCTAAACAGGATCCCTTTGGATGCCGGGCGGTAGCCGGCGCCCTTAAGGGATCGGCGAAGACGAAGCCGCGGAGGCGGCCGTTTCAAGAAAGCCACCCCTTTGTTTCACTGAAGGAACAGACCATGCGTGTTTATTACGACCGTGACGCCGACGTGAACCTGATCAAGGGCAAGAAGGTTGCCGTGGTCGGCTATGGCTCCCAGGGGCATGCCCATGTCCTTAATCTGCGCGATTCCGGCGTTACCGAGGTGTGCGTGGCCCTGCGCGAGGGCTCGCCCTCGGCCAAGAAGGCGACCGGCCAGGGCCTCGTCGTCAAGACTCCGGCCGAGGCCGCCGCCTGGGCCGATGTGGTGATGATCCTCACCCCCGACGAGCTGCAGGGCGATCTCTATAAGGATCACCTGCACGCCAATATGAAGCAGGGCGCCGCCCTGGCCTTCGCCCATGGCCTGAACATCCATTTCGCCCTGATCGAGCCGCGCCCCGATCTTGATGTGTTCATGATCGCCCCCAAGGGCCCCGGTCACACCGTGCGCAGCGAATACGTGCGCGGCGGCGGCGTGCCCTGTCTGGTCGCCGTGGCCCAGGACGCCAGCGGCAACGCCATGGAGATCGCCCTGTCCTATGCCTCGGCGATCGGCGGCGGGCGCTCGGGCATCATCGAGACCACCTTCCGCGAGGAATGCGAGACCGATCTGTTCGGCGAGCAGGCGGTGCTGTGCGGCGGCCTGACCGAGCTGATCAAGAACGGCTTCGAGACCCTGGTCGAAGCCGGCTACGCCCCCGAGATGGCCTATTTCGAGTGCCTGCACGAGGTCAAGCTGATCGTCGACCTGATGTACGAGGGCGGCATGGCCAATATGCGCTACTCGATCTCCAACACCGCCGAATATGGCGATTACGTCACCGGTCCGCGCATCGTCACCCCGGAAACCAAGGCCGAGATGAAGCGCGTGCTCGATGACATCCAGTCCGGCCGCTTCGTCCGCGACTGGATGATCGAATGCAAGGCCGGTCAGCCGTCGTTCAAGGCCACCCGCCGCCGCAACGCCGAGCACCAGATCGAAGAGGTTGGCGGCCGGCTGCGCGCCATGATGCCGTGGATCGCCGCCAACCGGCTGGTCGACAAGGACAAGAACTGATCCGTCGCCCCAAAGGGGCGTGTGATCCATCGCCCCAAAGGGGCGCGTCATAGGTCGCCCCAAAGGGGCGCGTGATTGATCGCCCCCAGGGGCGTGCGACCCACCCCTCCGGAAGTGACCCTTCCGGGGGGGTGGTCATTTTGGGCACAAAGTGCACCTTTGGTCGGTTGTTTCTGGGCTCGGCGCAGAAAGGGCGGCCTGGGTCTCTCTTGGACGTTGACAAGCGGGGGCGATCAAAGCTTCATTGTCGAACCGCGCGCCCGCAGCAATGCGATTGGACGCGTGGCCGCTAAGCGGTGTGCCTCCCTCGTCGACGCTCCTCCTTCGGAATCCGGGCCGGAAATCAAGCCATGAGCTTGGGCCGAAGGCCTGGAGGCAGGGGCCCGGGTTATCGGGCATCGACGATCGTCCTGTGAGAACAGGCGGATGGTAAGGTCGGGGCCGGTCCTCGGCCTCGTTTGCATTGTGGTGGCCGCGCCCGTCGTCGGGGGCCATCGGTTGGTCGCGGGGTTCCGCGCCCGGTCGATCCGGCGGATGCGGGGAAGGGAACGGCTTGGAGAGGCTGTTTCAAGGCCCGACACCTCGCGCGCGGCGGTCTGCCGCAGGCGGGGGTGGGGTCTGAAAAAAGTGGGGGAGGCACAGGGGTCAATTCGGGCGAATTGGTTCCGTCGGGCTTCCTTAAGCGAACGACGTGGAACTGGCGCCGCGCCCGTGATGGTTGGGGTGATGGGATCCCGAGGCGTGGTTTGACAAGGGCGAGCGAGCAACAATGTTTTCCAGAATGACCGGCCTGCTTTCGGCGGATATGGCCATCGACCTCGGCACGGCCAACACGCTGGTCTATGTGAAGGGCAGGGGGATCGTTCTCAACGAGCCGTCCGTCGTCGCGATCGCCGACGTGAAGGGCAAGAAACAGGTCCTCGCCGTTGGTGATGAAGCCAAGCAGATGCTTGGCCGCACTCCTGGCAATATCCAGGCCATCCGCCCCTTGCGTGACGGCGTCATCGCCGATTTCGAAGTGGCGGAGGAAATGATCAAGCATTTCATCCGCAAGGTTCATAATCGGCGCAGCTTCGCCAGCCCGATGGTGATCATCTGCGTTCCCTCGGGCTCGACCGCCGTGGAACGCCGCGCCATCCAGGAATCGGCCGAGGCGGCCGGGGCCCGCCGGGTGTTCCTGATCGAGGAACCGATGGCCGCGGCCATCGGCGCCGGCTTGCCGGTGACCGAACCGACCGGATCGATGGTCGTCGATATCGGCGGCGGCACCACCGAAGTGGCCGTGCTGTCGCTGGGCGGCATCGTCTATGCCCGCTCGGTGCGCGTCGGCGGCGATAAGATGGACGAGGCGATCATCGCCTATATCCGTCGCAATCATAATCTGCTGGTCGGCGAAGGCTCGGCCGAGCGCATCAAAAAAGAAATCGGCTGCGCCTGTCCGCC